>CAXTKV010000045.1:0-29412 GCA_964244895.1 uncultured Deinococcales bacterium
GGAGCGAATTCTTACGTGCTGACCCGCAAGGTCAACAGCAACGCTTTTGCTGCCCTGACGAGCGTTTCCGGCACGACCTACACCGATTCCAGCCTGTCACCATCGAATACCTACACCTACCGTTTGCAGGCCGTCTCGGGTGGCGGCGCGAGTTCGGCGACGGTGGACTACGCGGTGGATACGACGCCGCTCGCACCGATCAAGGTCTTGTTCATCGGCAACAGCCTGACGTTTGTGAACAGCGTGCCGCAGATGATCCAGACGCTCGCCAGCGATGAACTCCATCCGTTCCAATTTGAATGGGCCGTCAAGTCCGGCGCGAGCCTGAATTATCACTACAACAACACCACCGATCCGTCACCGACGGCTCGAAATAAGATTTCCTCCGGGCCGACGGGCGGAGGAAAGTGGGATTTTATCGTGCTGCAAGAGTTCACCACGAATCCCGTCTGCGATGTGAACTCGTTTAGCAATTACGTCTCGAGTTTCGCTGGTGACGTTCAGGCGTACAACACGACCAACACCGCGAGCGCCAAGATCGTGCTGCACCAGAACTGGGTCGTGACCGATTCGACCTACATCAGCCAGAACTGCGCTCCAGTCTCGCTGTATTCCACGCCGCTCCCGACCATCGTCTCGAGCACCAACGCGCGGGCGGACGCGGTAAGCGCAAAGGTCGCACCTGTCGGCAAAGCGTGGGGTAGCACTTCAGGAATTACGCTCCAGCAATCGGATGGGATTCACGCCACCCCGGAGGGTTCCTACCTGGCGGCGGCGACGTATTACGCGCTGTTGTACAGCAAGAGCCCGGTCGGGTTGACCAACCAGGTCAAAGCCAATTCAGCGGGCGTGATCGACCCCAACCCGAACTTGCTCAACAACTACACGGTCAACTCGAGCACCGCGAACACGTTGCAAACGAACGCCTGGAACACCGTTCAGGCGATGGATCCGAAATACCGCCTGCCCTGAGCACCGTTCCAGACGCAAATTCTGCATTCTTAAGAACACCGTTCGGGACGGTGTTCTTATCTGTTGAACGACCAAGATACGGGTGTGCCGCCGTCGTAGGGCATCACGCCGTGAAAAACCCTGGGGTCGCCGTCAAACACGAGCGGCAGGAAGTGGCGATCGCCCTCCCAGAGGTTCAACTCGCCGGACAACAACCTCGAGATGCTGACCCACTCGAGCGCGCCTTCCGCGTTGCTCGAGTAGGCCGTCCCCGAGTAGCGCTCGATTCTAAACACGAACGCGAACCAGTCCTCGCCGCCCTTGCCGAATCCGGGCCAGGAAATCGTGCCGCGCAAGGTTGGGGATGCGATCTCGAGCCCCGATTCCTCGCGCAATTCTCTGGCCAGGCCGTCCAGCACGCCTTCATCGCGCTCGAGCTTGCCGCCCAGCCCGTTGTACTTGCCGTAATGCTGGTCGTCGGCGCGGGCGTTGCGGTGAATCAACAGCACGCGTTCGCCGTCTGCTGAAATCAAGTACCCGAGCGTGGCCAGGATCGGCGCGTAAGACATCTCAGTCGCAGACCTGTTGAAGGAAAAACTGGTGCAGGCGGTCATCGCCCGTCAATTCCGGGTGAAAACTCCCGGCCATCACGCGACCCCGCCTGACCAGCACGATCCGCTCATCCACGCGCGATAGAACATCCACCCCGTCCCCGACCGATTCGATGATCGGTGCGCGAATGAAGACCGCGCGGAACGGCGTCTCGAGGCCGACGATAGACAGATTCGTCTCGAAACTGTCCACCTGCCGCCCGAAGGCGTTTCGCGCGACCGTCATCTCGAGCAAGCCCAACCGGGGCTGGTCTGAACCCCCGATGTCCGTGGCGAGCAGGATCGCGCCCGCGCACGTGCCCCAGATCGCGCCGCCGGAAGCGTGGAAGTCCCTGAGCGCGGCGTCCAGCCCGTAGGCGACCATCAGCTTGCCGATGGTCGTGCTTTCACCGCCCGGAAAGACCACGCCCGAAAGCCCCATCAGGTCTCGCGGAAGTCGCACCTCGCGCACTTCCGCGCCCGACCGCTCGAGCGCGTGCCGATGCTCGCGGAAATCGCCCTGCAAGGCCAGCACACCGATCTTTTTCACCAGAACACCGTCCCCCACGCAAATTCAGAGAATCGTGCTAGACGGTGTTCCCTGAAACGCCCGAGGCTCGATCCCTCTCGAGCCTCGAGCGTAGTTACCCCTGACTTCTGACCCGTGACTTCTGGCCAATTACCAACCGCGAACCGCCATCTTCTCTTCGGGGGTCAGCGCGACCACCTGAATCCCGACCATCGCCTCGCCCAGGTTGCGGCTGACTTCGGCCAGAATTTCGGGGTTGTTGTAGTGTGTGACGGCCTTGACGATGGCCTGCGCGCGCTTGGCCGGATCACCGGACTTGAAGATGCCGGAACCGACGAACACGCCGTCCATCCCGAGGTGCATCATCAGCGCGGCATCCGCCGGGGTGGCCACGCCGCCCGCCGCGAAGTTGGGGACGGGCAGTTTGCCGTTGGCCCAGACGTAGCGCACCAGCTCAAATGGCGCTTGTAAATCGCGGGCGGCGGACATCAATTCGTCCTCGGACAGGGCGTGAATGCGGCGGATCTCGCCCATGATGCCCCTGGCGTGCGTGACGGCTTCGACCACGTCGCCGGTGCCGGGCTCGCCCTTGGTGCGGATCATGGCGGCGCCCTCACCGATGCGGCGCAAGGCTTCACCCAGATTCCGGCTGCCGCAGACGAACGGCACTTTAAACTCGTGTTTGTTAACGTGAAAGTTCATGTCGGCGGGCGTCAGCACTTCGGATTCGTCGATGAAATCCACGCCGAGCTGCTGCAAAATTTGCGCCTCGACGAAATGCCCGATGCGGCACTTGGCCATGACGGGGATGCTGACGGCCTTGACGATGCCGTCGATCATGTCGGGGTCAGACATGCGGGCCACGCCGCCGTCCCTGCGGATATCGGCTGGCACGCGCTCGAGCGCCATCACGGCGGTCGCTCCGGCCTGCTCGGCGATGATCGCCTGTTCGGGCGTGACGACATCCATGATCACGCCGCCCTTGAACATCTCGGCGAAGCCGGTTTTGACGCGCAGCGTGCCGGTAACAGTCTCGTTCATACGTCCTCCGAGCGAAAATGATACACCCGAGCGAATGGCGTCAAAAGTCCCAATCTGCGGCACTCGATTCTTGCCTTTTCGCGTCTTCGCGCCGTCCGAGAGACCTCGAGCCGCGAGACTGGATGTTCGGGTCAGGACAAGCTGGGCTCGAGCGCGGGCCGCGCGGGTTTGCTCGAACCGAAGCTGGGCAGGCTCCGATCCGAAGTCCACGGCGCGTATGGAGCCATGATCTGCCCGGCCAGGCGCAGCAGGTTCGCGTCGTAAAGGGCGCGCCAGTCGTGAAAGACTCGCCAGGCGAGCTCGCGGTCGGGTTTGATCGGCACCTCGACGCGGGCCAGATCATTCAGGGCAGCCTCGAACTCGGCGCGGGTGATGCTGATCGGGAATTCGGGGTCAATGACGGGCAGGGAATTATTCGGGTCGTACGCGGGCGTCGTGTGCGGCACGTCGAGCGCGTGCGCGATGTGCGAGAGCGCGTCGATGCCCGCCGTCAGGCACAGGTACGCCTCCGCGTGGCGGGGCGTGTCGAGGGCCGCGATCTGAAGCACGCAACTGTCCAGCACGGCTCCAGCCGCCGTAATCCACGAACGACCCGGTTGCGGCGAGCGAAAGTACGCCAGCGCCGCCAGGCTGGAATGGCTTTCGTCGAGTTCCGCGAACCACTGCTCCCAGGTGCGCCATTCGGCCACCAGCGTCTCGAAGGAGACGTATCGGTAGTAATTCATGATGATGCGCGGCCCCCACGGTGGGGTATCGATGCGCATCTCGAGCATCGTGACCATCGCCTCGCGCTTCGAGAACGCGCTGTAGATTGTCGGCAAGTAAGAGATCACCAGCGCCGTCATGACCAACCCGATGCCGCCCTCCAGGAACGAAACCGCCACCTGCACCCAACCGCTCGGGCTTTCGTAGCCGAGCGTCAGGATGCTCGAGCCCGAAACCTTGATGGCGTGATCGAAGGTTTCCACCCCGACCGCCCAGAAGCACAACGCGAAGCCGAACAGCAAGAGCAGCAAGTACACGCCCGGCAGCACCAGCAAACAGATCGGCGCGTACATCGACATCACGCGATCGCGCTCATCGAAGCTGACGGATCGTTTGGCGCGCAGGTTGAACACGCGCCGCACGTTCTCGAACACGGCGCGGTTGATCGCGTCCCGGCCCGCCCTGGGCATGACGAAGGTTCGGACGGCGGAAAGCAGCACCGTTCTGACGAGTGCGAGCCCGGCGATGAAGGCCAGCACGCGGATGATCGTATCTGTCACGGTGCCAGCATAGCCCGAGCCTCGAGCGGTTGGTTTTTGGGCGTCCCAGCGCGCCGAACCGTGCGATCTCGATCGTTGTGACCGAGTGCGCGATGCTCGAGCAACCCAGCTTCAGATCTCGAGAACGCCGTCCAGTACGCGGTTTTGAATATACGTGCCGGACGGTGTTCCCTCGATTAACGCAATTTCGTCAAGCCCTTGCGGATCAAATCCTGAGCGCTCGAGTCCGGATCGGCTTCCAGCAGCGCCTGAATTGCCGTCCTGACCTGCCCCTCGCGGTAACCGAGCGCGACCAGCGCTTCGACCGCATCGCGGAAAGCGGGGTTATCGCCCTTGATCTTGGCCGTGGCGACCGCGCCGCGCAGGTGCGGCGGGATGCGGTTCTGCAATTCCAGGATGATTCGTTCTGCGGTCTTCTTGCCGATGCCGCTGACGCTCGAGAGCATGGCGGTGTCGTCACTCAGGATGCCCTTGGCCAACCAGCCCGGTGTGTACCCGGACAGCGCCGTCAGCGCGATGCGCGGTCCGACGCCGGAAACCGTGATCAGCAACTTGAACATTTCCAGGTGATCCGCGTCGTGAAAGCCGTAGAGCGCCAGCGCATCCTCGCGCACCAGCAAGAAGGTCTCGAGCCGCACGGGTTTTCCGGGCACGCACGCGTCCAGCGTGGTTTTCGGCGCGTTGATTTCCAGACCCACGCCGCCGACCGTGACGATTACGCTCGATTCCCGCGTGGAGGCAACGATGCCCTCGACGAAGGCGATCACGAACCCACCTCGCGCGTATCTCGAGCAACCCGCGATGCCGGGGCTCCAACAACCCGCGATGCCGGGGCTCCAGACGCGGATGCTCGAGACGCCGTTGATTCAATCGAATGTCGGTTCAAAAATGAGGTCATAGTTGATCTCCTCGAGTCGTTTGCAGCCCGTCAGGCGCATGACCTGCGCCAGTTCTTCCAGCAGTTTGTGCGGGTTGAGCGCGCCCGGCACGATCACCGCGTCCGCCCCGAGCGCCAGGTAGCGCAGCACGTCCGACCCGGATCGCAGGCCGCCCTTGACGTACAAACTGGTTTCCCCGATGGCGTCCAGGATGTCCGGCACGAGTTGCGCCAAGGGCGGCCCGCCCAGCCAGGCCGAGAGGCTCGAGGCGGCGATGATCACGTCGGCTCCGGCCTCGGCGGCGGATTCGGCGTCGCGTGGGTCCAACAACCCGGCGATCACGAACGGCAGCCCGACGGCGGATTTCAGTTCGGCCAGATCGGCGGAGGTGCGCGGTCGCGTTTCTGGCGCGTCGAGCATCAGCGAGAAGTCAATTCCGGCGGCGATCGCGCCGAGTTCTCGCACCTCGCGCATGGTCGGCACCAGGCGTTTCATCTTGTACGGCGGCACCAGGTAAATCGCGCCGAACGCGTCTTCCTGTCTGGACGTGACCCGGCCCGGCCAGTTCGAGGGCGCTTCGGCCCACAACGGCCCCGGCAGCTCGAGCCCCAGTCCGGCCCATTCCGGGTTGATCTCGTCCGCGTCGTGAATCACGCGCGGCAAGAGCGATAGCGCGTCGAGCGCCTCGTGGTCTTTGTGGTACACGCGAAAAGTATACCCCCGACGTTTCCTGCGCTCCTACTCGAGATTCGCGTCTGCGACGGTGTTCCCAGCCGTAAAACCGTTCTGTACGGGGTTTCTAGAGATGTAGACGGGCGGCCTACGCAGACTGACGGATTCGCTGTGAGCGTCGGTGTCGTACGCTGGCGTCCAGCGCGAGGAGAGGCGCAGGCATGAAGCTGATCACCCACGATATTCGCGGCGCGCGTTTCATCGAATGCGTCGATTCGATCACCCGCCCGGAGGACGCGCTCGATCTGGTCGCCGCCTGCATGGAGCACGACGCGGCGAGCGTGCTGCTCGAGTCCCACGCGCTTCCGGCGGCGTTCTTCGAGTTGCGTTCCGGCTTCGCGGGTGAGTTCCTTCAGAAATTCTCCAATTATCAGATTCGGCTCGCCGCCGTGTTCCCATCGGAGGCCGAGTACGGCGACCGCTTCCGCGAGTTCCTGTCTGAAGCCCGCCGGGGTCGCGCGTTTCGCGCGTTCTCGGCTCGCGCTGAGGCTGAAGCCTGGCTCTTTGCCGAGTAGGTTTACAGTGGCGTGCAAAAACCTCGGCGCGTACAGGGCTCGCCCGCAGCGCCCCGTTAATTGAGACGGGTTTCGAGCGTCCACCTTTATGAGTACCCCCGCCAAGAATACCGTCCCAGACGGGATTTTCTCGATTTTAAACAAGCCCGTCTGGGACGGTGTTTCTCGAGTCCGGGGTGAAACCATTCGGTTTCTTCAGAAACCTGAGCGATACTCCGTACAACACCCTGGAGGCGGCATGGTCGAAGTTCAGGAATTATCCAAGCGCTACGGTCAGAAGGTTCTGGCCGTGGATCGCGTCAGTTTTCAAGCGAAGGACGGCGAAATCTACGGTTTATTGGGGCCGAACGGGGCGGGCAAAACCACGACGCTCCGCATCCTGGCGACCCTGCTCGAGCCCACGTCCGGCGCGGCCAGCGTGGCGGGTTTCGACGTGAAAAAACGCCCGATGGACGTGCGGCGAGCCATCGGTGTGGTCAACGGTGGCATGGGGCTCTACGACCGTCTGACCGGGCGCGAGATCCTGGAATACTTCGCGTCGTTTTACGATCTGTCGCGAGCGCAGACCGCGCAACGCATTGAGGAAGTCTCGTTGGCGCTCGAGATGCAAGACGTGCTGGATCGCCGGGCCGCCGAGTACAGCACGGGCATGAAACAGAAGGTCGTGATCGCCAGGGCCGTGCTTCATCAGCCCGCCGTGCTGATCCTGGACGAGGCCACCAACGGACTGGACGTGGTGGCGCGCCGCGCCGTGCTGGACTTCGCCAGGGCGTACCGGGGGTCGGGCCGGGTGGTGATTTACAGCACGCACATCATGGCGGAAGCCGAGGAACTCTGCGACCGCGCCGCAATCATCGACCGTGGACGATTGATCGCCGAAGATTCGATCCCGAACCTGAAAGCGCAGGTTGGGGCGAGCAATCTCGAGGATGCGTTCTTCAAACTGACGCGTGGCTCGAGCCCTCGAGAGGAGGTTACCGTCTGATGCGCTGGGATTTCATTTCCAGGGTCGCGGGCAAGGAAATCCTGTCGACGCTGCGCGACCGGCGCACGATCGTCACGCAGGTCGCGCTGCCGTTGGTGATGATTCCGTTGTTCCTGATCGGCTTCCCGCTGGTGATCGGCAACACCTTCCAGCGCGAGCAGCAGGAGCGGCGGCAGACGGTCGGCGTGGTCGGCCTTGAAAACATTCCCGCCAGCCTCAAAAACGCCCTCCAGACCGACCGACCCGGCGCGACCGGCGTGAACCTGATCCGCATTCAGGATGCCACCAGAGCCGTCCAGGACGGAACCGTCGAGGCTGCCCTGAGCGTGCCGCGCCTGCCCGCCAGCGCGGGCGGCGCACCCGTGCCGATCCAGATTCACTTCAAGCAAACCAGCCAACGCGCGCAATTGCTCTACGGCAAGCTCGAGCGCGCGATTCAGACCTACGCCAATGAACTGGTGAGGGCGAAACTATCCGAGTTCAAACTGCCACCGCAGACGCTGACGCCCGTGATCGCCCAAGCCCGGAACGAGGACACGACCGCCGAACGCGCCAGCGGCGTGTTCGCCTTTTTAATCCCGATGTTCATCATGCAGTGGATCCTGATCGGCGGTCAGGCCACCGCGATCGACGCCACGGCGGGCGAGAAGGAGCGCGGCACGCTGGAAGCGCTCCTGGTCACGCCGATCTCGAGGCTCGAGGTGGTGATCGGGAAGTTGATCGCGGTCGTGGGCTTCAGCGTCATGAGCACCATTTTTTCCATGATCGGGCTGGTGCTGACCGGTTTGATCGCGGCGGTCGTGCTGGGCGGGAAACTCGCGGGCTCGGGCGGCAAGGAAGACAGGCTCGCCACGGCCTTCGGCGGGAACCTGTCCTTGAGTCTGGACGGGTTCGCGCAACTGCTGATCGTCGGGTTGACCGTCGCGATCATGGTCGGGGCGCTCTTGCTGGCGATCTGCATTTTTGCGCGCTCGTTCAAGGAAGCCCAGACGTACATCGCGCCGCTCGGCATCCTGATCGTGATTCCCGCCGTGTTCCTGCAGTTCGCGGACTTCGTTTCCAGGGGCCCGGAACTGTACGCGATTCCCGTCGTGGGTTCGATGGTCGTGATTCTGGACGTGGTCAAGGGCGCGCTGAACTGGTCTCACGCGGCCACGGCAATCCTGGTGAATCTGGCGGTCGCGGCTGTGGCGCTCTCGCTGGCGCTCAGAAACTTCCGGCGCGAGCAGGTGCTGTTCAGGAATTAGGCTCGAGAATGGCTGTCTCATCGCGGCGCGGCGAGCAATGCTCCCGAGAACACCGTCCAGCACGCAAATTTTGAAACGCGTGCTGGACGGTGTTTCTGGAAATCCTTTCGCGAAACCCGACCGCAGACGTAAGATCGCGCAAATGCCAACCCAGACCGCAGTGACCGACCTTCGGCAGGACGTTCGCGATTTCGTCAGGGATCGCGTCATCCCGTTGGAACCAACGTTCTTCAAGCGCGGCTTTCGGGCCGTTCTGCCCGAGCTTCACGACCTGCGCAATCAGGTCAGGGCGCGCGGCTGGTGGGCTCCGGCCATGCCAAAGGGTGAAGGTGGCATGGGCTTGACGCTGCTCGAGTTCGCCAGACTTTCCGAGGAACTGGGTCGCAGCCCGCTCGGGCATTTCGCGTTCAACACGCAAGCGCCGGACATCGGCAACATGGAAGTCATCGCGCGGCACGGCACAGCCGCGCAGAAGCACGGGTTTCTCGAGCCGCTGGTTCAGGGCAAAATTCGCAGCGCCTTCGCCATGACGGAACCCGAACACGCGGGTTCAAACCCCGTCTGGATGGATACGCGCGCCGTGCTGGACGGGGATTCGTGGGTGATCGACGGTCACAAATGGTACACCAGCGGCTTTGATGGCTCGAGCTTCGCGATCGTCATGTGCGTGACTGACCCACAGAACCCCAAGCCGCACGCGCGGGCCAGCCAAATCATCGTGCCCTCGGATGCGCCAGGATTGACGCAGGTGCGCAAGATCAGCGTCATGGGCGACGAGGGTGAGGACTGGGCCAGCCATTCCGAGATTCGTCTGGAAGGCGTGCGCGTTCCGGTCACCAACCTGCTCGGGGTGCGCGGCGCGGGTTTCGCCATCGCGCAGGAGCGCCTGGGGCCGGGACGGATTCACCATTGCATGCGCTGGATCGGCATTTGCGAGCGATCATTTGAACTGATGTGCCACCACGCCGCCAGCCGCGAACTCGCGCCGGGCAAGCCGTTGGGTTCACGGCAGGCCGTGCAGCACATGATCGCTGACAGCAAAGCAGAAATCCACGCGGCGCGGTTGATGGTTTTGGACGCCGTAGAGCGCATCGGCGCGGTCGGGGCGGACGCGGCTCGGGTGGAAATCTCGACCATCAAGTTTTTCGTGGCGGGCGTGGTGGGGCGCGTGGTGGATCGCGCGATTCAGGTTCACGGCGGGTTGGGCATGTCGGACGATCTGCCGCTGTCGTACTTTTACCGCCACGAGCGCGCCGCGCGCATCTACGACGGTGCAGACGAGGTTCACAAGTCCGTCGTGGCTCGAGCCGTGCTGAAAACCTACGGTGTGGACGTGAGCCTTTGAGGGCGCTCAGGACTCAGAAGTCAGGGGTCAGAAGGAAAGACCGTCTGGGAGAGGGTTCTCGTGTCTCGAGAAATGGCGTCTGGGACGGTCTGCCCGGCGGTGCGATGTCGCTCGGGGCGGCCTGAGATGGACGCGCCGCTCGATCAACCCGCGCCGATACGCTCCGGCGAGGAACTCGATGCGGCGGCGCTCGAGGCGTACCTGCTCGAGCACGTTTCCGGTGCGAAGGGCGAGCTCGAGGTCTCGCAATTTCCGCGCGGCTTTTCCAACCTGACGTACCTGGTGAAACTCGGTGACACTGAACTGGTGCTGCGCCGCCCACCGTTCGGCGCGAACATCAAATCCGCGCACGACATGAACCGCGAGTACCGGATTCTGAAGGCACTGGAACCCGTTTACGACAAGGTTCCGCGCGTCCTGACGTATTGTGATGACCCGAGCGTGATCGGCGCGCCGTTCTACGCGATGGAGCGTTTGAACGGTGCGATCCTGCGCAACGCGGCCTCGCCCAGCATGACGCCGCTGGTCATGCGGCGGGCATCCACGGCGTTGCTGGATGCCTTGGTGGAGTTACACGGATTGGATTATCACAAAGCCGGTCTGGGCGACCTCGGCAAACCGCGAGGGTACGTCGCGCGTCAGGTTTCCGGCTGGTCGGGACGCTATCAGGACGCCCGCACGGACGACGTGCCGGGCATGGATCGCGCCATGTCGTGGTTGGCCTCGAGCCTGCCGCCCGAATCCGGTGCGGCATTGATTCACAACGATTTCAAGTACGACAACCTGATGTTCGCACCCGACGATTTCAGCCGCGTGATCGGCGTGCTGGACTGGGAGATGGCGACGATTGGTGACCCAATGATGGATCTGGGCACGACGCTGGCGTACTGGGCGGAACCGGAAGACCCTCCGGGCTTGCGCGGTTTCGGCTTGACGCACCTTCCGGGCAACCTCTCGAGGCGCGAACTGCTCGATCTGTACGCCGCGAGAACGGGGTGCGACGTATCGAACGCGGTGTTCTATTCCGTTTTTGGCCTGTTCAAGGTCGGCGCGATCATGCAGCAGATCTACGCCAGGTACCGCCAAGGCCTGACGCGCGATCCGCGCTTCGTTCACCTGATCGAGTTGGTGCGCGAGATCGGCTGGAAGATCGAGCGCACGCTCGAGACTGGCGAGATCTGATATTTGTGAAACACCTCTCTATGAAACACCGTCCAGCAGGGTGTTCCCTGGCCTCAAAATAGACCGTGCTGGACGGTTAGACGATCAGCGCTTCGCGAATCGCGTGCCGGAAGACGCGGTACGCGCGCAACGCGGCCTGCGCCAACCTGCGCAGTTCCGTCTGATCCGGTGAGCTGAAGCTCTGCGCCAGGAAGCGCTCGAGTTCGGTCGCGGCCTCCAGGAAGCTGATGGCGGCGTCTCGAGGTTGGTTCGAGAAGAATTCGTTGCCGGCAGCCCCCAGGAACGAGGTCAATCGCGAGAAGCGCTCGAGTTTGACGGCCTGGCCGCGTTCGAGTTGCCCCAGGAGCGCGTACAGTTCGGGTTCGGGCAGGATCGCGTTGGCCTGACGGAACACGTGCTTGTCGCGCTGGCGTTTGACGGGTTGCAGCAACCAAGCCCGCGCCCGATCTCGGGATCGCCAGCCGATCACCAGAATCGTCACGAATCCGAGCGCCACCGTGCGCCACAAGCCCGCCGAGTCCCACCACGGCGCGAGCATCGGCCCGAGTTGCTGTTTCCAGGCCTCGAGCAGGTATTTCAGAAGTTCATTCATACGCCCCCCGGCGTTTCCTGCGGAATGGTGCGCGACTGCCCGCCCCGACTCGAGATGGCTCAAATCGGGTAGACTGCCATTCGCCGCCACGTGCGGTTCGAGGCTCGCGCGATGTATTTCGGTGACGGGTTTCGGTTCGGAACACGCGTCTGCGCCGCCAAGCTGGGCGCGTGTTCCCTTTTCGGGTGGCTGGTTACATGGTGGCCTCCATCATCAGTTCCGCCAGTTCTCCGCGCACCAGTCCACGGTAGACGCCGTCCACCACGACGCGCTCCAAGGGCAGCCGGATGGCCTGAAATTGCGGGTTGTGCGGTCTGAGCGTGGCTTTCGCGTTCGTCCAGTCCAGGTACTTGAGGGTCACTTCGCCGTCCACGCGCACCGCGCAGATCTCGCCGGAGCGCGGTTCGGCCTCGGATTGCAGGATCACGATGTCGCCGTGGTTGATCAGTTCGCTCATCGAATCGCCGCGCACGCGCAAGCCGAACCAGCCGGGTTTGCCGGGCACGCTCAGATAGCCGACTGGTTCTTGAACCGCGTCTCCCAGCGATCCGGCGGCGATGGCACCGATCACGGGCAGGCCGATCAGTCCGGCCACGCGCCTGCCGCGCGGGCTGAACTCGAGTTGCGGTGCGCGCCCCACGCCGAGCGAGCGCCGCACGATCAAATCTTTTTTCTCGAGGGCTTCGAGGTGTTGGCGCACCGTCGCGTTCTTGAAGCCGAGTTCCGCGCAGAGCGCGTGCTGCGGCGGGAAGTGAGATTCCCTGCGCCACAAGCGAAGAATCGCGTTCCAGACGTTCTGTTGTGCTGGTGTGAGCTCCATGAATTCTCCGCTACCTCTAAATTAGAGGTAGCCTGAGTCTAGGGTTTCGATCCGTGAAAGTCAAGCCCAAAATCCGTGAGTCGCGGATGCATTCTGGAGCCTCCAGACGGCACTCTCGAGCCTTCGCGCCTCGGGCGCAACAGAACTCCGGCTGCGAAAGTCACCGGACACGTCCCGAGGGCAGGGTAACCACAAGGGTTACCCCTACAACACCCTGTCCTGCAGGGGCAACCTTGATGGTTGCCCTCGCGTCAACACGTTCTCGAGACTGACTTTCGCAAAAGGTCTCGCGTTTGGCATCGAGGCGTCCGGGCCGTCGCGAGTCTCGAGATCGCGCCGGGATTGATTCAATCTCGAGCCTACGGGGTGCTTCAATCCGCGAAAACACCGTCCGGCACGCAGGTATTTGAATGCGTGCTGGACGGCCTTCTTTGAGCCGACCTCGCCTGTGGTTCTCGAGCCGAACGTGATCCCACCCTCAGGGAAATCTGCGGATCACACCCATGTCGGGTTCGTCCAGCACGTCGGCGCGCAGCATCGTCATGGCGGCGCGGATGGCGTGGGGTTCGTATTCGGGGCTGGCGTGCGCCAGAACCGTCAAGGCCACCCGCGCGAGTTCCCGCGCGACCCGGCGCGCCGCCATGTCGGCGTTGCGAATCACGCAGGCTTCCAGAATGCGTTCGAACTCCTGGTTGAAATTCCCGATCGCGTAGGGCAGCGGCGCGCACGACCGCCGGTAGCGCTCGGCGCGTTCGACCTGGGTCGCGATGCTGGTTCGCAGGCTTTCGCTGGCGTGCATCACCAGCGCGGCGTGAAACTTCGTGTGCGCCCGATCCCAGGATTCCGCGTCCAGTCGCTCGATCGACACGCGCATGGCGGCCACCAGCATGTGCAATTCGCTCAGATCGTCCTCGGTGAATTTCATGGCGGTGACGCGAATGCCGGTCGTTTCCAGCAGAATCCGTTCGGTCAGCATCACGTCGAGTTCTTCCGGGCTGACCTGGCGCACGCGGGCGCGGCGGTTCTGCTCGGCTTCGATCAGGCCCTCTTCCTCGAGGCGGCGCATGGCTTCGCGCACGGGGGTGCGGCTGACGCCGAACTCGAGCGCCAAGTTGACTTGCGATAGCGCGCTGCCAGGTGAGTACGTGCCATCGAGGATGCGTTCGCGCAGTTCGGCGTGCAGCCGTTCCACACCGCGAATTCGGGTGGTGTTCGATGGTTTGAAGTGGCTGGTCACGTTTCGTGCGCCTCTGGTTGCGCCGCGATCAAAACGGATCGCAGCGAGCGTCTTCGGTCTTTCGGGATTTCCGGGATCATACGGCATGCGAGTTGAAGTGCGTACACTTTCGCGTAAAAAGTGATCCAGGGTGCATTGACTCTGTGCGGAAGCGAGGCGTAGATTCTGAAACGTCCCAAGCATCTCGAAAGTCACGACGCGCGCGTTCTCGGGCATCGCGGCTCTCGAAAATCTACGCAGAGGAGCGTGGTTCATGTTCCCAGCCAGTTTCGAGTATGTGCGTACACATTCCATCGACGAGGCCTTCGCCTCCCTACAGCAGCACGGCGCAGATGCTCGAGTTCTGGCGGGTGGACAGAGCCTGATCCCGGCCATGCGCTACCGCCTCGCTCGTCCGGGCGTGCTGGTGGACATCAATTCCATTCCCGGACTGTCGTACCTGCGCGAGGAAAACGGCTTTTTGCGGATCGGTGCGACCACCCGCGACGCCGCGCTCGAGTTCGCGCCGTGGATCAAAGATCGCTACAGCCTGATCACCGCGGTTTCAGCGGTCGTGGCCGACCCGATCGTGCGCCACATGGGTACGGTCGTCGGCAGCGTCTGCCACAACGACCCAGCCGGGGACTGGACGGCGACCTCGCTCGCGTCCAGGGCGGTGGTGGTCGTGCGCGGCAAGGACGGCATCCGCGAAATCCCGATCGATGAGTTTTTGGTGGATTCCTACACCACCGCCGTCCAGGAAGGCGAGATGGCGCTGGAACTGAAAATCCCCGTGCCGGACGCGCACACGCAGGGTTCCTACCAGAAAATAGAGCGCAAGGTCGGCGATTACGCCACCTGCGCCGCCGCCGTGCAGATCAGCCTGAATGGTGACGGTACGATCCGTCAGGCGGGCGTCGCCATCACCGCTGCCGGCCCGATCGCCATGCGCGTCAGCGAGGCCGAAAAGATGCTGGTCGGTCAGAAACCCACGCTGGAACTCCTCAAGGCCGCCGCCGCCGAAGCGCCCAAGATCGCCAGCCCGAACCCCGACCAGCGCGGCAGCGCCGAGTACAAGAAAGACATGACCCGCGTGCTGGTCGGGCGCGGCCTGAAGCAATCTCTGGAGCGCCTCTCGGTGGTGGTCGCATGAACGAAATTCCGGTTTCCGTCAAGATCAACGGCAAAGAGGTTACGGCCAGCGTCGAATCGCGCACGCTGCTGGTGCACTTCATCCGCGAGAACGCCAAACTGACCGGCACGCACGTCGGCTGCGATTCCTCGAGCTGCGGCGTCTGCACGGTTTTGATGGACGGTTCGATTCCCGTCAAGTCCTGCACCATGTTCGCGGTCATGGCGGACGGTCACGAGATCACGACCGTCGAATCGCTCGCGCCGGGCGGTGTCTTGCACCCCTTGCAGCAGGCCTTCTGGGATCAGCACGGATTGCAATGCGGCTACTGCACGCCCGGCATGCTGATGACCAGCGTGGCGCTCTTGAAGCACAACCCGAACCCGTCCGAGGCCGAAATCCGCGAGGGCTTATCGGGTAACCTCTGCCGTTGCACGGGCTACAACAACATCGTCAAGGCCGTCACCCAGGCTGCGCAGATGATGAGCCAGCCCGCCGCAGCCGCCGACGATTGATTCTCGAGGGAACACCGTTCAGGACGGTGCCCCGAGACGCTGACACTGACGCGATATTCCATTCGAGTTTCGTCCGACCGGAGGACACGCTATGGCCGCAAGCACCGAAAAACACGCACTGGGCAAGAGCATGAAGCGCAAGGAAGACCCGCGCTTCCTGCAAGGCAAGGGCAACTACATCGACGACATCAACCTGCCCGGACAGTTGTTCATGGCCCTCGTTCACAGCCCCTACCCGCACGCCAACATCAAAGGGATCGACGGTAGCGCCGCCATGCAGGTTCCGGGCGCGGTCGCGGTCGTGACCAGCAAGGAATTGGATGCCTACAACGTCGGCTGGCTGCCGACCTTCCACGGCCTGGACAAGCAGATGGTGCTCGCCAACGGTAAGGTCTTGTACCAGTACCAGGAGGTCGCTGCCGTCTACGCCGAGTCCCGCGAGGCCGCCGAAGACATGGCCGAACTGGTCGACGTGGACTACGAGCCGCTCGAGGTCGTCGTAGACCCCTACAAAGCCATGAAGGACGAGGTCATCCTCAGGAACGACCGCGAGAGCAAGACCAACCACATCTTCAACTGGAACGTCGGCGATCAATCCGCGACCGATGCCGCGCTGGCTGCGAGCGATCACGTCGTTAAGCAACACGTCTTCTTCCCACGGGTTCACGCCGCGCCGCTCGAGCCGTGCGGTTGCATCGCGGAATTCGACGTGATGGGCCGCCTGCAGTTCTACGTCACCTCCCAGGCCCCGCACGTCTACCGCACAGCATTGTTTCTGGTCTTGGGCATCCCGGAAGACAAGATTCACGTCATCTCGCCCGACCTGGGCGGCGGTTTCGGCAACAAGGTTCCGGTTTACCCCGGTTACGTCTGCGCCATCGCGGGTGCGTTGGTTCTCAAGCGCCCCGTCAAATGGATCGAGACGCGCACGGAAAACCTGACCTCGAGCTTCGCTCGCGACTACCACATGGACATCGAGATCGGCGCGACCAAAGAAGGTAAATTGACCGCCCTGAAGGTCAACACGGTCGCGGATCACGGCGCTTTCGACGCCGCTGCCGACCCCAGCAAGTACCCGGCGGGCATGTTCGGAATTGTTTCCGGCAGCTACGACTTCCCGGTCGCGTTCGCCAACCTAGACGCGTACTTCACCAACAAGATGCCCGGCGGTGTGGCCTACCGCTGCAGCTTCCGCGTGACCGAAGCCAGTTACCTGATCGAACGCGCAATGGACATCGTGGCGGACGAACTGAAGATGGACCCGACGGAACTGCGCCGCAAGAACTTCATTAAAAAAGACCAGTTCCCGTACAAATCACCGCTCAATTTCACCTACGACAGCGGCGATTACGAGCACACGATGGACGTGGCGCTCGAGCGGATCGGCTATCAGGATCTTTTGAAGGAACAAGCCGAGAAGCGCGCCAAAGGTGAGCTGATGGGCATCGGCGTCAGCACCTTCACGGAAGTCACGGGGGCTGGCCCATCCAAGCACTTCGATATTTTGGGCATCAAGATGTTCGACGGTGCAGAGATTCGCATTCACCCGTCCGGCTCGGGCATCATCCGCACCGGCACGAAATCTCAGGGCCAGGGTCACGAGACGACCTGGGCGCAGATCGTGGCCGAAGAACTGGGCCTCGATCCACAGAACTTCCTGGTCGAAGAGGGCGACACCGACACCGCCCCATACGGCCTGGGAACCTACGCCAGCCGCAGCACGCCCGTGGCCGGTGGCGCCCTGGCCCTGGCCGCCCGCAAGATCCGCGAGAAAGCCCGAAAGATCGCCGCGCACGTGCTGGAAGTCGACGAGCGCGACCTGGAATGGAAGGACTACAAGTTCGAGGTCATGGGTGCGCCCGGCAAGAGCATCACCATGAAAGAAATCGCGTTTGCGGCCTACACCAACCCAGGCGACAACGAACCCGGTCTCGAGGCGACGCTGTATTACGACCCGCCCAACATGGTCTTCCCGCACGGCACGTATGTCGCCGTGGTGGACGTGGATCGCGATACCGGAGAGACCAAAGTCCGGCGCTTCCTGGCGATCGACGACGCGGGCACGATCATCAACCCGATGATCGTCGAAGGTCAGGTGCACGGCGGATTGACCGAAGGTTTCGCGATGGCCTTCATGCAGGAAATCGCCTACGACAGCGAGGGCAACAACCTGGCCACGAACTTCACCGATTACCTCGTTCCGACCAGCCTCGAGACGCCGCACTGGGAGACCGGGCACACCGTCACGCCCAGCCCGCACCACCCGATCGGCGCGAAATCCGTCGGTGAAAGCCCGAACGTCGGCAGCCCCGCCGCCTTCGTCAACGCCGTGATCGACGCGCTCAGTCCGCTCGGTGTGCGCCACATCGACATGCCGCTGACGCGCGAGAAAGTCTGGAAGGCCATCCGCGAGGCCGAAGGTCACGCCGCCGATTGATGAATTGGTGCGCCTCTCGAGGATTTCTCGAGGGGCGCGTTCTTTGGGAACACCGTCCAGTGCGCGAATTCTCGAGGCTAAAATACGCGTGTAGGGCGGTGTTCTCGGGAACGAATCTCTTGCAAGTCTCGAGTACCACGCTGAATCTCGAGGGATCGTTGCCGCACGAGGCCGCACACACGGTTCGCCCCTCCACGAGCCGAAGATCAACCCACGAAAATTTCTCGAGACATCAGGGATACCGTCCCACACGCGAATTCTCGAGAACAAGAATAACCGTCCAGGACGGTTCCCTCGAGCCCAACCCGTGAAAGTACCCGATTATGACACCCCGCAAGATCATCATTGATACCGACCCCGGCGTGGACGACACGATGGCGATTTTTCTCGCGTTGCGCTCGCCGGAAATTGAAGTCATCGGGCTGACCACGATCTTCGGCAACGTCCACACCAGCCTGGCTACGGTCAACGCATTGCGTCTGCTCGAGATCGCGGGTCGCTCAGATATTCCCGTGGCGCACGGCGCGGACAACCCGCTCGCGCGCGATTACTCCGGCCCCGTCCCGTTCATTCACGGTGAGGATGGTCAGGGCAACGTTCACCTATCGCCGCCCTCCAGCGCGGCAATTCCTCAGCGCGCCGCCGCGTTTATCGTGGATCAGATCATGAGCGCACCCGGTCGGGTCACGCTCGTGCCGATCGGCCCGTTGACCAACATCGCGCTGGCCCTTCGGCTCGAGCCGCGCATCGTTGAACACGTGCGGGAAGTCGTGCTGATGGGCGGCAATGCGCTGGTTCCGGGTAACGCGACCCCGGCGGCGGAAGCCAACATTCACAACGACCCGGAAGCTGCCGAACTGGTCTTCGGCGCTTCGTGGCCCGTCACGATGGTGGGCCTCGACGTGACGCACGAAGTCGTGATCTCACCAGAGCAGATCGCCGCGCTCGAGAAGGCGCAGAACCCGCTCGCCCACCACATCAGCCGGATCTCGAGGTTGTACCAGCAGTTCGTGGAATCCTCGAGCAACATTCGCGGTTATTACATTCACGACCCGAGCGCCATCGCGTACCTGGTCGATCCCAGCATCTTCGAGGTGCACCAGTGGCCGTTGCGCGTCGAAACCCTCGGCATCAGCGCGGGCAAGACCTGGCCCGCCACCAACGAACACCGCGTCCACCGCGACTGGGCCGACCGCCCGAACGTCAACATCTGCACGGGCGTCGAGCCCGAACGACTTCTCAATCTGATCCTCGAGCGATTGGGTCACGACGAATAAACCCCGATCTCGAGACGCACCACGCACGGAAAGGACACCCATGAAACTCGAGTACAACGGTTCAGAACAGGTTCCGCTCGCCAAGGCCGCCGTCTGGGAATTCATCAACGACCCGCAGAAAGTCGCAAGCTGCCTGCCGGATGTCAAGGAAGTCACCGTTCACGACGACAAGAACTTCGATGCGCTGGTGACGGTCGGTCTGGGGCCGGTGCGCGGCAATTTCAAATTCAAGATCACCCTGGACCCGCAGCCCGGCGGCGACCGCATGAACGTCAAGATCAGCGGCGGCGGTTTCGGCAGCGCCGTGGACTTGCTGGCGGGCGCCGACCTGAAGGACAACGGTGACAACACGACCACCCTGGATTGGAGCGGAGCCGCCACCATGCGCGGCCCGATCGCGACCATCGGCGGGCGCGTCCTGGACGCGCAAGCGCAGAAGCTGATCTCCTCGACTTTTGCCAACGTCAAGACCCGCATGGCGGACGCTTGATCGGAACACCGTCCAGGACGGTGTTTTTTCGAGCGTAAGCGGATTGTTCAGGACGCATCCGTGAAATCTCGAGATGACCGCGAGGAACCCATGAACCAGCCGCCCGAAATGCTCTGGCCGACCCCGATCCTGAAGCGCACCTTTGAGAATCGCGCCGCGGTGAACGCAGCGCTGGTGGACGCGTTTATCCGGGATCGGGACGCGCACGGCGGGCAGGTCGGCAACGTTTATTCATCCAGCGATGACATCCTGCAACGCCTGAACCATCCCGCGCTGCACGAACTGTTCGCGTTCGTCTCCAACGGTGTCTTCGAGATCGCGCAAACCATGAACGCGGGCATCTGGAAAGCCATGGGCGCCAGCAAGCTGCAGATGCACGTCGTCGGCGCTTGGTACCAGATTCAGAACCGCTTCGGTTTCCACGACATTCACAACCACGGCAATTGCTCGTGGAGCGGCGTGTATTACGTACAAATCGATGATCCAGAAAAGCGCGACCAGCACCCGAACCTGGGCGCGACGAACGGCATCACGCGCTTTTACGGACATCAGCTCGGGTTGCTGGGCGGGGCGCACATGGATCTGGGCAACGCCTACCTGCAGCACAGCAACTTCGACGTGCAACCCGAGGAGGGCACGCTGATCGTGTTTCCGTCGTGGTTGAACCACAAGGCCATGCCCTACGATGGCGAGAAGGATCGGATCATCATTTCCTTCAACGCCCAGGTTCACGGCGAGCGAGGCGATCAGGCGTTCAAGTACGGATTTCACTGATGAAGGCGGTATGTATGGAACAACACGTGAACAACTCGAGTTTGCACCATGCGATCTTGACGTTCCTGATCGAACACGGGTTTGTACCGGATGTGGCTGAGCTTTCGACCATGCTTAAAGCGAGTGAGACGGATGTGATTGTGGGATTGCAGAGGCTCCAGGACGATCACGGTGTTGTTCTTCATCCAAACTCCAGCAAGGTCTGGGTGATTCATCCATTTTCGACGGCACCAACCAATTTTGTTGTGCGAACGTCCAACCGCGAATGGTGGGGGAATTGTGCGTGGTGCTCGCTCGGTGTGGCCGCTTTGCTCAATCAGGATCTCAGTATCGTCACGACGCTCGGCGCGATGGGCGAACAGGTAACGATAAAAATTGAGCACGGCAAGCTGGTGGATTCTGATTTTGTCGTGCATTTTCCGGTTCCGATGCGTCACGCGTGGGACAATGTGCTGTACACCTGTAGCGTGATGTTGTTGTTTAGAAATGAACGTGATGTCGATTTGTGGTCTGCAGCGCATCGCATTCCCAAGGGAGATGTCCAGCCCATCTCAAGAATCTGGGAATTTTCCAAAGCCTGGTACGGCAACCATCTGAATCCCTATTGGACAAAATGGACCACTGAACAGGCGGTGCAGCTTTTTAGGCAATTTGGTCTCAACTCTGAAACCTGGGAAATTCCCGTCACCCAGGGTCGCTTCTGATCTCCTGCACGATGGTGCGCCCTCGAGGTGAGCATGGCAGTTCCGGCAGATTTCTTTGAGCGGGTGACGCAACTCAAGCGCGATGGCCTGAGCTTCACGACGGCCACCGTCGTGTCCCGCCGAGCGCCCGTCAGTTCGCACCTGGGCGACCGGGCGATCGTGTTCGCGGATGGGCGCATGGAGGGCTTCGTGGGCGGCTCGTGCTCGCGGGAGATCGTGCGCAAGCAATCGCTCGAGGCGCTGCGCTTGGGCAAGCCCAGGTTGGTGCTGATCCGCCCGGACGCGACCCTGGAAACCTTGCAGCACGCCGCCGACGCCGAGAGCATCGTCGTGCCGATGACCTGCGCCTCTGAAGGTGCCGTGGACGTGTACCTGGAGCCGCACGCGCGGGCGCGGGTCTTGCTGGTGGCCGGCTTCACGCCGGTGGCCGAGCAAGTCGCGAGCCTGGGCGCGATGCTCGAGTACGAGGTGGTTCGCGTCGTGACGCGCGAAGAAATGCGCGATCTGGAATTGAGCGGGATTCGTCTGGTCGCGCTGAACGACCTGACTGGGTTTCTCGAGGCGTTGCCCGAAGCTGCACGAGTGAGCATGGCCGCCGTCGTCGCGTCCCAGGGCCACTACGACGAACCCGCGCTCGAGGCGCTGCTGAACGCGGGTGTCGGCTTCGTCGGGCTTCTGGCCAGCCGCAAACGCGCCGCGACCGTGCGCGAACTGCTCGAGCTTCAGGGCATGGACGCCAGCCTGAGCGCACAACTTCGCAACCCGGTCGGGCTGGACATCGACGCCAAAACGCCCGGCGAGGTCGCGGTCAGCATCATCGCAGAAGTGATCCAGGCCCGCGCCAGCGCCGCACCGATGTTCACGAACGCGGACGGGTACGATGCCCAAGCCCACAAAACCCGCGCGCTCGAGCCGGCTGCTGCGAACACGGCACCGACCATCACGCGTACAAAGAATACCGTTCCAGACGGTGTCTCCGTGGTCTCGGGCGGGACTGAAGCCGCATTGGTGCAACGCTCGAATGCGGTCGTGGGATTGCCCAGCCAGCGCGCCGGTTACGCGATTTCACCGGTGGACAGCGAGGAAATCGAGATTGCCAGCGCGATTCACTTCGCGGAACTGGACGGCCTGACGTACTACTTCTCGTGCCCGAACTGCAAACGGCGTTTCCTGAAAAACCCCGCGCAGTACCTAAAACCCGATCCGGTGAATTCGTGAGCCAACCCGAGCGACAAGAACCTGAGCGATTGAGCCATCAGACCCTACAGGAGCGCTTCCAGGCCAGGGGCTACGTCACCTCGGACGAGTTCGCGACCGCGCTGCAACTCGTGATGGCGCTCCAGAAACCGCTGCTGATCGAAGGCCCGGCGGGCGTCGGCAAGACCGAAAGCGCCAAAGTCCTGGCGGACGCGTTGGGCACGAACCTGATCCGGCTGCAATGCTACGAGGGCTTGGACGCCAACAGTGCGCTCTATGAATGGAATTACCCGAAGCAGATGCTGCGCATTCGGCTGACGGACAACGATTCCAGCAGCCTGGAAGCGCGCGAAGCGCAGATTTTTAGCGAACCCTTTCTGCTCAAACGCCCGCTGCTCGAGGCGATCACGCAGGACAAAGCCCCCGTGTTGCTGATCGACGAGGTGGATCGGGCGGACGAAGCCTTCGAGGCTTTCCTGCTGGAATTGCTGGCCGAATTTCAGATCACCGTGCCGGAACTGGGTACCATTCGAGCCAGCCACCGCCCGTTCGTGATCCTGACCAGCAACCGCTCGCGCGAGCTCTCCGACGCCTTGCGCCGCCGCTGCCTGTACCTGTGGCAGAACTATCCGTCGCGCGAGCAGGAAATCCGAATTCTGCACGCCAGAATCCCCGGTATCACCGAACGGCTGGCCGGACAGATCGCTCGCGTCATGGTCGAATTGCGCGCCATGCCGTTCCACAAGGTTCCCGGCGTGGCCGAAACGCTCGATTGGGCGCTGGCGCTGATGAGTCTGCACCGGGACGCGCTGGACAAGAAATCACTCGAGCTGACGCGCGGTTGCATCCTCAAAGCCCGCGAGGACTGGGGCTTGCTCGAGGGCCGGATCGACGCGCTCGAGGCCATCTGGAACGAACAGATCGGTGATCGCCAAGCGGAACTCGAGACGGATTTCGGCATCGGCAACGTCACGGCGCGGCGTTGAACCACGCAGTTGCGCCAGGCCCGAATTCGTTGCGCACGGCGCCGTTGCTCGAGCCGAGCGTCTCCACGGAGCGAGGCGTCGCGTGAACGCCCGAAGACGGTGCTTGTCCCGACGGGTACGCGCGTATCGCTCGAGCCTCGTTTTTCGAGAGCACCGTCTGGGACGCACCCGAAAGAACGCGTGCAGGACGGTGTCGCGGTGAACTACTACCCAGCTGGCGAACTCTCCAGGAACCTACGAGCCTTCTGCGAAACCCTGCGGCTCGAGCACGATTTCAGGCTCGGCCCAGGCGAGATCGCGGACGCGCTCCTGGCGCTCGAGGCGGTCGGTCTGACCGACCCAGATCGGGCCCGAGACGCGCTCAGGTTGGTGTGCTGCGCGAGGCTCGAGGACGTGGGCGTGTTCGACCGCGCATTCGAGGCGTTTTTCTTCCCGAAACCGATGGGCGTACCGCAAGAAAACCAGCCCCCGCTCGAGCCTGATCGCCCGAAACGTCCGAACAACAAGCGCACGGACGACGCCGAGAACGAGACCGACGAGAAGCTCAAACCCGAACACGGCGAACAGGACGGAGGATTCGACGGTGCTGCCGCAGAGCGCACCCCCGACCAGGACGACGAAAAAGCCGTGCAGTCCGAAGGCGTGACGCGCGCCAAGTTCAGCCCCGTGGCCGGTGAAACCGCGCCCCTCGAGATCGCACGGGATGGCCTCGAACCGATGCTGCGGGCGGCGGGGAGCTTCGTCGCGCGCTTGCGGCTGGGGCGTTCCAGGAAGTGGCGCAGCGTGCCCAGGGGCAGCCGCTTCGATTTCCGCCGCACCTTGCGCTCCAGCCTGTCCACGGGCGGCGACGCCATGCACCCGCGCTGGTTGGGTCATCCGCGTCGCAACCCGCGCGTGGTCGTGCTGCTCGACGGAAGCCGCTCGATGCTCGATCACTCGCAGGGCGCGCTGCAGTTTGCGTTCGCGCTGTCTCAACGATCCCGGCGCGTGGATGTCTTCGCGTTCAGCACCGAATTGCAGGATGTCACCCGTGATCTGAAAAAGCTCGCGCAGGACGGTCTGAAACGTGAAGCTCAAAACCGACCGAACAGTCTAAAGCACCTCGAGAGCCGTTTCGGATTCGCGCTACACGACCTGAAATACGCCTGGGGCGGCGGCACGCGCATCGGTGAAAGCCTGACGCGCTTCGTGCGCGATCACGCCTATCGCGTGCTGACTCCCGACACGCTCGTGATCATCTCGAGCGACGGCCTGGACGTGGGCGAGGTCGACGCCCTGGAGCGCGCCATGCGCGAAATCAAACGGCGCAGCGCGGGCGTGATCTGGCTCAACCCCCTGGCCGCACAGTCCGATTACCAGCCGACCGCCCGAGGAATGAGCGCCGCACTGCCGCACGTGGTGGCCTTGACGCACGCCAGCACCCCGGAAGCGTTCTCGAGGCTGGCGGATGATCTGAAGCTCTGAGGCTCCGCCCGATTGGCCCAAGAGGAAGGAATCGCCCTTCGAGCCTGTTCTGCGGCGCGTACCGCGGAACCACTCAAGTCGAGTTCAATACGCCGTAGAACCGTCCCGGACACGCATTCAATAACGCGTTCAGGACGGTCTTCTCGAGATACCCGACGTTGTTTGCCGCTATCAGCGCACGAACACGACCCGACAGTTCGACTCGAGCGAACGGATCGAACTGGCATCTTCGGCACTGACGTAGACCGTATCCGCGTCGGCCCGGTTCGCGTCGGCGGCGTTGATGATCGCGTCAACGTTGAGAACCCGACGTTGAGAACCGAGCAACAAAGCGGCCTCGTCTGGATCGCTGACGAACAACGCCAGCCCGTCGCCCTCGAGCTTTTCGGCGTTGCGTTGCAATTCTGCCGAAGGCCAGACGGGTTCCCCGTTCGGCCCCAGGATGGTTGGTGAGGCGCTCGGCTTCATGCGCGGCTCGAGCGTGCGCGCATCGACCACCAGGCCGCAGGTCTGGCTCCAGCGCTCCGACGCCCCGAGATTTTGCAAGTTGAAGCCGGTGGCTGCCGCAGTCTTCGGATCGGGGTTGTGCGGAATGACTGCGGATGCTCGAGGCGGCTGGACGGGCGCAGCAACGCTTGCAGCACCGGGTGGGGCAACCGCAACCGGGGTGGACGCGGTAGGGGAGATGGGCGGACGGACGGGCGTTCGAGGTGCGACGGCACTCGGGGTGGGCTTCGTTTGTGCAGCTGGTGGCGAAGCAATGGAAGGTGTCGAGGCGCTTTTCGGTGCGCTCGCGTTGCCGGGTTGAGCGGTGGCCGCGGCCTGTGGCGGGTTCAGGGCTGGGAGCGACGGATCCGGTTTGGCGGGTGCTTTGGCCGGAGCCGGTTGCACAGCCGGAGGTGGCTGGACGGGCTTCGCGGCAACTGGCGCTTGAACCGGATTGACCGTGGCGGGCGTTTCCGGCACGGGTGGTTGAAGCTTCGGATTTTCTGGGCGCGCGGATCGTGGACTCTGAGGCTTCGTCCCTGCGCTCGGGGTGAGGGTTCCGGCTGGTGAACTCGCAGGGGCGGGATTCGTGGGCGCGGGATTCGTGGGCGCGGGATTCGTGGGTGCGGGATTCGTGGGTGCGGGGTTGACTGGCGCGGGTTTCACGGGCAACGGCGCGGTCGCCTCCGCCACGGTATCTGGAGCCTCCAGCACCGCGGCGTTCGGCACCGAGCGCTCGCGGTGCGTACCCGCCAGAAACGCCAAGGCGACCAACCCCGCCAGGTTGAGCGTGACCCCGGCCAGCAACAGCCGACGATTGAGGATTCTCGAAGCGAACCACATCCGCCCGCTCGAGTGTTCGCGGTTCCTTGAAGCGGGTCGTTGCGCTGGATTCACAGTTTCCTCCCGGCGACCACCCTGCGCGCCTGCGGCGGGGTCGAAACGGTCATCTTGGTGCTGGTCACGACCGTCCGGGCGGCATCCGTCAGGATTCGGCTGGCCGTATCGTGCAACCAGCTGCGCGATTGCTCCATCTTTTTCAAAAGTGCGCCGTGACCCACGAAAGACAGCACCGCGATCGCGATGGCCAGCCCGACGATCGGGCCGCCCGAGCGAACCAGCTCGACCAGGCTGGCTCCGTTCAGAACCCGCGGCAGGCTCAGGGCCAGCCCGATCACCCCGAGCGCCGAGGCCAGCGCCCCGGACACCGTCAGCCCCAGGAGCGCCCCGTGCCAGCGCGTCTGTTCTTCCTCGAGTGCGCGGTTCATCGCCTCGAAAACCGCTTCCTTGCCCGCCTCGAAACGTTCCAGCCCCGCCGCGACCACCCTGGAAATTGGCGTCCCGGTGCGGAAAGCGTGCATGTACGCCGCCACGAACTCCCCAGCCACCAGGTCATCGTGGAGCTCATCGAGCAATCCGTCCTCGTTGCGGATCTCAAAATTGGCTCGGCGCTGACGACCAAAGTACGCCAGCGCCGCCAGCGCCGCGATGATCACGAGTCCGAACATGACAACCCATTGCGCCACCAGCATCTCGACCTCGTCGCTTCCCGTTTGGTTCTTTGACCGAATCAGTTGAACATCTTCATTCTGCAAAAGTCTAGCTTCCTGACGCGCAGCCCAAATGAGAGCGCGCTACAGATGCGTTTCAGAGGGCGTTCCCAGGGGCTCGGGCGTGTACGGAATGTTTGCGGGCGAACCTGAGCAGAACGCCGGGATCGGATTCACATGCCGTCGCGCGAATGAGCAATTCCCATAGAATTCGTGAAGCCACGTTCCCGTGCGCGCCCGAACCATCAAACGAGGTGAACGCGATGAATCCGAGTGTCGTTTCCGTCCACGCCAGCCCGTCCCACACCATGTCAAAGCCTGCCCGACCGAGCATCAGATTGCTGACGGCTCTGGGTGTCGAGGGCGACGCGCACCAGGGCGTGACCGTCAAGCACCGCTCGCGCGTGGCGGTCGATCCGACCCAGCCCAACCTGCGCCAGGTGCACCTGATTCACGCCGAACTGCACGACGAATTGCTCGAGAAAGGCTTCGCGGTGCGCGCGGGCCAGATGGGCGAGAACATCACCACGCGCGGGCTCGAGCTTCTGGCTTTGCCCGTCGGTACGAAATTGTTGATCGGCTCGAGCGCCGTGGTCGAAGTCACGGGTTTGCGAAACCCCTGCGCTCAACTCGACGGCCTGCAGCCCGGATTGATGAACGCCGTGCTCGACCGCGATGAGACCGGAAACCTGATCCGCAAGGCGGGCATCATGGGAATTGTCCTGACGGGCGGCGAGGTTCGCCCGACCGATGCCATCCGCGTGGAATTCCCGCCCGAACCCCACCGCAAACTCGAGCGCGTCTAAACAGCCTTCGCTCGAAGAACTGACCCCTGAAATCTCTATTTTCGTGTCGAATGGGGGAGTTGCATGTTGTGACTGTATCGCTGTGCCAGGTGCTTTCGCCAGCGAGAGACAATAGTGACACAGTAGTTCGGTTGCTCCGCGATCCGCGCGGCCCGAAGGACTCGGCGACGGCCATTTCCGAGACCGGCAATTGAATTTCCAATGTCAGGCTCGAGCGAAACCATCGGCTCGCGCAGGAGGTTCTTTCATGCCGAACATCGTCGAAGTCGCCGTCGCTGCAGGGAATTTCAAGACGCTCGTCGCCGCCGTGACCGCCGCCGGACTGGGCGAGACGCTCACAGGAGAGGGGCCGTTCACGGTCTTCGCACCGACCGATGAGGCCTTCGCCAAGCTCCCCGCGGGCACCGTGGACGGACTTTTGAAGGATCTCCCGGCGCTCACCAAAATCCTGACGTACCACGTCGTGTCCGGCAAGGTCATGGCAGCCGATGCCGCCAAGCTCTCGAGCGCCGCGACCGTTCAGGGCGGCGAGCTGAAAATCGATGCCAGCCACGGCGTCAAGATCAACGACGCGACCGTGGTTCAGGCGGACATCGCCGCCAGCAACGGTGTGATTCACGCCATCGACACCGTGCTGATGCCCGCGTAAAAGCCTCGCGGCGCGATCTCGAGATTCCATTTCGAGCATCTGGGGCGTCACGGCCCAGGGAGTTGACATGAGCACAAAAACGTATCGCCTGTTGTCGCAAATCTGCCTGCCGCTCGGGTTCGTCTCGATCATCGTTTCCATCTTCGTGTGGTTCACCCAGGGCGGCACGGGTGGCGATCCGGCCCACGGTGAGCGCTTCGGCATCTTCATCGGCTTGTGGGCACCGACCTTCTTCATCCTCTCGGATCGGTTCGAGCGGTCGGCGTCCACGACCGCTGAACGCGTTCCCGTCGCTGGGGACTGATTCGGCTCGAGATCTCACAGAAGAACACCGTCCTGGACGCGTTTAACAATTTGCGTCCAGGACGGTGTTCTCGCGGGTTCTCGAGTTTCAGAGTTCGTTCAGCACAGCCTTCGTGAACTCCGCCGTGCCCGCGTTTCCGCCCAAGTCTTTCGTGGGACTCGAGAAAAGCGCTTTCCTGACAGCCTCGTCAACCTTGCGAGCCACGTCCGCGCGCTTGAAGCTGTACTCGAGCATCATCGCGGCGGAGAGGATCGTCGCGGCGGGATTGGCGATTCCCTTGCCCGCGATGTCCGGCGCGCTGCCGTGGATCGGTTCGTACAATCCGGGGCCGTCGCCCAACGATGCCGACGGCAGCAGCCCGAGCGAACCGGGCAGGACGCTCGCCAGATCGGACAGGAAATCCCCGAAGAGGTTTTCCGTGACGATCACGTCGTAGCGGTTCGGGTCCTTGACCAGCAGCATCGCGCAGGAATCGGCGTACTCGTGGGTCAGGGTCACGTCCGGGAATTCCGTGTCGTGAACGTGCTGCACGACGCTGCGCCAGAATTCGCTGACTTCCATCACGTTGGCCTTGTCCACGCTACAAACCTTGTTGCGCCGCCCGCGCGCCGCCTGGAACGCCCATCGCGCCGCCCGAGCGACCTCGTGGGTGGTGTAGCGGATCGTGTTGAATGCCTCGCCTTCATCGAGGCCGCGCGGTTCGCCGAAGTACGCGCCGCCCAGCAACTCACGCAAGATCAGCACGTCGACCCC
>CAXTKV010000046.1:0-29126 GCA_964244895.1 uncultured Deinococcales bacterium
CTCACGAGACAGCACCTTCTTGATCCTGAGCATGAACCTTCTTGCCGCCAAAGACAGCACCTTCGGGCTTGCGGCGCTGACGGGCAGGATCGCTACCGGGCTGTTCGCGCCTAGCCCACGGTTTCTTGGAACTCGAGGCACCGTTCTGGACGGCGTTCTCGATACCTGAATCAGTCTTTGCCCGTGCCATCCGGTTTTAGCTCTGACTTCTGACTCCTGATTTCTGACTGCGTCTCGAGACCCCACGGGAACCCTGGCAGGCTCGACCGCGTACAATCGTGACGTGATCCACACCCCGAGACGCGCGCTCGCATTCTTCGTGGTCGTCCTGGCGTTCGGCGTCGCCGAGGCGAAATCCTTTCACCTTCAATCCGTCGAGCAGGACGTGTTTTTGCGCGCAGACGGCATGGTTCGGGTCGAGGACGTGCGCACCTTCGCGTTTTCGGGCACGTACTCGAGCGCGTTCTTGACCATCGATCCGCGCGCGGGCGGCAGCGTGCAGTTCGAGAACGTCGAAGCCCTGGACGGCAAAGCCCCGGCCAGCCCGAGCATCGAGGGCAACACGATCCGTTGGCGTTCACCTGCCACGGACGAAACCCGCAAGTTCCGCATCACGTACACGCTGCGCGGGGAGCTTCAGGTCGCGTCCGACGCGGCGCAGTTCGACCGTCAGGTGCTGGAGCCAGTCCACGCGCCGGTGGATCGGTACACGGTGCGCCTGCACGCGCCAGCCGCGAACCCCAGCCTCTTTCGGGTTTTCGTGTACACCAAAAATTCCAGGATCGGACAGTTGAACATCGACGCGCCGCGCGGCCTGGCCACCGTCACGGTCTCGCCCGTCAGCGAGGACGAATTTATCAGGACGCAAGTTTTTTTGCCCGCCGGTCAGTTCGCGCCGCGCACGATTGTGGGCAACAAATTTCCTGACTGGATCGAACAGGTTCGTCAGGACACGCGAGGCTTCCGCGATGCCTCGCGCGGGGCGCTCGAGAAGGGCGGGTTTGCGCCGCCGCCACCGCCGACGCCGTGGTACTTGTTGCTCCTGCCGTTCGTGGGCTTCGCTTACGTTTTCGGCAGCGTCTGGGACGCGTACTGGAAGTACGGCAAGGAACCGGTCACGCAGGATGTCGGGCGTTACTACCGCGAACCCGCCGAGGACATCCCGCCGAACGCCGTGCCGTTCGTGCTGACCCAATCGGGCGGTGGATCGCTCGGGCCAGCCGTCAGCGCGACCCTGCTGGATTTCGCGCGCAAGGGGTACGTCAGCCTGGAAAAGCGCCACAACGCCGGGTTGTTCGGCATTGGCGCGTCGGATGACACGTGCTTCAGGCTCGAGAAAGACCCCACCGGCCAGCCGACACCTTTCGAGCAGAGCCTCTGGCGGGTGCTGCGCGCCTCTGCGGGCAGCGATGGCGTGGTCACACCCGCTGAATTGCGCTCGAGCTTTCAGAATTCCACCAGCCTGGCCCAGACCCTGAGCGCCATGCCGCGCCAGTGGTACGAAACGGTCAAGGGTTCGTTGGTGGATCAGGGCACGCGCAAGTTCACCGCGCCCGTGGTGATCGTCGCGTTCGTGATCGCGGTCTTGAGCTTCATCCTCGGGTTTTTCCTGGTCGGTCTGACCGAAGCCATCGGCATCGCGCTGATCGTGGCGGGTGTGCTGACGCTGATCGTGGCAATCGTCGCCACGCAGATTCTGCCGCGCTGGAACGCGGACAAATTGCTGAACGCCAAACGTTGGATCGCGTACCGCAATTTCCTTTCGGACTTTTCGCAGATGGAAACCGCGCCCGCCGAACACTACAAACTCTGGGATTACCACTTCGTCTACGCCACCGCGCTCGGCGTGGCTCAGGCGTACTTGCGCAACCTGCGCCGGATCGAGCAATCGCACCCCGGCACGATTTACGCGCCCCTGTGGCTCGGGTCGTACACCGGCGACCCGCGCGGCGGCATCCCGAGTGGGCTCGATTTGACCAGCCTGAATTCCCTGGAAAGCATCGCCAGCAACCTGAAATCCCTGGAAAGCGGCCTCTCGCCCAAATCGGAAGGTTCCGGCGGCGGTTTCGGCGGTGGATCATCCGGGGGAAGCTCCGGCGGTGGCGGCTCGAGCGGTGCGAACTGAGCAGCGTCGTATTGATCTCGCCGCAGAGAATTCTCGAGTTTGGATTTCAGGCGACTCCGAGCCCATTCGCAACCTTTACGAAGACCGCCGCAGACGCAGAACCACCGATTTCAACCCGAGATATTCCGTCCAGAACGGTCTTCTGGGCAACCGTAAAACCCCAATTCGGCACCCTCGCCCGCCTCGCACCCGAGCCCGCATCGCCCCGTTGTGAAAGGAGCACCACATGACTGGAATCGTTTTGATCGTCATCCTCGTCGTCCTCGCGCTGATCGCCGTCAGCCTCTACAACCGCATCGTCAGCCTGGACAACCGCGTCGGCAACGCCTTCTCGCAGGTCGACGTGCAACTCAAGCAGCGCAACGACCTGATCCCGAACCTGGTCAACACCGTCAAGGGCTACGCCAACTTCGAGCAATCGACCCTTCAGGCCGTGACCGACGCGCGCGCGCGCATGGCCGGAGCGACCAGCATCGAGGACAAGGTCGGCGCCAGCAACATGATGAGCGCCGCGCTCGGCAAGCTCTTCGCGGTCGCGGAAGCCTACCCGGACCTGAAGGCCAACGCCAGCTTCCTGGATTTGCAGGGTCAGCTCTCCGGGCTCGAGCAGAAGATCGCGTACTCCAGGCAGTTCTTCAACGACACCGTGCTGGAGTACAACAACGCCATCACGACCGTTCCGGGCGTGTTCCTGGCCGGGCCGATGGGCAAGACCAGCAAGCCGATGTTCCAGGCCAGCGACGCGGAACGCAGCGTGCCGCAAGTCCAGTTCTGACCGAGCGATAAAGCGCGTCCCGGACGGTGTGGTTCCTCGAGAACACCGTCCGGGACGCATTTAATTTGGTAAATCGAGACAATCCTGAGGGTGCTGCGAGCAGGCGCTCTCGACGCGCGTCCGGCGCAGCCCCTGCGAAAAAGAGCTTCGAGTGGGCTGAAATCTCAGACCCGAGGGCGTCCAGCGTCAGGCCAGAATCTCGAGTTCGATGGGCTGGGACGCCTGCGCTCGGGCTAGACGGAGCGCGGCCCAGGCGTGAATCTCGCCGATGTGGTGGCGGGTGTAGGCCTCGAGCGCGCGCCACAGGGCTTCTCGGGTGACGGCATCGAGGTCGTCGTCGAGCACCTCGCGCACCGTGCCTCGAGACATGCGCTGGAGTTCGTCCACGGCGTCCTCGCCGATGCGCATGCCGCGAGCGATCCGACCCGAAAGCACGCCGCCAGCCACGGGATCAAAATGCGTCAGTCCGGTGTCGTCGCCCGTTTCCAGGCAGCGCACGACGCGCGGGTACAACCCGTGCAGGGCCAGCAACTTCCAGGCGATCACCAGCCCCACCCGATCCGGGTCGTGGTGGCGCACCAAGCCGCGCAGGCCGCCGCTGAAGAGCTCGAAGCCAGCCTGTCCCACGAAATCGTTCTCCTGCCAGACCCGATCCGCCAGTTCCGCCAGGAGGTGCGCGAACGGGTAACGCGATGGGTCGGTCAGGGTCGGCAGCGCGCCCTCGAGTTGCACTTGCGTGATCGTGGCCAGGTCGTTGCCGGGGCGCTCATAGAGTTGCAGCGTCAGGTGCTGAAACAGGTTCAGGCGCGGCGAGCGCGGCCCTTTGACGCCGGAACGCGCGACCGCGCGGAGCTTGCCTTCCGGGGTCAGCACGCCCAGGATCACGTCCCCGGCTGGGGTCACGGAACGCCTCAGCACGATGCCCGAACGGACGCGATACCGACTCACGCCCGAATCATAACCCGGCAGACGCGGATCATCAAAGCCGCGAATATCGTGCTGGACGGCGTTCGCATGCGCAAGTCGGATTTGGTGCGCGTCCGAGATTTCAGGAACACCGTTCCGGGCGGTATTGATAAAATGCGTGCTGGACGGTGTTCTCTAGGACTTCAGGATCACTTCAGATGTGGGTCGCGCCCGGAATCTCGAGCTGAACCTTGACGGCCCGGTTCACGCCCGTTCGAGCGGTAACCGTACCGTCACGGTCGTTCCCTGCCCGAGGGCGCTCGAGATCTCGGACTGCCCGCCGTGCGCCACCGTCACGCCCTGCACGACCGCCAGTCCCAACCCGAAGCCGTCGCGGTGCGTCGGATCGGCCCGGTTGAAGGCCTCGAACAACAGCGTGAGCTTGTCGGCGGGAATTCCGATGCCGGTGTCGCGCACGCGCAGCACGGCGCTGGTGATTTCGGGGTGAACCTCGAGTGCGATCTCGCCGGAGTGCGTGTACTTGATGGCGTTGCCGATCAGATTCTCGACCATCCGTGAGAGCAGCACGCGATCGCCGAGGATGCGGGTCGGCGAGCCGTTGACTTCCAGACTCAGGTTCTTGGCGGCAGCCAAGGGCATCATGCGATCTACGGCGTCGGAGGCGATGTCCAGAAGCTCCAGCGGGGTGCGCGCAATCGGTTCGTTGACCTGAGTGCGTTGCAGCGTCAGCAAGTTCGAGGCCAGATCGTACATGTGGGTCGCCACGCGCAACGACCGCCGCAGCGCCAAGCGTTGATCGTCGCTGGAGCGGGGTTTGGCCAGCGCGTGCTCGAGTTCCGCGACCAGCGCCGTGATCGGCGTGCGCAATTCGTGGGATGCGTCCGCCAGGAACCGCGCCTCGCGCTCGCGTTGCTCGAGCGTCAGCCTGCGGCTCTGCTCGATGGCGCGAGCCAGCGTGCCGATCTCGTCGGTGCGGTGCGTACCGGGGATCGGGTCGTGCGCTTCCAGGTCGTCCACACGGCGCGTCAGGTGCTCCAGATCGACGGTCGCGGTGTTGACCGCCAGCACCGTCACCAGGCCCGCCAAGAGCGCCGCGATCAGCGTGCCGAACGAACTGATGCGGGCGTAAGAACGGATCGTGCCCTCGATCGGTGCGAGCGGACGACCGATCTGCACGATCAACCCGCCGCGCCGTTCGCTGCGGACGCGCCAGCCGTCGCAACTGCACACCGCGCGCTGAGCGCTCGTGATCAGAAATCGGCTGTCCAAAGGTTCCGGCGAATCCGGCCCGCTGCCCCAGATCAGCTTGCGCGGCGCGGCGTCGCGGTACACGAAGGCGGTGGCGCTGCCGTTGACGCTCTGAAGGCTGTCGTCGGCGGTGGTCGAGGGTTCGTTGGTGCTCGACTCGAGCGCCTCGTTCATGACGATGCGGGTCATGACGCTCAGTTCCTCGTCCAGATCGCGCACGCGCGAACGCTCCAGGGCCAGCCCGGAACTGATGGCCAGCGCCGCCAGCGCCAGCAGCGTCACCAGGCTCGAGAGCGCCGCCAGCCGATACCGCAAGCTGATCGCGGCCCAAAAAGACCATCGGGGACGGGGCTTCCCGGATTCGTGGGGCTGAATGATCGCCGCGCGTTTTAAATTCACTCGCCCATCCCGAGGGCTCGAGCGGGTCTGGACTGGCGTACTCGGGCGGCGGGCATCATCTCAGGCGGGAAAGCGGTAGCCGATGCCGCGCACGGTTTCGACCACCCATTCCGCGAGCTTCTTGCGGAGGTTCTTGACGTACACGTCCACCACGTTGGTTTCCGCGTTGTAATCCGAATCCCAGACGCGCTCGATGATCTGATCGCGCTCGAAGAGCTTGCCGGGAGTGGACGCCAGCAGCTCCAGGATCGCGTACTCCTTGGCGGTCAGGTGAACCACCCGGCCATCCAAGGTGACGGATCGCGCGTTGAAATCCACCCGCAGGCCGTTGCGCTCGAGCGCCGTGTCCGGCGTGGAGCGCGTGCGCCGCAAGAGCGCGCGCAACCTGGCCTGCACCTCGCTGATGTGGAACGGTTTGGTCAGGTAATCGTCGCCGCCCGCGTCCAAGCCGGACACCCGATCCGCCAGGGAATCTCTGGCCGTCAAGAACAGCACCGGGGCGTGAACGTTGCGGGCGCGCACGGCCCGCACGAACTCGAAACCCGCGTCCGGGCCGTCCGGCAAGCGCACGTCCACCACCATGACGCTGTACGGGTACGTCAGGGTCATGTTTTCCGCCTCGAGCCGGGTTTCGGCCTCGTCCACCGCGAAGCCCGCCTCGCGCAAGCTGGCCGCCAAAGGGGCACGGATTCCGGGATCGTCCTCGAGCAAAAGCAGTCGCACATCGCCATCATAGCGCGCACCGGAAGGCGTCCAGTTCGCCGGATTCGTCTCGAGCCTCATCGGGGCAGTTTGAACCCGGCACGTGAAGCACAGGTGGAAAGCCTGGCCGGGATCGTCTCGAGCCCGGTCGATGCCTGAATTCCGGCGGCACTCGCGCTCCTCGGGCGGGCGTACCGAACCCGAGCGAGGCCCTCGGCGGGCGGAACCGCCCGCCCAGACCGTCCTGGACGCAGTCTTTGTGCGCTCGAGAAACCCTGTCCTGGACGGCGTTCCCTGAAAGGTCGATGCCCGAACGCGCGGCGCACCCGCGTCGCGGATTGAATTCCACCCGCGTTTCATCATTCCAGGGTCAAATAAGCCATGATCCGAACCCCGAGCATCACCGCGCGGTTTCACAGAGCCCGATACGCGCTCGCCTTGATCGCCTCGATCGCCGGGTCTGGACTGGTTCCGGTGCGCGCCGCAGACGCAAACTACGCCTACCGAACCCCGGCCTTCACGCGATTGATCGACGAATCCGGCAAGTTCACCAACTCGAGCGAGGCGGACGGATTTTATTCGTGGTTCGAGCGCCAATACGTTGCGAATCCGAGCGTGCAACCCGCCGATCTGCGCGGTTTGCCGTTGATGCGCGCGCTGGAAAAACGCCGCGTGCAGATCGCGGCCTCGCGCGGCCAAAAACGCACGCAGCTCGAGATTTCCACCGGAGCCTGGTTGCACCGCACGATCAAAAAAGTCATCCCGACCTTCAGCCTGGATCGCGGGTTCGAGTTCAGCTATACCGTCTCTCGCGGTGAGCGCCAGTGCCTGCTGCAATCGGTGCTGATCGCGGGCTTGCTGCAAAAAATGGGCGTTAACGCGGGCCTGGCGATGGTCTGGCGCAACCCGCAGGGCTCTGAAAGTAACCTCGGGCACGCCGCGACGCTGGTGCGCTTCCCCGACCGGGACATCCTGGTGGACGCCTCCGAACCCGAACCATTCGCCACGCACCAGGGTTTGTTCGTGCTGAACGCCGTCACGCATGCGTACACCTTCGTGCTGCCCACCTATGCCGAGGACTCGAGCATCACGGCGTACAAGACCCCCGGCGGTCAGGCCGTGGACACCTCGAGCGCGCGCGGGCTGGACTACGACTTCGTGCGATCCCAGTTCTACTTCTATCGCGGCGAACGCGCCACGGACGGTTTCCTGGCGAAACCCGGCACGACCGAAGGGCTCACGGCTTCCGCCCGCGCCCTCGAGACCGCAATCAAGATTCAGCCGCGCAACCCGCTGGCCGAGTACGTGCTGGGCCACGTCTACAGGCGGCTCGGGCAACCCGATCAGGCGCGCGCCCAGTACGCCAAGGGCTACCAGCTTTACCAGTCTTTCGGTTACGTCCCGGCGGGTGCGCAGGCGGCGTACACGGAGTACGTCGCGAAATGATTTCCAGAAGACAGTTCCTGTTGCTCTCGGGCGCGCTCGGAACCGAACTGCTGCTGCCTGCGGCGTTCGCCGAGAGGCGCAAACCCGGACTCGTGGAGCGCGCACCACTGCCGCTGGTGCGCCCACCCGGCGGTGTTCCCGGAGCCATCCAGCCGCTCGCACCCGGACAGCGCCCGGCCAAACCGCTCTCGGAACTGATCGTGACGCCGCTCGCACCGGAAGTCGCCAAGGTCGAATACGCCACCAACGGTTTCATCGAGGTGGCGCACGCGCTGGTGCTGGTTCCCATGCGCGAGAGCGGCATCGTGCCGGAACTGCAACTCGCGCAGGCCGCCGTGGAACGCACCTTCGACGCCCGCCCGACGCTGGACGAGGTGGATGTCAGCGTCTACCGCGCCGGGAGCTACCAGGGTTTCGGCGGCCCGTTGCCGCGCCTGACGGCCAGCGTGCCGCGCGCACGCCTGAACGCCTTTCTGGCGCTCGAGGCGCAAACCATCAAGGACTACGAGCGCATCTGGGTCAACCCGGTCGCCGTGCCGCCCCAACCGAGCCGGGCGCCATCAGACGTGCTCGAGATCGCACCCGTCTACGGCAGCGACCAGAACGGGGTTCGCGGCCAGCAGGTCAAACAGCTCGCCGCCCAGGCAACCGGAGCCGTGCGCGGCGGCCTGTTCTTTCACGGCAACCCCAGGCAAGCCGTGGCGGCGCTCAGCTTCGACGACGCCCCGCACCCCTTGTACGAACCCCTGCTGCTGGATGATCTGAAACGCTCCAGCGCCAAAGCGACCTTTTTTTGCATCGGGCGAAACGCTCGGGCGTACCCGTACTTCGTGCGCGACATGGTCGAACAGGGTCACGAAGTCGGCAACCACACCTTCCACCACGTCCGGCTGCTGGGCTTGCCCGCCGATGCCGTGCGCGACGAACTCGAGACGACCAATACAGTGCTCGAGGGCATCACGGGAAAGCCCGTGCGCTACTTCAGACCGCCCGGCGGCGAGTACAGCCCGCTGACCTTGCAGATCGCATCCAGGCTCGGGCTGACGACCGCCTTCTGGACGGACGATCCCGGCGATTTCGACAACCTGGGGGATGTCGTGCTGCGATCCAGGCTGACCCGAAAGTTGCGCGATGGCGGCATCGTGCTGCTGCACGACAACGTGCTCGAGACCATCGAGGTGCTCTCGCCATTTCTTCGCACCGCGCGTTTGCGCGGTATCAAGCTCACGACCGTCGGAGGGCTCGACGCAGGAGGTTGACATGTCTCAGGTCGCACCCCGCACTGAAATCCTCCCGGTCGAACCGAAAACCTCGGGCATCGTACCGAAGGCACCGGCAACCACCGCGAGCGGGGTCGTTGCGGTGCGATCGATCGCGCTCGACGCCTTCCGGGGCGTCACGATCACGCTGATGCTCTTGGTCAACAACATCGCGCTGGACAGCGCCACGCCGCCCGCGCTCCAGCACGCACCCTGGGGTGGCGGCATCACGCTGACCGATCTGGTCTTCCCGTGGTTTTTGTTCGCGGCGGGCACGGCCATGCCCTTCGCCTTCCAGAGCGCCCGCAAACGCGGCGCCATTGGGTTGGAATGGGCCAAGCGCGCGCTCTCGAGAACGGTTTCGATGTTCCTGTTGGGGTGCCTGGTGACGAGCGCCGTGGCGCACCGACCGATATTGAGCATGGGCGTGCTGCAACTGATCGCGCTCGCGTCGCTGGTCGGCGCGGTCGCGTACCCGTGGCCCACGGGCGTGCGCGTCGGGATCTCGGTGGCGTTGCTGGTCGGGTACTGGGCGTTGTTGCGTTTTTACCCCGTGCCCAACGCTGGGGCTGGCGTGTTCGAGGAGACCGCCAACGCCGTGCGCCACATCAACGAGTCTTTTCTCGAGCCCTGGGGTTTGCGCGGCCTGCCGTCCGTGATTCCGACCGCCGCGCTGGTGGTCATCGCCGGACTAGTCGGGGACGCCCTCCGCGCCCCGCTGGACGCGAGAGCTCGGTTTGTGCGGGTCGGGCTGATCGGTGCCGGATTGACGCTTTTTGGGTGGCTCTGGAGCTTCGATCTGGAATTCAACAAGACCGTCTGGACGCCCTCGTACATCCTCTTCACGGCGGGCCTGGGCACGCTGACCATCGCCGCGTTCATGGCGCTCGAGCATTTCGGGCGCGCGTGGCGCAGCTTGGCCTTCCCGCTGATCGTGTTCGGCTCGAACGCGCTGCTGGTCTATATCGCGCCGATCCTGGTCAAAACCTGGATTCTTCAGGACTGGATGGTGAGCAGAGACGCGACCGTGCAGACCTGGGCGCTCGGATCGTTGACGGACGCGCTGGGCAAGGTTCCCGGCGGTTGGGCGTACACGATTGCGTACATCGTGGCCTGCTGGCTTGGTGCGCTTTGGTTGTACCGCCGAAGCTTATTTTTGCGGGTTTGATGCGAGAACACCGTTCAGGACAGTGTTCTTGTATTTTCAAGAAATTGCGTCTGGGACGGTGTTCGCGGTGCGCGCGAGATTCAGGTCACGACTCGAGATCGAAAACCCAGTCGTTGCAGGTCATGAAATGTTCCTTCGGGTACTCGAACTGCACCTCGCCCAGCAAAGAAAAGCCGAGCGCACCGCACAGGCCATTCGACGCGGCGTTCTCGAGATTCGGAAAGGCGTGAAGGTGCGGGTGCCGACCCACCGTTCGCAGCCGTTCTAACAAGGCTTGAAGTCCCGCTTTGGCGAGCCCCTTTCCCTGCGCTTCCGGCACGACGAACCAGCCGGTTTCCCAGATCGTTTCGCCCTCCCACGCTCGTTCCCAGTAACCGATGGAACCGACGGCCTGAGCGTCCGACAGGATTACCAACATCTCGCCCCGATCTCGCCCCCGCATGGCCAAATACCGAACATGGCGCGCCTCGATCTGCTCGGGTGTTTCCGGCCCGCCCAGGTGGGTCATCATGCGCGGATCGCCGAGCAATCGATGCAACAACCCGAGATCCTCTTCAGACCAGGGTCGGAGCTCCACCTTCACCTCGGCATCTCGGGCGATCTCAGACCGCGATTGATTTCGCGGAGCATCATCGGTCCATCGTAAATCCAGCCCGTGTAAATCTGCACCAGGCTCGCACCGGCATCCAGGCGTTTTTGCGCGTCGTCCGCGCTCGAGATACCGCCGACCGAGATGATCGGCAATTGTCCGTTCGTCTGGCGCGAGAGGTGCGCCAGCATCTCGAGGCTGCGCGCCTTCAAGGGGCGCCCGGACAGCCCGCCCGATTCCGTGATCCGCGTGCTCAGCCCATCCCGCGCCAACGTCGTGTTGGTGGCGATGATCCCGGACAGACCGTGCGTCTCGAGCAGCGATAACATTTCGTCGAGTTGCGTGAAGCTCAGATCGGGAGCGACCTTCAACAAGACTGGTTTTTGGTGCGGCTGCGCTTTCACGAAATCCATCACGGCCTTCAGCAAGACCTCGAGCTTGTCCTTGTCCTGCAACTCGCGCAGGTTGGGCGTGTTCGGGCTGGAGACGTTGATCGCGAAGTAATCGCCGTAATCGTACAGGCGCTCCAAACTCGAGACGTAATCGGCGGGCGCGTCCTCCAGGGGCGCGATTTTTGACTTGCCCAGGTTGATGCCCAACGGCACGGGTAGCTTTCCGAATTCGTGCCGCCAGAGCTCCAACCGCGCGGCGATCACGCGCGCACCGTGGTTGTTGAAGCCCATGCGGTTGATGATCGCGCCGTCTTCCGGCAGGCGGAACAAGCGCGGTTTCGGGTTGCCGGGTTGCGCGTGCGCCGTGACGCTGCCGATCTCGACGAAGCCGAAGCCCAGCGCGGGCCAAACCGGGAGCGCCAGCGCGTTCTTGTCGAAGCCCGCCGCCAGCCCGACCGGGTTGGGGAACTCGAGATCCCAGAGTTTGACGGGATGCGTCGAGATCGGCGCGCACATTTTCGAGATCAACTCGAGCGCCGCGCGGCTCCTGGCGGCGAGCCTGAGCGCACCCATCACGACATCGTGGACGCGCTCAGGGTCGAACTGGAACAGAACGGGTTTCAAGAGGTCGTACATCGGGTTCCTGTCTGCTGAGCGCGATGAATCGCACCCTACGGGTTCGTTTTTAGGAACACCGTCCCAGACGCGTATTTAAGACTGCGTCCTGGACGGTGTCCTCGAGATTCACGCCCTGGCGTCGAACGCGAGCTTGCCGCGCACGATGGTCGCGACGGGCCAGCCGCGCAGCGTTTGAGCGTCCCACGGGCTGAATTTGGCTTTCGATTTGAATTTTGACGCGTCCACGCGGCGTTCCGTCTCCAGATCCAGCAGCACCAGATCGGCGGGCGCACCGATCTCGAGGCTCGGCGCGGGCAAGCCCAGAACGCGCGCCGGGCCGAGCGTTAGAAGCTCGAGCAAGCGCTCCAGTTTGAGTTTCCCACCGTGCGAGAAGAGCGTGTACAACAGCGGAAAGCAGACTTCGATGTTGCCGATCCCGAACGGCGCCTCGAGCATGTCGCGCTCCTTTTCCGAGCGCGTGTGCGGCGCGTGATCCGTCCCCAGGCAATCCACCGTGCCGTCCAGCAGGCCGTCCAGCAGCGCGCGCGTGTCGGAGAGCGTGCGCAACGGCGGCGCGACCTTGAAGATCGGATCGAAGGCTTCCAGGGACGCGTCCGTCAGCGTCAGGTGGTGCGGCGCGACCTCGCAGGTGACGTTCGAGCCCTGCGATTTGGCGCGCCTGAGAAGTTCCAGCCCTCGGGCAGAGGAGAGGTGCTGGACGTGCAACCTCGCGCCGGGATGGTTGCGCTGCACGAAGGCCAGAATCTCGAGATCCCGCGCGATCCGCGCCGCTTCCGCCGCGACCGGATTGCCCGGCAAGCCCAGGCGTTCGCTGACCTCACCCTCGTTCATCACGCCATCGCCGCGCAAGCTCGCGTCCTCGGCGTGAACCGAAATCACCAGCCCGAGCGGTGCGGCGTACTCGAGCGCCCGCCGCATCACGCCCGCGTCCTCGACGGTGCGCCCGTCGTCGGTCAGCATCAGCGCGCCCGCCTCGCGCAGCGCCGCCGCGTCCGAAAGCTGTTTGCCTTCCTGCCCGCGCGTCATGGCCGCCGACGGGATCAGGCGGGCAAAACCCAAACGCTCCGCCTTCTGAATCAGTTCGCGCACGATATTGGGGTCGTCCACCACGGGTTTCGTGTTCGGCATGGAGACCACCGTGCCGTACCCGCCCGCCGCCGCCGCCGCCAACCCGGACGCCAGGTCTTCTTTGACCTCCTGCCCCGGCTCGCGCAGGTGCGCGTGCGGCTCGATGAAGGCCACCGCCAGCGTCAAGCCCTTGCCCGGAATCTCTCGATCCGCGCTGCCGCCAAGATCGAAACCTTCGATCACACCGTCCCTGACGTAAACATCCCTCGCGTCGTAGACGCCCTTGTGATCGGCCAATCGCGCGCCGGAAATTTTTAATCGCATGGTTTCTCCTGAAGAAAGCCTTAAGCTTTAAGCCTTAAGCGATAAGCAAGACCGAGAAGCGGCTAAACAACTTTCCTTTGTCGTTTGTTTACTTTTTCTTATAGCCTGTAGCTCATTGCTTATCGCTTCCTATCACTTCTTCCCGACCAACAGGTGATACAGCACCGCCATCCGCGCGGGCAGGCCGTTCTCGACCTGCTGCACGATCAGGTTGCGGCTCGAATCGGCCAATGAGCCGTCGATCTCGATGTCGCGGTTCATCGGCCCCGGATGCAGCACCACGGCGTCTGGGTTGGCGGAACGCAACCGCTCGGGCGTGATCTGGTAGGTCTGCTGGTACTCCTCGAGGCTGGGCAGGAAGCCGGTGCTCATGCGCTCATGTTGCAACCGGAGCGCCATGACCGCGTGCGCGCCCTCGAGCGCCTGGCGTATGTCGGTCGTGACCGTCACGCCTTCTCGCTCGAGTTCGCGGGGCAAGAGCGTGCTGGGGCCGCACAATCGCACCTTGACGCCCAGTTTCGGCAGCAGTTCCGCGTTGGAACGGGCCACGCGCGAATGCTTCACGTCCCCGACGATGGCGATTTCCAGACCTTCCAGGCTGCCGAAGTGCCGCTTCAGGGTGTACGCGTCCAGCAAAGCCTGCGTCGGGTGCGCGCGCCGCCCATCGCCGCCGTTGACGACGTGCGCGTTCGTCCAGCGCGTGATCTGGTGCGCCGCGCCGGACGCGCCGTGGCGCACGATGAACATATCCACCTTCATCGCCTCGAGCGTCAGGATCGTGTCTTTCAAGGATTCGCCTTTTGACAGGCTCGAGGTCGCGCCCGTGAAGGTGACCACGTCCGCGCTCATGCGCCGCGCCGCCAGTTCGAAGCTCAACCTGGTGCGCGTGGAATTCTCGAAAAACGCGGTGCAGACGGTGAATCCCTGCAAGGCCGGGACTTTTTTAACGGGGCGCTGCAAGACCTCGCGCATGATCTCGGCGGTTTCCAGAAGGTTCTCGCACTGCGTCCGATCCCAGGTCGAAAAATCCAGTAAGTGCTTCACGATTCGCCCCGCGCGCGGACACCGTCCAGGACGGTGTTTTCGAGATGCGTGCTGCGCGGTGCCCCTGAAAACTCGGCTTCAAAAAAACGCCTTCCAATGGCGGAAGGCTCGAGCGACACATTGAAATTTGTGCATCCACGTCGCATCATGCTTTCGCCTCCCACAACTCCACCGCGTCCTCGCCGTCGGATTCGGTCAGTTTGACCTTGACCATTTCCTGCTTGCTGGTCGGCATGTTCTTGCCGACGTAATCGGCCCGGATCGGCAATTCGCGGTGGCCTCGATCCATCAAGACCGCCAGTTGAATCGCGGCGGGACGCCCCAAATCAATCAGTGCGTCCAACCCGGCGCGCGCCGTGCGTCCCGTGTAGAGCACGTCGTCCACCAGGATGATCTTCTTGGTGGAGACATCGAACGGCACTTCCGTGCGCCGCACGATCGGTTGCAAACCCACTTCCGTCAGGTCGTCCCGATAGAGCGTGATGTCCAGCTTGCCGGTCGGTACGTCGTGGCCCTCGAGTTCCGCGAGTTTGGCCGCGATCCGGTCACCCAATGGGATGCCGCGCGTGTGAACCCCGACCACCGCCAGGTCAGCCGCGCCCTTGTTGCGCTCCAGGATCTCGTGCGCGATGCGGTGAATCGCGCGGCGGATGTCGTCGGGTTCCAGGATTCTGGCCTTGAACGCCCATTCCTTCACGCCTCACCCCCCATCGGACTCGAGCACGCCGGACTCGAGCGCGCCGGACGTAGAAAAAATGAAGCCCCACGGCGCACGCCGGGGACTGGGCTGGATTGATTCATGTTGTCCTCCTTTCCGACCTCTCGGGATCGGTTTTAAGGCTGACGGGAGTGTAACGCGCGAGCAGCACCGAACGCAAGCGCGGTGTCGCTCGAGATACCGCTGAACTTCCCCACGGTTCACGCCAGCAAAAACCGCCCAGAACGATACGGTCTGAACCCAGAACGTCGTTACCCGCGCCGGATTTTGCTCGAGCTTCGAGGGCACCAAAACCCGTCAATTCGGCGCCCGAAGGTTCCGATTCGCTGGCCTGGGCGCTCAGGCGCCAGCGTTTTCAAATCGTGCTGCACGAACGCAATCCAAACGCTCACTCACGAGCACCCGGATCACACGAGCCAGACATTTGAATGCCAACTTAATCAGTACCTGGCAGACTGAACCCAGGAACATCTCAGTGTTTCAGGGTCGCGCCGGACGCGATGGACGTTGCGTTGCACGACTCGATCAGACCCAGGCAAGGCCCAAGAGGAGAAACGAATGCGCGCCAGTTTCAGACACGGCCTGATCGCGGCACTGCTTTTGGTCGCAGGCTGCAACACCAAAACCCAGCACGCCCCGACAGTGGTCAATCCGGGCAACCAGACCAGCACCGTTGGAACCGCCGTCAACCTGAAAATTCAGGCCAGCGACGCTGACGGAGACGCGATCCAGTACGCCCTGAGCGGGCAACCGGACGGGTTGAGCATCGACGCGTCGGGAATCATCGCTGGAACGCCCTCGAAAGCAGCCACGTTCACCACCACCGTCACGGTCGCGGACAGCAATGGCGGCAGCGACAACAAATCGTTCTCGTGGACGATTCAGCCCGCAGGCACGCCACCGCCGCCCCCACCACCGCCACCACCTCCTCCACCGCCACCACCTTCGCCCCCGAGCATCACGAATCCCGGAAGCAAAGCGAACACGGTCGGCGAGAACGTCAGCCTGCAAATCCAGGCGACCGGAACGGGCACGCTCGCGTACAGCGCCACGGGATTACCGGACGGTCTGGGCATTGACGGCGCCACCGGCGCGATCAGCGGCGCACCGACCAAAATCAAGGCGTACACCCCGCAAATCACCGTAACCGACACCAACGGCTCGAGCAGCGCAACGTTCGCCTGGAACGTCACCGAGATCAACGGGCTGGTCGGCTGGTGGAAGTTCGACGCGGGCAGCGGAACGATCGCCGCGGATTCGTCCGGTTACGGCAACGATGGAACCATCGTTAACGGTGGCTTCGGCGCTGGCAAGGTTGGCAGTTCCGCGCTCGAGATGAACGGCGGCAACAACAGCATCGTCGACATCCCGCTTTCGAACAGCCTGCGCTCGACCTCGAGCAAGATCACCGTCATGGCCTGGGCGTACCTGAACGATTGGAACCACGTCGATATCCTGGGTCATAGCTATCCGTTCGTGTTTTTCGGGTTCCACAACGAAAAAGATGGCAGTGGAAATCCGACGACGCGCGCCTTCAAGTGGCAGGTGGCGACCAAGCTCGATTCAGATTGTCCAACGAACGATTGCCGCGCCACGATTTTCGCCGCCGACAACACGATGGCGCTCCACACCTGGTATCACCTGGCCGGAACCTACGACAAGGATGGCGTGGGCGGCTCAACTGTGAAACTTTACCTGAACGGGCAGTTGATTGCTTACCAACTCCAGTTCTCACAGGTTCTGCCGATGCCGGAAGTGCCGTTCACCATCTCTGGTTTTCGCGATCCGAACAACGGCAACGCGATCACCGACGAGATCGATGGCAAAATTGACGACGTGCGCGTCTTCAACCGGGCTTTGAGCGCCAGTGAAATCCTCGATATTTACAACTCTACCAAGTAATCAGGCCCGAGAACACCGTCCAGGACGCGAATATTAACTTGCGTCCTGGACGGTGTTCTCGTGATGCACCAGCTTCAGTGCTCGCGCTGCGAGGACTTGATTGTACCGCGCAAAAACACGCTCGAGATCAGCGCCGCCAGGCTTTCGGGCGCGTTGTACGGCTTGGGGACGCTCACGAAATGCTGCTTGATGCTGGGCTCGAAGACCATCGTGGTCAGCAACCCAGCCAGCTCGAGCGTGTCACCTTCGATCAAGCCGTCCTGCACGCCAGTCTCGAGGACGCGCTGAATGGCGTACAGCAAGGGTTTGAGCGATTCGTCGGCGGGCACGTTGGCATCGAAAAGCACGCGAAAGAAACCCTGGTGTTCGTTCTGGAACTGGATGCTTTCTTTTGCGATGGTCTGGACGCGATCCTCGAGCGTGGTCTGGGATTCCAACGCGCCGCTGACGCGTTCGGCCAGTTCAAAAAGCTTCCATTCGCGCAGCGCGATGGCCAGGTGCGGTTTGTCGGGAAAGTATTTGTACAAGCCCACGCGCGTCAACAGGGCGCGTTCCGCGATTCGATCCATAGATGCGGTGGCGTAGCCGTCGTGGCTGAAGACCTCGAGCGCCGCCTCGAGAATCTCTAAGCTCCGTTTCTCGCGGCGGCGCTCGCGCAGGCTGGGGTTCATTCCCAGCAGTCTACTTTTCAAGCGCGGGCTGCGGCTTTGGGTGCGGGCGCGTCGGTGTAGCCATTCGCCCGGAACCACGTCACGGCGTCTCGGGCGGTTTCGTTGAAATCCCGGAAGTGCGCGCCCAATTCTCGGATGGCTTTCTCGCTGCTGGCGGCTTCCTTGCCGAGCATCGTCTTGACGCCCGCGACCGTCATGCTGGAGGGTTGTTTGGTGATGGCGGATACGCGCTCCGTGATCCAGGCGACGGCCAGCGCGGCGGGTGCGGGTAACGTCGTTCTGGGTGCGGGCACGCCGCTGGCGCGTTCGATGGCCTTGCCCAGTTCCGCCAGGCTGATGTAGGTGCCGGCCAGGATGTAATGCTCGTTCGGTTGGCTCTTTTCGAGCGCCAGGATCATGCCGTTGGCCACGTCGCGCACGTCTACGGCGGTCGTGCCACCGTCCAGGAGCGCGGGCATTTTGCGCGCCAGCAAATCCAGCACGACCTGACCGCCCGCCGTGGGTGCGGCGTCACCGGGGCCGTGCATCCAGCCCGGATGGACGGTCACGACCTCGAGCTTTGATGTTTTTGCGAATGCGTCGATCGCGTCATCGGCTTTTTTCTTGCTGCGGAAGTACAGGTTGGCCATCTGGTTGGTGGTGGGTGGCGTGTTCTCGTCGCCGGGTCGGTGGCCGGGTTTCATGCCGATCACGCCGCTGGAACTGGTGTGCACGGCGCGTTTGACGCCCGCGCGTTCGGCGGCCCGTAGGAGTTCGATGGTCGCGGTCACGTTCAGTTTCTCGAGCACCGGCCAGTGGTCGCCGGGCGCGTAGTACTCGCGGAAGTAGGCCGCCGTGTGAAAGAGCGCGTCGCAGCCTTGAAGGGCATTCGCGAAGCCGGGAACGTTATCCAGGTCGCCTTCGATAATTTCAACCTTCAATCCACCCAGGATGTTCTGGGCTTTTTGTTTGGATCGCACCAGCGCTTTGACTTCGTAGCCGCGCTCCAGAAGCGCGCGGATCAGGTTGTTGCCGAGGAATCCCGTGCTGCCCGTCACGAATGCTTTCATGATCTCTCCTATCGGTGGGTTCTCGAGATTTCGTGCCGTGGTTTCGAGCTGAACTTTCGAGTCGCAAGAAAAGTTAACAATATGTAAACAAATTTGTCAAGACGATCCTCGGCTCGCCCATACTTTTCACGTCCCAGAAGCCCTGACCTTCTCGAGTCAGCGGGATCGAGAACACCGTTCTGGACTCGAGAAACCTGAACTCTCGCCGCACTTCGCACCCAGCCAGCACTCGAGATCGTTCTCGCCTCGAACTCCAAACCCGGCTTCTCGAGAACACCGTGCGGGACGCAGATCACAAAACACGTCCTGCACGGTGTTTCTGATGTCAACCCGGACAACTTGCCCGGTCTGGCGCATCCTGGTACACTTTCAACCTGCGCCATCTGGCGCGGCTTTTGCTGTCAATCTACGAACAAAAGGGGGTGAAACACATGGCTACATACGATCTGAACCTGATCCTCAACCCGAACCTCGACGCCGCCCAGCTCGCGGTCGAAAAGGAATACATCGAGAACACCATCAAGAACGTCGGCGGCACCATCGCCGCGCTCGAAGAGTGGGGCAACCGCCGCATGGCCTACACGATCCAGAAGGACCGCGAGGGCTATTACCTGATCTACAAGCTCGAACTGACGACCGACAAGACCAACGAGATCCAGACGAGCTTGCGCCTGCGCGACCACATCCGCCGTCTGCTCGTGGTCCGTCACCGTCCCGAGTGGTCCACCAAGAAGAAGGTCGCAGCGTGATCCCGAGTCAAAACTTGGCACGGATCGTTTCGTAAATGCGTGACTCGAGACGATCGTTCGACTGAAGTTCAGCCGAGATTTCGACATGAAGTGCAGGGTTGAGCGCTCGGGATACGATAGGGCTGCATCGCACATCACGAAGAATTCGAGCGGAGGCCAGATATGGCACGAGGACTCAACCACGTTTACCTGCTGGGCGCACTCGCCCGCGACCCGGAATTGCGCTACACGCCGACCGGAACCGCGATCGCTGACCTGACCATCGCCGGTGAGGACAACATCGTCGGCAACGACGGCAAGGCCCGCAGCCTGCCCTGGTATCACCGCGTCAGCTTGCTGGGCAAGCAAGCCGAAGGCATCTCGGATCAGTTCAAAGCCGGGGACGCCGTGATGATCGAAGGCGCACTGGAATTCCGCACTTGGGACGACAAGACCACGGGCGCGAAACGAAGCGCCGTCAACGTGAAAGCGCTCCGGCTCGAGGGCGCGAGCTATGGCAACCGCGCGGAACCAACCACGCGCGATTCTCGGGACGGCTATCGCTTAACGAACGCCATGAACGAAGTCGTGCTGATCGGCAACCTGACGCGCGACGCGGAATTGCGCTACACCCCATCCGGCGATGCCGTCACGACCATTTCCGTGGCCGTCAACGAATCCTGGAAGGACAAGACCGGCAACTGGCAGGAAAAAACGCACTTCGTCGAGATCAACCTCTGGCGCGAACTCGCAGAGAGCGCCGGCGAACTCCGCAAGGGCGATCCCGTGATGGTCATGGGCCGACTCGTCAACGAGTCTTGGACGGACAAGGAAGGCAACAAACGCAACTCCACCAGAGTTGAAGGAAGACGCATTGAAGCCCTTTCTCGCGGCCCCGGAGCGCCTGGCAGCGCTGGAGCCACCTCGGGTGCAGGCCGTCAAGTCAGCGGCGATGCACCCTCGCGCGATCGAGCACCCGCTCGAGGCGCAGGGTCCCGTGCGGGATTGGACATTGATGATGGCTTACAAGAATTCCCGCCAGAAGAAGACCTCCCATTCTGAGGTCATCAAGGTTGGGCTCTGACCTGGAGCCTGACCGAGAAACGAAGGGCTGAAACTCGAACGCTCGAGCGCCCATATGAAGGAGCACCCCAATCATGCCAAACGAACGCTCAAGCGGTGGAAACCGCGACCGTGACGACCGCGAGCGCAAGCCGCGCGGCAAAGGCCCTAAGCGCCCGCGCAAGCCGAAAGTCGACCCGTTCAAGACGGGCGAACTCGAGGTCACGGACTACCACGATGTCAAGATGCTGCGCCGCTTCATCAGCGACACCGGCAAGATCCTGCCGCGCCGCCGCACGGGCGTCAACGCCAAGAACCAGCGCCGTCTGGCCTTGACCATCAAGCGCGCCCGCCAGATCGCCCTGATTCCCTTCACCGAGAAACTGGTGCGCCGATGAGGGTCATCCTGCTCGAGCCGGTGCTCAACCTCGGCGCGACGGGAACCGTCGTCGAAGTCAAGCCCGGTTACGCCCGCAACTTCCTGGTGCCGCGCGGACTGGCTCTGCCCGCCACCTCGCAGAACCTCAAGTCGCTCGAAGCCCAGGCGCGTTCGCGCGCCAAGAAGCTCGAGGCCGTCAAGACCGAAGCCGAAAAGCTGGCCGGTCAGCTCGCGGAACTGGTCGTGGAGCTCAAAGCCAAGTCTGGCGAGGGCAAGATTTACGGTTCGATCACCTCTCAGGCCGTGGCGGACGCGGTCGAAACCCAGACGGGTCTGGCCATCGACCGCCGCAAGATCGAGATGGGCAAGGCCATCAAGGACCTCGGCGAGTACGAGGTCGTGTACAAGCCTCACCCGGAAGTGCCGATCAAGATCAAGCTCAACGTCGTCGCGCTGTAAATTGCGATCGCGTTCTCGAGGGTCGGGATTCCCCGGCCCTCGGGTTTTTTGTGGCTCGGGCCTGAACGAGGCGTTCTCGAGCGATTTCTTTTTTCGCACCGTCCAGCACGCAAATCAGAAATGGCGTGCTGGACGGTGCTCTCGAGATTGACCCGCCGATGATACGCGGGCGGAAACGTCTCCGGATCAGGGCGGGTCGCAGACCTGCCCCGACGAGAACCCTGTCGTGTAAGACAATTCGTGTTCGATGGCGCGAGAAAACGTCGCCGCTCGAGGCTTCGATCTCGGGCTTCTCATGTTGCCCGCGTCAGTCACCGGGTTACAATCGAACCCCATGTTCAAGCTCGCACTTCTGATTTTCGCGATCGCCGCCCTCGCGTGTTCCGTGGCCGATGCCAGAGGTTACGGCGCGTCCACGCAGGCGGAAATTCAGGTCATGCAACTCATCAACTCGGCCAGGGCGCAGGGCACGCGCTGCGCGGGCGGCGGGGGTGGCGCCCGATTGGGGCCGCTCGCGTTCAACCCGACCTTGCGCGCGACCGCGATCGGGCACGCCCGGAACATGCGCGGGTACAACTTCATCTCGCATTACTGGCGCGGCGTCGGCCCCAGAACCCGCGTGGCTCGAGCTGGGTACAGGTATTTGCGGATGTCGGAAATCATCTACATGTACGCGGGGCGCGGTCGCCCGGAGGACGCGGTGCGCTGGTGGTTGCGCTCCCCGGTGCATTGCCGCGCGATCATGAACCAGTATTACACCAGCTTCGGTGCCGGGTACGGTGGCGGTGGCGCGTGGGACGTGATCCTGGCGCAACCGAACTGAGTTTGCAGCGGAGGCTCGTTGGCTCGGAGTCGAAGCTCGAGGGCACCATCTGGGACGCATCATTTCGCTCTTTGAACATACTGTGTCCGACGGTGTTCGTGTAAAGTCCCCGAGCTTGATCGGGCCAGCCTGAACGGTAGAATGCCCGAACCCAACCCAGGCTCGAGCACTTTCGCGCCTGGGTTGACCATCCGAGCCGCGCGAGACCTGACGCTTTTCTCAACTCACGAACACCCGCGATGAAAGACACCGAATGAGCATCGAACCCGGCCCGAGCCGCATCCCACCCAGCAACCTCGACGCGGAAAGCAGCGTCCTGGGTTCCATCCTGCTGGACAACGATTCGTACAACCAGCTCGAGGGACAGGTTCGCCCGGAAATGTTCTACAAGGAGGCGAACCGCAAGATTTTCGCCGCCATGGAAGACCTGATCTCGCGCGGCGCGCCGGTGGACACCGTCACCATCGTCGAGGAGTTGCGCACCCGCAACCAGATCGACGAGGTCGGCGGCGTGGCCTACATCGTCGGCCTGGCGGACGCCGTGCCGACCAGCGTGTACGCGAGTTTCTATGGGCAGATCGTGCAGGAAAAAGCCAGCCTGCGCAGCCTGATCGCGGCCTCGAGCAAAATCATGCAGCTCGCCTTCGACGAGGCCGCGCCGGTCGGTGAACTGATGGATCGTGCGGAAAAGCTGATCTTCGACGTGGCGCAACAAAAGCGCGCGGATCGCTTCGCGGAAATGAAGGATCTGGTTAACGAGACCTTCAAGTACATTTCCCAACTGGCCGAAAATCCGGGATTGACCACCGGCGTGTCCACCGGATTCCGCGACCTGGACGAGATGACGACCGGGTTGCAACCGGGGTCGTTGAACGTGCTGGCGGCCAGACCTTCGATGGGAAAAACCGCGTTCGCGCTCTCCATCGCGCAGAACGTCGCCGTGCGCGGCGGCAAGACGGTCGCGGTCTTCAGCCTCGAGATGCCCGCCACCCAACTGGTCTTGCGCATGCTCTGCTCGGAGGCCCGCGTGGACATGAACCGCGTGCGCTCCGGGCAGTTGAACGAACGCGATTTCGAGCGGCTGGTCAACGCGGCGGATCGTTTGCATCAGGCTCCGGTTTTCATCGACGACGTGCCCGATCTGAACGTGATCGAGTTGAGATCCCGAGCGCGCAGGCTGATGGCGGAACGCGATTTGCAACTGATCGTGATCGACTACTTGCAACTGATGAACGGCAACCCTGGGCGCAGCGGCGGCGGTGGAGGAGATGGCAACCGCCAGCAAGAAATTGCCACGATCTCGAGAAGCCTGAAGTCCCTGGCGCGCGAATTGAACATTCCCGTGCTGGTGCTTTCCCAGCTCTCCAGGCAGGTGGAATCCAGACCGAACCACCGTCCGATGCTGTCGGATCTTCGCGAATCGGGCGCGATCGAGCAGGACGCCGACCTGGTCGCGTTCATTTACCGCGACGAGTATTACAACAAGGAATCCGAGAAGCAGGGCATCGCGGAAATCATCATCGGCAAGCAGCGCAACGGCCCGGTCGGAACGTGCGAGTTGCAGTTTCACTCGCAGCACGTGCGCTTCAACGACCTGGCGAAAGACGGCGTTTAGCGCGAGCTCGAGAATCACTCTTTTCCAGGAATACCGTCCCAGACAGTGTTTTTACCGCTCGAAAAAATGCGTGTGGGACGGTATTCCTGATTCCTCGAGACTCCCAGGCGCGGGCAGGTTTCTCTTACTCGAGGTGCGGCACGTCCTGAACTGACCGGACGCCCGCGATGAACAGCGAGATGCGCAGCTCGTAGATCAGCTTCTCGAGCACCGCGATGACGGCCTCAGGCCCTTCCAGCGCGGGTTCCAGCAAGGGTTTGGCGATGGCGGCGACGCTCGCCCCGAGGGCGAGGCTTTTGGCGATATCCAGCCCGGTGCGAATCCCGCCCGAGGCGATCAAAGGTGTGCCGGGCGCCGCCGCGCGGCACTCGCGCAAAGCTTGAGCCGTGGGCAGCCCGACCTCGCACAGGTCGGCGTGCCGCAGTTCGCCGTAACGCGAGAAACTCTCGACCTTCGCCCAGGACGTGCCGCCCGCTCCGGCCACGTCGAGCGCGGCGAAACCGACCTTCCGCACGGACGCGGCCACGCTACCCGATAAGCCGTGCCCGACTTCCTTGAGGATCACCGGACGCCCGACCTCGGGGACGATGCGCTCCAGCGCCGGGATCAGGTCGGCAAAATCCGTGTCGCCACCGGGTTGCATCGCTTCCTGCAATGGGTTCGTGTGGAACGCGATGGCGTCCGCACCGACCAGCTCAATCGCGTCTCGCGCGTGGCGGGCCGCGTAACCCTTACGGAATTGCGCCACGCCCAGATTCCCGATCAGCAGCACGTCCGGCGCGTGCTGGCGCACCTGAAAGCTTTTTCGAGCATCCGTATTCTCGAGCATCACGCGCTGAGAGCCGAGCATCAAGCCCACACCGACGGCTTGCGCGGCGATGGCCAGGTTCTGGTTGATCGTCGCCGCGCGTTCCGCCCCGCCCGTCATCGCGCCGATCAGAATCGGGGCGTGCAAGCGTTTATCCAGGAAGCTCGTGCCCAGCCCGACATCCTCGAGCCGAAGTTCCGGAAGCGCGCAGTAAGGCCAGTTCACGCGCTCCAGACCGGTGGTTTTGGTGGTGTACTCGACCGGGTATTCCAGGCAGACCTGGATGTGCTTGAGCTTGCGCGCCTGGATCGGTTCGGGTTGTGCGCTCACGCCCCCGAGCCTACCGCGCGCGGGTGAGGGAGAACCCTTACAGCCCCAAGCTCCAGTCCCGAACCGTGAGGTCTGCTCGCTCTTTACGGGTCGTTGCAGCTCGAGCGAAATGAACGCGAGCAATTCATCTCGAGCCTCGAAGCGCACCGTGAAATGTGAAAAGATACGGACACGATGAACGAAGAAGACATCCTGGTGATCGGCGCTGGCCCCGCTGGACTGGCGGTATCGGCTTGCCTGAGCCGCTTGGGTCTTCCTCACGCGGTCGTGGAACGCGAGATGACCGTCGCTTCGAGCTGGCGCAAGCACTACGACCGGCTTCGCCTGCACACCACCAAGCGCTTCTCTGCCCTGCCGTTCTCGCCCTGGCCGCCCGAGTCACCGGGGTATCCGTCTCGCGATCAGGTCGTGGATTACTTGCAGCGGTACGCCACGGAACATCGGGTTGCGCCCCGACTCGGTGTCTTTGTCAAGAGCGTTCGGCGCGCAGGCGAGCGTTTCGAGGTGGAAACCAGCGCCGGTACCATGACACCGCGTTTCGTGGTGGTGGCGACCGGCAACAACGCCGTGCCGGTGAACCCTGCGTTTCCTGGACTCGAACAGTTTGCGGGCAGCGTCGTACACGCTCAGCAGTACGAGAACGCGGAGCCCTACGCGGGCAAACGCACGCTGGTGGTGGGTTGCGGCAACTCGGGCGCGGAAATCGCGCTCGACCTGGCGGAACACGGTGTGGACGTGGCCATGGTGGTGCGCGGGCCGGTTCACGTGATCCCGCGCGATCTTTTTGGGCAACCCAGCCAGACGACCGGGGTGCTGCTTTCGCCCCTGCCGATGGCCGCGCGCGACGCCATCGTCGGGGCGGTCATGCGCGTCGTGGTCGGTGATCTTTCGCGCTGGGGAATCGTGCGCCCAGAGGTCGGGATGAACCGGATGATGTCGGATACGGGGCGCATTCCGATGCTGGATCTCGGGACGGTGGCCATGATCAAGCAAGGCAAAATTCGGGTGCTGCCGGGCGTGACAAAGGTTCTTTCTGACCGCGCGCGGTTCGCGGATGGCAGCGCGCACCCGTTCGAGGCGATCATCCTGGCGACGGGTTACACGCCGGGACTGAGCCGCATCATCGAAGGCTTTGAAACCATCTCGGATTCGCGCGGCAGACCGCACCATCTCGGCGCGGGAACAGACATCGCGGGATTGTACTTCGTCGGTTTTCAAAGCACGACCACTGGAGCCCTACGAGAGATCGCGTTCGAGGCGCGTCGCGTCGCGGCTGCGCTCAGTCATCAGATGAGCGCAGCCAATGCGACGGAGTGACAACATCAACCGATGTGCATCGGGCGCGCGATCACGCTCGAGCGGTGCGCCATTCATGCCAGAGCCTGATCTGATTTTAGACTGTTGATCTGAGGCCGCGACTCAAAAGGAGCGTATGAAAGCGATCCACAAAGCCTGGAACGATGTCGAATCCGAGCAGCTCTCGAAGCTGATCACGCGCCGGTACGTGCACGGCGAACAGGCGATGGTCGCGCGGTTCGATCTGAAATCGGGTGCGGTCGTGGCGTGGCACGAACACCCGAACGAACAGATCAGCCTGTTGCTCGAGGGACGCGCGCGGTTTTCATTTCGCGATGAAGACGGCGAATACGTTCTCGAGGCGGTCGCGGGTGACACGGTCGTGATTCCGGGCGGCGTGCCGCACCGCGTGGAAGCGCTCGAGGATGCGCGGGCTTTCGATGTGTTCGCGCCGCCGCGCGAGGACTGGTTGCGGGCTGAAGACGCGTACCTGCGCGAGCCTCAGGGCTGAGTCGGGCTCAGGAAGCCGGGAAAAGGAGACCCATGTTGGATCAAGATGATGCCGTCGCCGCCGCGCCCGACCACCACAGGGTCTTGCTCGAAGATGACCGGGTTCGGGTGCTGGAAACCCTGCTCTTGCCCGGTCACGAAACTGCCGTTCACACGCACGTCTGGTCGGGGTTCTTGTACATCGTGTCCTGGAGCAATTTCGTGCGCTACGACGAACACCGGAACGTGATTCTGGATTCGGCCAGCATCAAATCGACGCCCGTTCCCGGCACGGCCATTTTGGCGGCGCCGCTCCCGCCGCATTCGTTGCGGAATGTCGGAAATCAGAACATTCACGTGATTCTGACCGAATTCAAGCGTTGACCCGAGCGAATTTCGATGCTCGAGCCTCGGGTATCGCGGGGCTCAATCCATCCGGCCTCGGGCGCCGATCAACCCGCCGATCAGCGAGCCCACGATGTCCGCGATCCAGTCGTCGAAGCCGGAATTGCGTCCGGGGCTGAAGACCTGGTGCGCCTCGTCGATCGCGCCGTAGAGCGCGGCCAGCAGGAATCCGCGCCGAGCGCTACCCGTGGCCGCACCGATCAGCGCCCCGAGCAGCGCGTAGGCTGCGATGTGCGCCAGTTTGTCCCACGGTGACGCGATCTGCACGCTCGAGCCGGGCCTGGCCGACGACCACCAGATCGCGCCCATCCAGACGAGGGCGGCCAGCCACCAGAACGCGGGCGCGCCGCTCGAGCCCCGATTCCGCGTCAATGCGGGGCTCCGTTGAGCAGGTTTTTGGGGTGTTCGCACAGTTCGATCAGCGCGCCCGCGCCCCAGCTCGGGTGCAGGAAAGCCACGCGGGTTCCGGCGCGTCCGGGGCGGGGTTCAGGGTTCAGGAAGCGCGCGCCGGACGCGCTCAGACGCGCAATCTCTGCCTCGAGATCGCGAACCCGAAAGGCGGCGTGGTGCAAACCCGGCCCGCGCTTCTGGATGAAGACCGCAATCGGCGAATCCGGTGCGGTCGGCGCGAGCAGTTCGATCAGCGTTTCCCCGGCGCGGAAGGCGCGCACCGTCACGTGCTGGCTTTCGACCGTCTCGTCCGGGCCTTCTGGTGGCAAGCCCAACGCCACGTAGGGCGCGCTGCCCGTCTCGAGATCCGGCGTGGCGATGCCGATGTGATCCAGCGGAAATCCGAACAATTCCATGCGCCGATTGTACACGTCCTAGACGCGTCCTCGAGCGACCCAGCGCCCGAGAACACCGTCTGGCACAGTATTCTCAATATGCGCGCTGGACGGTATCGCGCTCAGGGTCGCTGTATCCAGGCCAGGTCTCTGGGGTTCAACCCGCCGTTGACGAAGGCGTTGGCGGTCGGCGTCAGGTTGTCCAGCGAAATCAGGTCGTACTGCGTGAGCCCGCCACCCGCGCCGAGCGTCCAGGCGAAACCGTCGGGCGTGAAGGCCACCGTGCGCACCGTGACCGACAGGCTGGTGATGGCGCTGCCGCGCGCGAATTTCAGCCTGTCCGGCAGCACGAAAGCGAAAGTCGGCTGGTTGACGCCGTCGGAAACCTTGTTGTCGGTCAGCACGTTCTGGACGATTCCGATGGGTTGGTTGTTGACCCTGAATTCGTCCGCCGGGAGCGCGTTGGCGGTCGCGGGGAGCTGGTAGACGCGCCCGGAAAAATCGTCGCTGAAGGAGATGAACAGGTTGCCCGCGTTCAGCAAGAGCTTCGAGAATTTCGGCGTCGGGATGCTCGAGAGCTGGATCGGGGGCAGCGCCTGAGCCTGCGCCTCCTGATCGAGCGTCGGCGGTGTGTTGGCGGTGTTGAGCGCGTAGCGCGTCAGCACCTCGTTGCCCGCGTTCGGTGAGAGCACGAACAGCGTGTTCTCCGAGAGCGCGATGGAAATCGGGCCGCTGTTGGGCGCGTACGGGAAGACGGTCGCGGGTTGCAACGGCGTGCCGGGCGCGGTCAGGCGCTGCCAGACGATCACGCGCGGCGGTCGGTTGGACGCGGCGCAACCGGAATCCGTCACGCCGGGGTCGTCCAGCGCCGCGACCAGGCTCCCGGCGGGCGAAATGGCAATTCTGGTCGGGCAGAAATCCGTGATCGCAGCGGGCGGAATCAGGTTCGTCGGCGCGGCCAGGCTGGATGGCCAGTCCTGAATCTTGCCGCTGGTCGGCAGGCTGACCACGAACCGCGAACCCTGCGGCGAATTCGTGTCGGTCAGCACTGCGTAGGGCGGACTCTCGAGCGCCTGGAACAGGCAGCGTCCGCCCTGGCTGGCATCCGCGTTGCCCGTCAGGCGGTCGGTGTCCAGCACCAGCAGGCCCGGCCCCGTCACGGGCGCGGTCGCGCACGATGGCCCGGCGGTCTGCGGCGCTTGGGTCGGGTTGACTGGAATCAGCAACTCGATGCCGGACGCGCCCTGTTCCGTCGATCCGGTGCAAGCGGCGAGCGCCACGACAGCGCAAGAAAGAACCGTCCTGCACGCAAGTTTGGTATACCCAGAAAACACCGTGCCAGACGGTCTTTTCGTGATGCTCGAGAAAACCTTCTTCATGGTCGGCCTCATTTGATCGGCGGCAAAAACGGCAAGAGCGGAAAGCGCAGGCCGTCCGTCGGGTTGGCCGTCAGGATGTCCTGCGTGCTGTTCGAGCCGTTGATCGGCAGCACGAACGAGATG
>CAXTKV010000047.1:0-2365 GCA_964244895.1 uncultured Deinococcales bacterium
TTGGTCATGGGTACGTCAAACTGAAAGAGGCATGCCGTCCCAGACGATGTTTTTAAAACTCGACCGAGAGCGTCCTGGACGGTGTTTCTCGAGAATCCCGCGTCAGATATGTTCAGGCAATTCGCGCCACGCCCGAATCGGAGACTGCACGAACCAGACGCCACCCAGGAACACGACCATCGCGCCCAGCAGCATCGCCGGACGCAAGCCGAACAGTTCCGCGCACGCGCCACCGAACGCCGCACCGAGCACCAGCGCGCCGCGCGTCACGAACAGCGTGGCCGAATTGACGCGCCCAGACCAGGCATCCGGCACGCTGCTCTGCCGCAAACTGGACTGGTTGATGATTGAAACCGTGCCGAACACGTCCCCGAGCTGCGACGCGACCAGCAACGGCAGCGCCCACGGCCCGCCCGCCAACGGAATCAGGAAACCGAAGGCCGCATACGCGACCCAGCCCCAGGCCAGCACCGCACCGAAACCGAACGCCCGGTTGGCGCGCTCCACCAGCCCAGCCCCGAGCAGCGAGAGCAATCCGCCCGCGCCGATGATCGCGCCGAGCGTCAACGGCGTCAGCCCGAGCGTGCGCAAACCGTAGAGCGCGTATAAGGCCCCGATTGCGCCACCACCCAGGTTGCTGAGCACCGCGCCGATGGTCAGCGGACGCAACAAACCGTGGCCGGACACGAAACGCATCCCTTCGGTCAGGCTCGAGAAGACGTTCAGCGCCGTTCCGGGAGCGACCGGGACGGGTTCCAGCTTGCGAATCAACCCCAGAGAAATGGCCGAGATCAGGAACGAAAACGCGTCTATGAGCGCAGCGATTGGCGCACCGAAAAGTTGCACCAGTCCGCCGCCGATGGGCTGCCCGGCGATTTCCGCGAAGGAACCGGTGGCGCCCAGGCGGGCGTTGCCCTCGATCAGGCGCTCGCGCCCAACCAGCCACGGCAGGTAGGACGGGTAAGCGACATCGAACACGCTGCTGAGCGCCGCGATCAGCGCGGCGGCGACCAGCAGCGCCGGAAAGCCCAGGCCGCCCGTCGCCGCTCCGACCGCGACCGCCGCCAGAAGCAAGAACCGCCCCAGGTCGACCGCGATCAGCAGCCCTCGGCGGCGCACACGATCCACGATCGACCCCGCCAGCAGGCTCGAGCCGAGCGCCGCCGCACCCGCCACCGAACCGAGCGAGCCGACCTGAACGGCGCTGGCGTGCAGTACCAGAATCGCGATCAGGTTGAGCGCGCCCGACCCGACCTGCGATCCGAGCTCGGAGACGCCCTGACCGACCCACAACCGCCTGAAATCTGGCTCATCCCGCAAGGATGTTTTTTGTCGCATCTCGAGCCACAATTATGACCTCGAGATGCGGCCCAGGAATCCGCGCGCTGGCTGATGCCTGGAGCCCACGTTCAAAGAACATCGTCTGGGACGGTGTTCTCGTGTCGCCAAAAGACTGCTTGCTGGACGGTGTTCGCAGGCATCGATTCTGCGATAGCCTGAACCCATGAGATTCACGGACAAGGCCGTGTTGGTCACCGGAGGCAACCGTGGCATCGGGCTGGCGGTGGTCGAACTCTTCGCCAGCGAAGGTGCGAAGGTCGCGCTGATGGCTCGAGATGCCGATCGCGGCGCGAAGATCGCACCGGGGATTCCGGGATCGATTTTCGTGGCGGGCGACGTGCGATCGTCTGCCGATTGCGAACGCGCCGTGCGCCAGACCCTCGATCATTTCGGGCATCTGGACGTACTGATCAATGGCGCGGGCGTGTTCTACCGCAACCGCACCGTCGAACAGACCACCGAGGCCGAGTGGGACGCCACCATCAACACGAACCTCAAAGGTGCGTTCCTGATGGCCAAGCACACCATGCCGCACCTGCGCGCGTCGAAAGGCAACATCGTCAGCATCGCCTCTTACGTCGGTCTGGTCGGCTTCGCGGGCTCGAGCGCCTACGCCGCATCCAAGGCCGGACTGGTCAATCTGACGCGCAGCATGGCTCTCGATCACGCCCGAGAAGGCATCCGCATCAACTGCGTCTGCCCCGGCAGCGTCGACACCGACATGATCCACGAAGCCTGGGACGCCTACGGGGACGTGGAACGAGCCAAGCTGGTCTGGGCGGACAAGCACCCGATCGGGCGGATCGCCACGCCTCAGGAAGTTGCAGAATCCGTGGCCTTCCTGGCGTCCGACGCCGCCAGTTTCATCACGGGCGCAGCGCTTTCAGTCGATGGTGGGTTGACGGCGGCCTGAAACTCGAGAATTTGTGCTCGAGCGTGCCCAGATTGAGCGCTCTCGAGTGTTTGTGCTCGAGCACAAACACCGTCCAGCACGCAGTTTGATGATCGCGCGCTGGAGCGCGAA
>CAXTKV010000047.1:2465-13917 GCA_964244895.1 uncultured Deinococcales bacterium
CAGCCCGTCAGGTGCTATCTCGTGAGCAAGAAGCGCGAACAGCCCGTCAGGTGCTATCTCGTGAGCAAGAAGCGCGAACAGCCCGTCAGGTGCTCTCGTGAGCGAGAACGGTGTTCTCGAGAATCTTGCGGCCAGCACATTTAAGCCCAAATCCTCGCCATTCCGAGGGGAAACGACGAAGAATCTTGCACCGTTGCGCAGCCCGCACCGCATTCTCGGCTTCCAGAGCGGCAAAAGACCATCCGCCGCGCTCGAGGCGCGGCAGCCCTATCGCCGGTTTCCGCTTGACGCACCCGTCCGCTCCGGCTACACTTCGTTGGCGTTTTCGCAACCGTGCCGGGATGGCGGAACTGGTAGACGCACTCGACTCAAAATCGAGCGGGTAAAACCGTGGGGGTTCGATTCCCCCTTCCGGCACCAAATCAAGCGCTCTGAAACGAGGTCTCTGGATGCTTTTTCTACTCGGGTTCGTGATTTACGTGGCCACCTGCGTGGGCCTGGTGTACTTCGTGTTGTTGCAGGAACCCAAACAGGGCGGTCTGTCCAGTTCGTTGGGCGGTGGCGGCACGGATTTGTTCAGCGGTCGCGGCGTGGCGGGTGGATTGGTGCGCATCACGATCATCCTGGCGGGCGTGTTCCTGGTGTTGGCTGTGCTGTTGAATCACATCCGCGATCTTTGAACCACCGGTCGGTCGGAACCCGTGGGCGGTCAGTGCGACCGCCCACGGGTTTTGCTTGATCGCGTTTGAGGTGCGCTAACACCGTTCAGGACGCGTATTTATGGGTTCGTTCCGGACGGTGTTCATCTTTTCTCCGGCCAATCTCGAGACCGCGCAGCCTTCGGACGGAAATCCAGCGAGTCCGAAGCGCTTTGTGCAATCCGGATCACTTTGTGTCAATTTTGTTACGCCAAACAGCCTAGAACGCCGTACCAGACGTGAAAAAAGCTTAAGCCAAAATGCTTGATTCAATGCAATCCCTCTGATAGAGTGCCGTCGTTAGCCCCGCTCCGCCTCAGGAGTCGAACGCCAGAACTTCGTCCCTGGTGCTCGAGCTACAAGCGTCATAGGAGGATCTGCATGAAGAAAGCACTCGTTGCAGTCGCAGCGCTCGCCTTCTCGGGTGGTGCGTTCGCCGCGCCGTTCGTGAACTCTGCGTCTTGGACAGCATCCAAGCCCTCCGAAGTCAAGCGTGGCGGAAGCTACGCCGACGGAACCTTCAGCAATTACACGACCTTCAACCCGCTTTACACGCGCGTCTCGGGTGACATTCCGGGTCGTCTGAGCGGCGGAGCCCTGTTCACGCTGGATGTCGAAAAGCGCGAGTATCTGCCTTACGCCGCCGAAAGCTACACCCTTTCGCCCGACAAACGCACCTGGACGATCAAGCTGCGCCCGGAAGCCAAATGGAGCGACGGCAAGCCGCTCGTGGCGGACGATTACGTCATCTCGACCACGATCAATCAGGACGAGAAGATGGAGACGCAGTTCTACGATGAGTACTTCCTGGATGACAAGCCGATCGTCGTCACCGCCGTGGACGCGCGCACCTTGAAAGTCGTCTTTCCGAAGGCCACGGTAGACGAAATCGAGAAGCTGCCTTCTCCCCTGCCCGCCCACGTCTTCGCGCCCGTCTACAACGACGGCAAGGGCAAGAAAGCCGATGTCGAAGCGATCTGGAGCCTCAAGACCGATCCGACTCAGGTCGTGACGCTCGGCCCGTGGGTGCTGCGCTCGTACCGCCCCGGTGAGCGCGTGGTCTTCGCCAAGAGCCCGACTTACGGCGACTGGAACAAGGACTCGGCGGGCGGCGCACTGCCGTACCTGGACGGGTACTCCGTGGAAATCTTCAAGGACAGCAACGCGAACTTCGCCGCTTTCCTGGCGGGCAAGGTCGATACCTTCAACCCCCGCAACGCCGACGATCTGGCTCAGATCAAGAAGGCCATTGACGGCGGTCAGATCAAGGCCGTGCTCAAGCCCAACGTCTCGAGCGCCCAGACGGGCGACCGGATCGCCTGGAACTGGAACCGCAAGGCCGACCCGTGGAAGCAGAAGCTCTTCCGGGACTCGCGCTTCCGTCGCGCCATGAGCTACCTGATGAACCGCACCGCGATGGTCTCCATCGCCCTGGGCGGAACCGGGCAGGCCATGTACGATTACGTGCCGCCGCTCTTTAAGGTCTTCACCAGCCCGAACCTGACCAAATATGACTTCAACCCCGAAGCCGCCACCAAGATCCTGAACGAGATCGGCTTCAAGAAGAAGAACGCCGACGGTTACCTGGTGGATGGCGCGGGCAAGGTGCTCGAGTTCGACCTCTCGCCGAACGCGGGCAACAACCGCCGCGCGGCGATCTCGCAGATCTTCGCGGATGAAGCCAAAAAGATCGGCGTCAAGGTCAACGTCCGCCCGGTCGATGTCGGCACCTGGTCGGAGTACATCGGCTCGAGCGACAAGACCGATGACCGCCCGTTCGATTCGGTGATGTACGGCATCGTCGGCGGCGGCATCATCCTGCCGTTCTCTGAAGCCGTGCTGGACTGCCGCAACGGTACGCTGGTCGCCTGGAACCAGTCCGGCAAGTGCATCGCGCCGTGGGAAACGACGGTCGTGAACCTGTTCGGCAAGGCCAAACTGGAATTCGACGCCGCCAAACGCAAGCAGATCGTGTTCCAGATTCAGGATGTCATGTCCAAGGAACAGCCGGTCGTGTACACCGTTTCCCCGAACTACCACGCCGCCTGGACGAGCCGTCTGCACGGCGAATTCCCGACCGGCATTCAGGACGCTTACGTCGGCGACCGCGCGACAGACCTGTCCTGGGTCAGCGAGTAAACCCACGCTTTTTTGGGGCGGGGAGCACGTCTCCCCGCCCCAATCCCTACGCCAGACCACAAAGACCGTCCTGCACGCAAATAAAAACTCACGTGCCAGACGGTGTTCTCGAGCCACACGCTTTGCCACAATTTTCAGAATACGAGAAAGACACTCCAGATTTCCCATTCGACCCGACCGCACCCGGCTCAAACGCACCACAGGAGTCCCCGATGCTGCCCTACATCATCAGACGGCTTTTGAACCTGATCCCCGTATTCCTGGTGGCATCGCTGCTGTCGTTCTTGATGCTGAATTCCGCGCCGGGAAGCTTTCTGGACGAACTCAGGCAAAACCCGAAGGTCAAACCTGAAACCATCGAACGGTTAAAAGAAAAATTTCAACTCGACAAACCCGTGCTGGTGCGCTACGTCGCCTGGCTCGGCAACGTCGTCAAAGGCGATTTCGGCGAATCGTTCGCTTTTCAGCGACCCGTGATCGAGGTCGTGCAGCAACCGATCGTGAATTCGTTGATCCTGGCGATTCCAAACCTGATCCTGGTCTACCTGATCGCCATTCCCGTCGGGGTCTACGGCGCGATCCGGCAGTACAGCCTAGGGGATAAAACCATCAGTTTGATCACGTATTTTTTCCTGGGCATCCCGAGCTTTTTCTTCGCGCTGATCATGCTGCTGTTGCTGGTACAGCTCAAGAATGCCGCCGGGCACGAGATTCTACCCGTTACGGGCATGACTTCACGGAATTTTGATTTCCTCAGCCCATGGCAGCAATTCTGGGACATCGCCTGGCACGCGCTTCCGCCATTGATCGTGATCACGCTGCACGACGTGGCGGGATTCTCGAGGTTCATGCGCGGTCAGATGCTGGAATTCATGAATCAGGATTACGTCCGTACTGCCCGCAGCAAGGGCGTGCCGGAACGCCTGGTGGTCTACAAGCACGCGCTCAGGAACGCGGTCGTGCCGTTCGTGGCGGTCGTCGGCGGAACGCTACCGGCCTTGATCTTCGGCGTGGGCTTCGTGGAATTCGTGATGAACTGGCCCGGCATTTTCCCGACGTACCTGCAGGCCTTGACCGGCCAGGACACCTTCGTCAACATGGCCTTCATCGCGGTTTCGCTGGTGCTGTTGATCATCGGCAACCTGATTTCCGATCTCTTGCTGGCGTGGGTTGACCCGCGCATCCGTTACGCGTGAGGCTGCCATGACCGATATCGCATCTGGAAACGTCAATACGCCCACCGTGCCCAAGGAGCAGCAGGCGCGCAGCAAATCCTTGACGCAGATCGCCTGGGAGAGCTTTCGCAAGCACCAGCTCGCGATGCTGGGTTCGATCATTCTGGGCGCGATGTACATCGGTTCGATCTTCGCGCCGTTCATCGCGCCCTACGGCATGGCCGAGTACAGCACGTCCAACATCACTCGAGATCAACCGCCCAGCACGGTGTACTTCCGCGACCCAGAAACGGGCGCGCTCTCGTGGCCTTTCGTCTATCCGGTCAAAAGCGAACTCGATCAGACCTCGTTCGAGACGAAGTACACCGAAGATCGCTCCCAGAAATTTCCGATCAAGTTCTTCTACAGCCGCGGTGAAGGTGCTGGGCAGGGCAAGTTGTTCGGATTGATCCCGATCAACGTTCACCTCTTCGGCGTGGACGACCCAGCCCGGATTTACATCCTGGGATCGGACAATTACGGGCGCGACATCTTCAGCCGGATCATGTACGGATCGCAGATTTCCTTGACCATCGGGATCGTCGCCAACCTGGGCGCGTTCATCCTGGGCATGATCTTCGGCGGGATCGCCGGGTACTTCGGCGGCTGGGTGGACAACATCGTCATGCGTTTGACCGAAGTGCTTTCAGCGCTGCCGACGCTGATCTTGCTGCCGACGCTGATTGCGCTCCTGCCCAAAGACCTCAACCCGATCCTGGTGTTCTACGGTGTGGTCGCCGCGCTCAGCTTGCTCGCCTGGGGCGATCTGGCGCGCGTCATCCGATCACAAATTTTTTCGATCCGCGAGCAGGATTACGCCCAGGCCGCGATCGCGCTCGGCGCGAGCGAGGCCCGCGTGATCTTCCGGCACATCCTGCCCGCGACCTTCACGTACCTGATCGTCAGCGCGTCGTTGGCCATTCCCGGCTACATCCTGGCGGAATCGGCGCTGTCGTTTATCGGCTACGGCATCCGCGAACCCCAGGCGAGCTGGGGATTGATGCTTCAGGCTGCGCAGGAAACGGGTTTCGCGGCGCTGGTGCTGCGCCCGTGGTTGCTGGTGCCGGGCTTCTTCATCGTGCTGGCGGTGCTGTGTTGGAACTTCGTGGGTGACGGAATGCGCGATGCCTTCGATCCCAAAAAGCGTCAATGACGGATGGCCGCTCGAGAAGACCGTGCTGCACGCAAATGGATGGTTCCGTCCTGGACGGTGTTCTCGAGACGTTGAAGCGCAGGGGTTGACTCGAGACGGATTCACGAAAGCTGCACGGTCGGGTTATCATCGCGCCTAATTCTGGGAGGATCCAATGGCAAATGCGAGCGCGGAAGTCCTGCTGGACGTGAAGAACCTCAAAACGTACTTCTTCACCGACGAGGGTGTCGTGAAAAGCGTGGACGGCGTGACCTTCCACATCCAGAAAGGCGAGACGCTCGCGGTGGTCGGCGAATCCGGTTCCGGCAAGAGCGTCACCAGCCTTTCCATCATGCGATTGATCGCCAGCCCGCCCGGAAAGATCGTCGAGGGTGAAATCCTGTTTCGCGGCAAGGACGGGCAGCAAAAAGACATCATCAAACTGCCCGAATCCGACATGCGCAAGATTCGCGGCAACGACATCTCCATGATCTTCCAGGAACCCATGACCAGCCTGAATCCCGTCTACACCGTCGGCGATCAGATCGGCGAGGCAGTCATGTTGCACCAGGGCAAGACGCGCCGGGAAGCCGTGGAAGTCGCCATCAACATGCTGGAATTGGTCGGCATCCCCGAGCCGCGCCGCCGCGTCACGAACTACCCGCACCAGATGTCGGGCGGCATGCGCCAGCGCGTGATGATCGCCATGGCGCTCAGTTGCAATCCCGCGCTGTTGATCGCGGACGAGCCGACTACGGCCCTCGACGTGACGATCCAGGCGCAGATTCTGGACTTGATGCGCAAACTCCAGCGCGAGATCGGCATGAGCATCCTCTTCATCACGCACAACCTGGGCGTGGTCGCAGAAATGGCGGATCGCGTGGTCGTGATGTACGGCGGTCGTGTGGTCGAGGAAGGCACGGTCGTTGAAATCTTCAAGCAACCCAAACACCCCTACACGATGGGTTTGCTGCACTCGATCCCGCGCGTGGATCACGCGGTCACGGAGCAGATCAGGCTCGAGGCGATCCCCGGCAACGTGCCCAACCCGCTCTACCTGCCGACCGGATGCGCTTTCCACCCGCGCTGCAAGTACACGATCGACGCCTGCAAGGTGGACGTGCCGATCTTGGAGGACACGGGCAACAACCACATGAGCCGCTGCATCCGCTGGAAGGAGCTCTAAGCGTGACCGCACCGACCGCACAGACCAACACGGCTCCCGCCTCGAGTCAGCAACCGCTCTTGGAGGTCAACAACCTCGTCAAGTTCTTCCCGATCCGCGGCGGTCTGCTGTCCCGCGTCGTGGCGAACGTCAAGGCCGTCAACGATGTCAGCTTCAAGGTCGGCAAGGGCGAGGTGCTGGGGCTGGTCGGCGAATCCGGCTCCGGCAAAACCACGGCGGGCCGCGCCATTCTGCGACTGATCGAACCGACCTCCGGCGAGATCAAATTCGACGGCGTGGACATCGTGAAACTCAACAAAAACGAGATGCGCGAGTACCGCAAGCGCATGCAGATCATCTTTCAGGATCCGTTCGCCAGCCTGAACCCTCGCATGACGGTCGGCGACATCATCGGTGAAGCGTTGCAGATTCACAACCTGGCCTCCGGTCAGGCCCGCACGGATCGCGTGGCGGACCTGCTGAAGCGCGTCGGTTTGTCGCCGGATCACATGCGCCGTTACCCGCACGAGTTCTCCGGCGGTCAACGCCAGCGCATCGGCATCGCGCGCGCGCTCGCGGTCAACCCGCAGTTCATCGTGGCGGACGAACCCGTCAGCGCGCTGGATGTCAGCATTCAGGCGCAGGTCGTGAACCTGCTGGAAGACCTGCAGCGCGATTTGGGCTTGACGCTGTTGTTCATTGCGCACGACCTGGCCGTGGTCGAGTACATCTGCGACCGCGTGGTCGTGATGTACCTGGGCAAGATCATGGAAATTGCCACCAGCAAGGAGCTGTACACCAGCCCCAAGCACCCGTACACCGAAGCCCTGCTGTCCGCCGCACCGATCCCAGACCCGACCATCAAGCGCGAGCGCATCCTGCTCGAGGGCGACATCCCCAGCCCGATCAACCCCCCGTCGGGTTGCGTCTTCCGCACGCGCTGCCGCTACGCCATCGAGGAGTGCAAGCACACCGTGCCGGAACTCAAAGAAGTCGCGCCCGGTCACTTCAAGGCCTGCATCCGCGACGACGTGCTGTAAACATCCCGGACGATCAGCCGTCCGCTTCCGGCTGACGGCTTTTTCATGACCCGAGGTGAATAACACCGTCCAGCACAGTGTTTTTACGATCTCGAGATTCGCGTGCTGGACGGTCTTCTCGAGGGGGCGTCCTCAATGCTCAAATAGACCCCTGCGAAAGGGGTCGAACACTTCTGGAGGGCAGGGTAACCACAAGGGTTACCCCTACAAAAGCCTGTCCTGTAGGGGTAACCCTTGTGGTTACCCTCGCGTCAACGCGTTCTGGGGACTGACTTTCGCAAGAAGTTCATTGAATTTCGAGAGAGGCTCTTCCTGGGACGCGGCATCTCAACCCGTGCGCGCGCGTCTCGGCTGACCGTCAGCGTCAAACTCGAGTTCGACGGGATAACCCACGGCGGCGAAGGCGCTCGGGTAGCGAACCGTACCGCGCAGTTCGGGACGGAAGGCGCGCAGGGTCTGGATCATGTACTGATCTTCCGAAACCTCGAAGGGCGCACGAATCCCCAGGTTGCTCGAAGGCTGGAACCCGAAGCGCGGGTAGTAGCCCGCGTGCCCGCGCACGATCACGAGCGACTCGTCGGCGGCCTCGGCGCGCGCCAGGGCGGCCTGAACCAGCGCGCTGCCGACGCCAGCGCCGTGGTGATCCGGGTCAACGGCCAGCGGCCCGAGGACGAGAATTCTTCGCAGCCCGCGATGCTCGTCCTCGAGCCCGACGGCGCTCAGCAGGACGTGACCGATCACGTCACTCTTGAACTGCGCGACCAGCGAATACGCCTCGCGGTGCTGCGGTGAGCGCCGGATCGCCGCGACCACGCGCGCCTCGTTCGGCCCGCCGAAAGCTCTGGCGTGAATCGCCTCGACCAGAGTCCAGTCGAGGATGGTTTCGGAGCGAATCTCGAGGCTCACGTCACCACAACTTACCCGAGTCCGCACGGGTCGTCCACGGCGGCCCGATCCCAGGCTCGAAAGCGATGCGCTCACGGCTCGAATGGCCGATGCGCGAGCTGCAAAAACCGACCACCACGGCGTTAAAATGTGTGTCGAGCGAAACGGTCTCGAGGCCGCACGCTCGAGGAGGAGGGCCTATGAGGGGATTCCTGAGAAATGCCGCGCTGTTAACAGTCATCGCGGCGGGAGCGGTGATGTCCGGCCAGGCGCAAAATTCGCGCTCCAGCACGCTGGTTTACGGCGGCGACTGGACGGATCTGGTGACCGTCGATCCGGGGCAGAGCTACGAGTTCACGGGCAGCATCGTGACCGACAACCTCTACGAGACGCTCGTCAAATTCGAGGGCGACGACCTCTCGACCCTCAAGCCCGGCCTGGCCACCAGCTGGGACATCGCCGACGGGGGCAGCACCTGGAAGGTCACGTTCAAGCTGCGCCCGAACGCGAAGTTCGCGAGCGGTAGACCCGTGACCGCCGCAGACGTGGTCTACAGCTTCGACCGGGCGATCTCGTTGAAGGGCAACGGTTCGTTCCTGTTCACCGATGTCGCCAACATCAAGGTCGGTTCGACCCGCGCCGTCAGCCCGACGACCGTCGAGGTGACGTTGCCCAAAACCGCCTCGCCGCAAGGATTCCTCAACCTGCTGACCTTCAACATCGGCGGAATCGTGGATTCGGTCGAGGTCAAATCCCACGTCGTCAACAACGATTTCGGTACGGCCTGGTTGAAGACGAACAGCGCCGGTTCCGGCCCGTTCGTGCTGCGCCAGTGGGATCAGGGCCAGCAGGTCGTGCTGGACGCCAACCCGAACTCGAGGCTGCTGCCGAAACTGAACCGCGTGGTCTTGCGCTTCATCAAGGAAGCCAACGCGCAGAAGATCGCGCTCGAGTCCAACGAAATTGACATCGCGGAAGGTCTGACGCCCGAGATGGCGCGAGACAAGGCCAAGGACGCCAAATACACCATCTACAAGGCCGATTTGTTGAACATCTATTACCTGGGCATGAACTCGAGCAAGGACAGCTTGTTCGGTGATGCTCGCGTCCGTCAGGCGGTGCGCTGGGCGATCGATCAGGACAGCATCGTGGCCAATTTGCTCGGCGGCAACGCCAAGAAAATCCAGACGATCATCCCTTACGGCCTGCTGGGCGCGAACACGTCCACGCCGTACAAGGTGGACGTTGAAAAAGCCAAGGCGCTCCTCGCGGCGGCGGGCAAACCGAACGGTTTTGAATTCGAGTTCCTGGTGCCGCAATACGATTGCGGCGGCGTGGCCTGCACCGACGTGGCCGTCAAGATTCAGGCCGACCTGGCGGCGGTCGGTCTGAAGGCCAACATCAAGGTCGTGTCGGTCACGGAATTGCTGACCGCCTACCGCGCGCAGAAAATCCAGATGGTGCTGATCCTGTGGGGGCCGGACTTCCCGGATCCGGACGGCAACGCCACCGCCCTGAGCGATTACAGCGCGAAATCCGTGGCCTGGCGCAACTCGTGGAACAACGAACAGGCCACCAAGCTGGCCGAGCAAGCCAAGCTCGAGCCGAACGCGCAAAAACGCGCGGCGCTCTACAAGCAGTTGACCGAGCTTCACCTTCAGGAAGGCTGGGGCGCGATGCTTTACCAGGGCTTGCGCAACGTCGTGATGCAGAAAAACGTTCAGGGCTACGTCAGGAACCCGCAGGGCACGATCCGCCTGGAGAAGATCAGCAAGCAGTGACGCGATCAACCCGAGCGCGTTCCATGCTCGAGTTTCCGTGAATCCCGGTCATTGAGAGGACGACACCGTGCTGCACGCGTTTACATATTCGCGTGCAGCACGGTGTTCTCAGGGTCGGTTGGGCTCGCGCCCAATGGGCGAATGGCCGAGTTCGAGCGTCTGCCGAACTCGAGGCGAGAGATTTCTCGGGTGTTGAACGCGCCTCGAGCGCTCCGGGTCAGACGACGTGCAGATTCTGAAAGCCGCGCGTCAACGGTTTCCCGCCGTCCGCACCGACCGTCACGATGTCCTCGGTGCGCGCCCCGAAGCGGTGCGGCACCATGATGCTCGGTTCGATGGTGAAGCACATGCCTTCCGCCATGACGGTCTGATCGGTCGCGTTCAAAAAAGGCGGTTCGTGAACGTCCATGCCGATGCCGTGCCCGAGCCGATGCCGGAAGGCCGGGCCGTACCCCGCATCCTGGATCACCGACCTGGCCGCCGCGTCCGCCATCGCACAGGTGTTCCCGGCGCGCAGGGCCGCGATGCCCGCCGCCTGCGACGCCATCACCAGCGCGTGAACCTTCAGGAATTCCGCGTCGGGTTCCCCGAAGAACACCGTGCGCCCGAAATCGTAACAGTAGCCGTCCAGCACCGCGCCGAAATCAAACGAGATCGAGACCGGAGCCTCGAGCGGCAGCAGCAGCGTCTGCTCGCGGTTGTGAAAATCGAACGGGTGCGTCGTGCCCATGTTGTAGAAGCTCGTCACGAACGATGGCGCGAGCGAACCGTGCAATCGAAGTTGATGGTTCACTTCCGTGATCAGATCGAGCGTCGTCATGCCGTGGTGCAATTTCTGCAGCGTCGCCGCGAAGGCCGCTTCCGTGATCGCACCAGCGCGGCGCAAGACCTCGAGTTCGTCGGCGTCCTTGATCGTTCGCAACGGAACCATGACGCTCGAGGCGGAGACAAATGTTGCGTCGGGCAAGAGCGATTGAATCCGCATGACCGTTTCCGCCCTGGCCCGATCCTCGATGGCGACCGTCACCGCGCCCGCCACGCCCAGGCTCGAGAGCACGTCCCGCACCATCGCGCTCGCATCGCCCGAGTCGGGCAGCACGCGCACGTCCAGACCCGCAAAGTTGCTGTGAAAATCCGCCGTCATGCGCGGCACGCTCAAGGCGGGGGCGCGATCCGGCACGATCCACGCGCCCGTCATCCAGTCCCCGGCGTACATCGTGTTGCCGAAGTTCTGTTCCTCGCGCTGGATTCCGGTGACGTAATTCAGGTTCGCGCTGGCGGGCAGGAACATCAGGTCAATGTTCGCGGCAGCCATGTTTTCCTGGACGCGTTTCAGACGTTTTGCAAAATCAATCATGCTTCCTCCCAGTGCTCAAATCCAGTGCTCAAATCCAGTGC
>CAXTKV010000047.1:14017-28493 GCA_964244895.1 uncultured Deinococcales bacterium
CCAGTGCTCAAATCCAGTGCTCAAATCCAGTGCCCGAGACGAGAACACTGTCCTGGACGGTATTCACAGATTGCGTGCTAGACGGTGTTCTGATCCATATCCTCCCTATCCTAAAGCTCCGTCCTGACCTGCCACAACTCCGGGAACAGCACCACGTCGAGCGCGCGGCGCAAGTACGGCACACCCGCCGTGCCGCCAGAACCGCGCTTGAAACCGATCACGCGCTCCACCGTCACGAGGTGGTTGAAGCGCCAGCGCCTGAAATTGTCCTCCACGTCCACCAGCTTTTCCGCCAGCGCGTACAAGTCCCAGTATCGCGCCGTATCGCGGTAGACCTCGAGCCAGGCGTTCAGCACGGCCTCGTTCGGTTCGTAGGGTTGAGCAAAATCGCGTTTCAGGACGCCCTCTGGGATGTTCAGCCCTCGAGACGCGAGCAATCGAATCGAGAGGTCGTAGAGGCTCGGCGTTTGCAGCGCGTCCTCGAGCGAGCGGTGATGATCCGGCCTGTGCTCGTGCGGGCGCATCATGAAGGACTGACGGTTGCCGAACAAAAACTCGATCAACCGATACTGGTGCGATTGAAAACCCGACGCCTGCCCAAACGCTGATCGGAACACCAGGTAATCGGCGGGCGTCATGGTCTTCAAGACCTCCCAGGCGTTCGTCATCTGCTCCTGCGCCCTGGACACGCGCGCCAGCATCTTCATGGCCGGGTCGATCACGCCACCTTCCAGGCAGCGCATCGCGCTCGAGAGTTCGTGAATTAAAAGCTTCATCCAGAGTTCCTGCACTTGATGAATGGCGATGAAGAGCGGTTCGTCGTGCGCGTCCGTCAGGGGTCGTTGCGCGCCCAGCAGTTCGTCCAGCGCCAGGTAATCGCCGTAAGAGAAGGCGTTCTTGAAGTCCGTGTGCGCGGTTCGGAACGTGGTTTCATCCCGAGGAGCACCGTCCTGGACAGCATTCTCAGGGATCGCGTCTGGGACGGTGTTGTTTCGTTTCGAGTCGTCTGGCATCACATCGCTCGATTCTCGAGATCATGCGTAGGCCGAGTCTCGAGTAATTGTTTCCGCTCGAGGGCGAACACGTCACGTGAAGCGTGCTGAAGCACGATACCTGCAGCGTGCTGAAGCACGATACCCGCCCCTACGCAAGCATCAAGGTTTCTCGAGCAACCAAAAACACCGTCCCAGACGACGTTTTCTCGAGCGCGTCCAGCACGGTGCTTCCCCATCGTCATTCCGGGATCACCGCCGTCGCCTCGATCTCTACCTTGGCCGCATCCTCGATCAGCGCGGAAACCTCGACCACGCTCATGACGGGGTAATGCCGCCCCATCACATCCCGATACGCCGGGCCGAGATGCTCGAGCGAAGCCAGGTATTCGCGCTTGTCCGTCACGAACCAGGTCAGGCGCACGATGTGCTCCGGCCCGCCGCCCGCCTCGCGCAGCACGGCCACGATGTTGGATAAAGCCTGATGAACCTGACCCGCAAAATCGTGCGTCTCGAACTGACCATCCTGGTTCCAGCCGATCATTCCGGCCACGAACACGAGTTGGCCTCTGGCTGAAATACCGTTCGCGTAGCCTTTCGGTTTCGCCCAGTTTGGGGGTTGCAGCCTCTTCACGGGTTCTCTCGTCTCTCGAGCGCGTCCTGGCGCAACCTGAAGCGCTGCAATTTGCCCGTCTGGGTCTTCGGCAGCGCGTCGCGGAACTCGATGGCTCGAGGGTACTTGTAGGGCGCGATGGTTCGCTTGACGAAATCCTGGAGTTCCTTGGCCATCTCGGGCGATGGCTCAATTCCGGCGCGCAGCACGACCACCGCCATCACGATCTGTCCGCGATCCGCGTCCGGCGCACCGATCACGGCGCACTCCGCGACGCTTTTGTGCTGCAAGAGCGCGCCCTCGACTTCTGGCCCGGCGATGTTGTACCCCGAGGAGATGATCATGTCGTCCGTGCGCGCTTGGTAGTGAAAGTAGCCGTCCTCGTCCATCAGGTACGCGTCACCGGTGACGTTCCAGCCGTCGCGCACGTAATGGCGCTGACGATCATCCGCCAGGTATCGGCAACCCGTCGGCCCCTTGACCGCCAGCTTTCCGACCTGACCGGGCGGCAGCACGTTCCCATCGTCGTCCATGACGCAGGCCGCGAATCCCGGCACGGGCTTGCCGGTCGCACCCGCCCTGGCCTCGCGTTCGTCCGCCGAGATGAAGATGTGCAGCATCTCGGTCGCGCCGATGCCGTCGATCAACTCGATGCCCGTCGCTTCGCGCCACAGCGTCCGGGTCGCGGCGGGCAGCACCTCGCCCGCAGACACGCACTTGCGCAGGCTCGAGAGATCAACATCGCGCACCAGTCCCGCCATCGCGCGGTACGAGGTCGGCGCGGTGAAGACGACGCTGATCCCGAATTCCGCAATCGCGGGCAGGAGCAATTCCGGCGCGGCCTTTTCCAGCAGCACCGAACTCGCGCCGATTCGCATCGAAAAAAGCACGATCCCGCCCAGCCCAAAGGTGAACGCGAGCGGCGGGCTTCCCGTGAAGACATCGTCCGCGTTCGCCTTGAGCGTGTGCTTCGCGAAGGTGTCGCAGATGGCGAGCGCGTCGCGGTGGAAGTGAACGCAGCCCTTCGGCTTGCCGGTCGTGCCCGACGTGAAGGCGATCAACACCACGTCGTCGCGGTGCGTGTCCACGTTCTCAAAGCTCCCGGATTTGAGCGCCATGCGCGCCTCGAGACCCTCAGCGTCAGCGTTCCCAAAGCGGCAAACGTTCGTCAGCGACGGACAATCCGGCAGCGCGTTCTCGAGTTCCTCCGCCAGCCTGGCGTCCACCAGCGCGTGCGAGATTTCCGCTTTCGTGACCACATCGGTCAGTTCCTTCGCGCGCAGCAGCGGCATGGTCGCGACCACGATCCCGCCCGCCTTGACGATCCCGAACCAGCACGCGACCATCATCGGGTTGTTGAACCCGTGCAGCAGCACCCGGTTTCCCGCCTCGAGCCCATGATCTTCGACCAGCACGCGCGCGATCCGGTTGGATCGATCCAACAAATCCTGGTACGTCCAGGTCACGCCCGGCGCGCGGAACGCGACGCGCTCGCCCCAACCGCGTGAGATCGCAGCATCCAACAGTTCCGTGGCACAGTTCAGGTGCTCCGGGTAGCGCAACTCGGGCAACTCGAACACGAATTCGGGCTGGAATTCCGTGGGCGGCAAGTGATCCCTGGCGAACGTGTCCGTGTGCGCCGTCCAGTTCACGCGAGTTTCGCCTCCTCTCGAGATTGGCGTTCCTTGAAAGATTTCAGCACTTCGCGCGCAATGATCATCTGCTGCACTTCGGTCGCGCCCTCGTAGATGCGGAGCGTGCGAACCTCGCGGTAGAGGGATTCCACGACGCTACCGCGCGTCACGCCCAACCCGCCGAAGATCTGCACGGCGTTGTCGATCACGCGCTGCGCTTCCTCGGTGGCGGTCATCTTGGCCATCGCGGCTTCCTTGGTGACGCGCTCGCCGCGATCTCGCATCCAGGCCGCGCGATACACGAGGAGCGCACTCGAGTCCACGGCGGTGGCCATGTCCGCCAGTTTTGCTTGCGTCAACTGAAAATCCGCCAGCGTCTGCCCGAACATGGTTCTCGAAGTCGCACGCCCCAGGGATTCGTGCAGCGCGCAGCGCGCGAAGCCGAGCGCGGCGGCGGCCACGGACGTTCTGAAGACATCCAGCGTGCTCATGGCGATCTTGAAACCCTGACCGGGTTCACCGATCAATCGGTTTTTGGGCACGCGGCAATTCCTGAACTCGAGCCTGGCCAGCGGGTGCGGCGCGATCACCTCGATGCGCTCTGCGATCTCGAGGCCGGACGTATTGGCGTCCACGATGAACGCGCTGATGCCCCTCGAACCCGCCTCCCCGGTGCGCGCGAACACCACGTAGAAATCCGCGATGCCACCGTTGCTGATCCAGGTTTTCGCGCCGTCCAGCACGTAGTAGTCACCCTCGAGCCGCGCGGCGCAGGTCATGGCCGCCACGTCCGAACCAGCAAGAGGTTCGGAGAGCGCGAAGGCTGCGATCATCTGGCCGCTCGAGACGCCAGGCAGGTACGCGCGTTTCTGATCCGGCGCGCCGAACAACGAGATCGCGCCCGAGCCCAAACCCTGCATCGCGAAGCAGAAATCCGCCAGTCCATCGTGCCGCGCCAGCGTCTCGCGGATCAGGCAGATGGCGCGCGTGTCGATCTGGTCGGCCTTTCCGCCGTTTTCCCGACCCGCCACCGCATAGCGGAACCAGCCACCCGCACCCAGGCTCGAGACGCGCTCCTTGCAGGCAGCGTCAACATCAGCACCGTGAAAATGCTCCAGGTTCCGCGCCGCCCACGCGTCCAGATCGCGCTCGAGGTCGGCGTGGTGCGCATCGAAGAAGGGCCACTCGAGATACGACTTATCGGTCATGATTCTTGCCCTCGCTCGATCGAGACTCGAGAGGAATGAAGAGAACACCGTCCCAGACGCACTTTTTCGAAATCACGAGGACACCGTGCTGGACGGTGTTCTCTCGAGGCGCACCGATCATCTCGGGCATCGTTAATCCCCCTCGAAGCGCGGCTTTTCCTTGGCGGCAAAGGCGTGAAATGCCCTGTGGAAATCTCGGGTCGCCATGCAGATCGCCTGCGCCTGAGCTTCCGCTTCGATGGCCTCATCCAGCCCCATGTTCCATTCCTGGTGCAGCATTTTTTTGGTCATGCCGTGGGCGAAGCTCGGCCCAATCGCCAATTCTCGAGCCAGGGCTTGCGCATCCTCTAGAACGCTTTCAGGCGCGCAGATACGGTTGAGAAATCCCCAGCGCTCGGCCTCGTCACCACCCATCGAGCGGCCCGTGTACAACAGTTCCGATGCGCGACCCTGACCGATCACCCTGGGCAAGAGCGCGCACGCGCCCATGTCGCACCCGGCCAGACCGACGCGGGTGAACAAGAAGGCCGTCTTGCTGCGGGCCGTGCCCAAACGCACGTCGCTCGCAAGGGCGATCATCGCGCCCGCGCCGACGCACACGCCGTCCACGGCACTGATGATCGGTTGCGGGCAGGCGCGCATGGCCTTGACCAGATCGCCGGTCATGCGCGTGAACGCGAGAATGCCGGGCATGTCCATTTGGGTCAGCGGCTCGATGATCTCGAAGACATCGCCGCCGGAAGAAAAGTTCTGGCCCGCGCCCGTCACGACGATGGCCTTCACGTCGGATGCGGAGGCAAACGCGCGAAACAGGTCGCGCAACTCGGCGTAACTCTCGAAGGTCAGCGGGTTCTTGCGCTCGGGACGGTTCAGCGTGATGGTCGCCACGCCGTCAGTCGCGGCGTACCCGAAGTGCTGCGCCTCGTAGTTCGCGAGCTCGAGCGCGTTTCCGGGCAAGCGCACCCTCCCCTCGGCTCGGGTCAGATTTCCGGGCAGCTTCATGGGTTCACCTCCGCGTTCAGATGCGATTTCAGTTTGGCGAGCAAGCCGTACATGGCGTCCTTTTCTCGAGCCGACAGACCACAGAAGAACTCGATCACCCAGCCCTCATGAACCCGCGCCATCTGCGCGAAGGTCTTGTGCCCCGACTTCGTGAGCTTGACCGTGAACGAGCGCCGATCCGACGCGTCCACCTCGCGCGCCACCAATCCTTCGCGCTCGAGCTGATCGGTGATACCGGTGACGTTGCCGCTCGTGACCATCATGCGTTTTGAAAGTTCGCCCATCTTCAAACCTTCCGGGCTGCGCTCGAGTTGCGCCAACAGATCGAAGCGCGGCAGGGTCGTGTCGAACTCCTCGCGCAATCGCGACCTGATCTCGGTTTCGATCAGGTTGGTGCAGGTCAGCAAACGCAACCAGAGCTTGATGGCCTGGTGGTGATCCGCCTCGATGCGCGTCTCGAGGTCGATGGGTAGGGGTTCAAGGGTGGCTGTCATTCACATCACCTCTCCGCCCGCTACTGGAATGGCCTGACCCGTGACGGACGCGGAACCGGGCTGGCACAGCCACAGCACGGCCTCGGCAATTTCATGGGGTTCGATCAGGCGGCCTTGCGGGTTCGTCTTGACCAGTTCGGCTCGAGCCTCGCGTTCTTCGCGTCCGGTTCTGGCGACGATGTTGGCCACGGCATCGCGCACGATGTCGGTGTCGGTGTAACCGGGGCAGACCGCGTTGACCGTGATGTTTTTCCTGGCCAGCTCGAGCGCCAGGGCGCGCGTCAAACCGATCACGCCGTGCTTGGCCGCGCAGTAGGCCGTCACATACGGATACCCGACCAATCCCGCCGTGCTGGACACGTTCACGATCCGTCCCCAGCCCGCCTCGAGCATCCCCGGCAGCGCCGCCTGAGCGCACAGGAACGCGCCCGTCAGGTTGACCTCGAGCATCGCGTTCCATAGCTCGAGACTTGTTTTGAGGAACGCCTGACTCTGCGCCTGCCCCGCGTTGTTGACCAGGATCGTGACCGGACCGAGCGCATCGGACGCGCCAGAGAACGCGCCCAGGACGCTCTGCTGATCGGTCACGTCGGCGGTCTCGAGATGCACTTCCGCGAACTCGCGCAATTTCTGGGCGCGCTGCTCGAGCGCGTCCAATGATCGCCCCATCAGCGTGACCTTCGCACCGGATCGCGCCAACGATTCCGCGATGGCCGCGCCGATGCCGCGCCCACCACCCGTCACGACCGCGTGCCTGCCAGCGAGGGTCACGGTGCGCCTCGAGATACAACGTTCAGGAACACCGTCCGGGACGGTGTTTTCTCGAGATCAAAAAATCGCGTGCCAGACGGTGTTCTCAAAAATATACCCAGAATTCCGTTCATCTCGAGGCCAACTCCTCGGCCTTGTCCACCTGCACGCGCGCCAGGTTGCGCTCGAGTTGCGCCTTGCCCGTCAGGTACGGCTTGGGCCATTCCACCTCGCGGTAGCCGAGGTTGGCGGCCTGGTGGAGCGTCCAGGCGGCGTCCGCCAGGTGCGGTCTGGCGATGGCGCACAGGTCGGCGCGTCCCGCCGCGATGATGCTGTTGACGTGATCGGCCTCGAAGATCGCGCCGACGGCCATGGTCGCCATGCCGAGCTCGTTGCGGATGCGGTCGCTGAATGGTGTCTGGTACATGCGCCCGTACACGGGTCGGGCATCTCGGGTGGTCTGACCGGAGGACACGTCCATCAGATCCGCACCCGCCGCCTCGAACATCCGGGCAATCCGCACGGCGTCCTCGGGCGTGTTGCCGCCCTCCGCCCAGTCGTGCGCGCTGATGCGCACGGACATCGGCAGGTGGTCGGGCCAGACGGCGCGCATGGCGGAAAAAACCTCCAGCGGGTAGCGCATCCGGTGCTCGAGACTGCCGCCGTAGTCGTCGGTGCGCTGGTTGGTGAGCGGGCTGATGAAGGCTGAAATCAAATAGCCGTGCGCGGCGTGCAGTTCCAGCCAGTCGAAACCCGCATCGATGCCCATGCGGGTCGCCCTCACGAAGTCATCCAGCACGCGATCCATGTCGGCGCGGGTCATGGCTCGCGGAACCTGATTGCGCGGGCCGTAGGCAATGCTCGAGGGCGCGATCAACGGCCAGTTTCCGGTCGGCAGCGGTTCGTCGCCGTCCTCCCAGCCGAGTTGCGTGCTGCCCTTCGGCCCGGCGTGCCCGAGTTGCAGGGCGATCTTGGCGCTCGAGTTCTGATGGACGAAATCCGCGATGCGCCGCCAGGCGCGAACGTGTTCCGGCGCGTACATCCCGGCGCAACCGGGCGTGATGCGCGCGTCCGCAGACGGGCAGGTCATCTCCGTGAAGACCAGTCCCGCGCCGCCCATCGCGCGCGTGCCCAGGTGGACGAGATGGAAATCTCCGGCGATTCCGTCCTGCGCCGAGTACATCGCCATCGGGCTGACGACCACGCGGTTTTTCAAGGTCACGCCGCGCAAGGTGAACGGCGTGAACATCGGCGGTACGGGCTTCGGTGGCAATCCTGATCGCTGCGCCAGCCACGATTCCATGCCCTCGACGTAGCGCTCGTCGCGCAACCGTAAATTCTCGTGCGAGATGCGTTGCGAGCGCGTCAGCAGGCTGTACGCGAACTGTTCGGCCTCGAGCGCGGTGTAACGATCCACGTTCTCGAACCATTCGGTGCTGTTGCGCGCGGCGTTCTGAATTTTCAGGACTTCAACGCTCCGCTCCGCGACGTAGGCCTCGAGAATCTGCTCGAGGTTCCCCGACGGATCGGTTCCGCCGTGCTTCTCGAACGCCCTGGAGAGGCCGATCGCGTCCTCGAGCGCCAGCTTCGTGCCGGAACCGATGGAAAAATGTGCCGTGTGCGCCGCGTCGCCCATCAGCACGACGGGCACGCGCTGGCCGTCCAGGTCGTTCCACTGCACCCAACTTTTGCAGATCACGCGCGGGAACCTGATCCAGATCGCGCTGCCGCGCAGGTGCGCGGCGTTCGAGATCAGGCCGTGACCGCCCAGGTACGGCTCGAACAGTTTCTCGCAGAACGCAATGCCGTCTTGCTGGCTCATGGCTTCCAGCCCCGCAGCGCGCCAGACGTGCTCCGGCGTCTCGACGATGAAGGTGCTGGTGTCGCCATCGAACTGGTACGCGTGCGCCTGGAACCAGCCGTGTTCGGTCTGGGCAAAGGCGAAGGTGAAGGCGTCGAATTTCTGTTTCGTACCCAGCCACACGAAACGGCACTGTCGCAATTCCACGTCCGGTTGAAACGTCGCTTCGTACTTTTTTCGGATGCGCGAGTTCAACCCGTCGGATGCGATCACCAGATCGGCCCGGTAACGCCGCGCGATTTCTTGATCGTCCGCGACATCGGCCTCGAACTCGAGCCTCACGCCCAATTCGGCGCAGCGATCCTGAAGGATGTTCAGCAAACGCTTGCGCCCGATGCCGCAGAAGCCGTGCCCGCCGGAGGTGATCGTGCGGCCCTTGAAATGCACGTCGATGTCGTCCCAGTGGTTGAAGGCGCTCTGAATGGTGGCGCTCGAGGAGGGGTCTGCAATTTCCAGATTCCCCAGCGTCTGGTCGCTGAAGACCACGCCCCAGCCGAAGGTATCGCCGGGTCGGTTGCGTTCCAGGACGGTGATGTCGAATTCCGGGTGGCGTTTTTTCAGCAGCAGGGCCGAGTACAACCCCGCTGGCCCGCCGCCGATGCAGACGATTCGCATGGGAACCTCATTGGATCGTTGAAGCTCGAGATTCGAGTTTGTTTGAAGTCTAAACTATTGAGGCTTAAGATAGTACGCGCGACACCCAAAATGCAAATCGAGGGAACACCGTCCAGGACGCCATTCTTGTATTCTCGAGAAACACTGTGCTGGACGGTGTTCTCGTCGTAACATGAGCCAGAGGGGGAATGGGCATGAGCGAAATTGACGATTCCTTTGACCTGTACGACCTGCGCGTGGAATGGACGCCCGGTGACAAACCCTGCTACTGCAGCGGCAAACCCGGCGATCACTTCGAGCTTCACGGCGAGCAACTACAATTCCCGCCCGGTCAGACCTGGAGCATCTACACGCTGGCGGCGCTGTTGCCGATCCTGCCCGCCAAGCAGCGACCAACGCACCCGAACGACTGGATCACCACGGACGCGCTGATCGCCTGCCCGGACCCGAACTGCGGATCGCGGTTCAGGATCACGCGTTCCGGGACGCGCAGCTTCAAGCACAGCGAAGTCACCGCCGTACCGCTCGAGGGCAACTCGTGAGCCTCGAGCGCCAGGAAATCGCGCCCGGTTACTCGATCTCGAGGGTCATCAAGGGCGGCTGGCATCTGGCGGGCGGACACGGACAGATCGACCGCACCCGCGCGATTGACGACATGGCGAGCTTCGTGGAAGCCGGCATCACGACCTTCGATTGCGCCGATATCTACACGGGCGTCGAGGAATTGATCGGCGACTTCCGCCGCGCGTACCCCGAACTCGCAAAACGCATTCAAGTTCACACCAAGTTCGTGCCGGACTACGACAAACTCCAAGACCTCGAGCCCGCGTCCATCGAATCCATCATCGACCGCTCGAGAACCCGGCTCGGTGTAGACGCCCTCGATCTGGTGCAGTTCCACTGGTGGGATACCAACGTCAAAAAGTACGTTCAGGCCGCGCTCGAGCTGAAGCGCCTTCGGGACGCGGGCAAGATTCGGCACATCGGGTTGACGAACTTCAATACGGCTTGCACCAAAGAAATTCTCGAGGCTGGCGTGCCCGTCGTCTCCACACAAGTTCAATACAGCGTTCTCGATCAGCGTCCGACCCGAGAACTCGCGGATGACTGCGTTCAGAACGGTGTGGCGCTGCTGTGCTACGGCTCGCTGGCGGGCGGATTGCTCTCGGACGAATGGCTGGGCAAACCGAAACCGACGGAACCGTTCGAGAACCGATCCCACACGAAATACGAGCTGATCATCGAAGATTTCGGCGGTTGGGAACTGTTCCAGGAATTGCTCGGGACGCTTCAAGGCATTGCTGATCAGCACGGCTCGAGCATCGGACAGATCGCCTCGAGCTGGACGCTGCACCAACCCGGCGTGGCCGCCGCCATCGTCGGCGCGACCTCCACGCGCCACCTGACGCAGAACCTTCGCATTCCAGCCATCCAGCTTTCACCCGATGACCTGGCCGCGATCCGGCGCGTCACGATTCGGCGCTCCGGCCCGAAGGGTGACGTCTACGACCTCGAGCGCGACAAGGACGGACGGCACGGACGCATCATGAAGTACAACCTGAACGAGGATCGCACGTAGAACACCGTCCTGGACAGCATTCTCGAGAGTACGTCCTGGACGGTGCTCTCGAGAACGACCCCTCCGTCTCGAGCAGCACGAACACCAGAGGCATGCCGCTCGAGCCATCTCTCTCAACCAAGCAGGGGGACGAAAAACGAATCAGGCACGAGAGGACGTGACCCCTCGAGCCTGAGTCGTGCTGCATTTACTTCGGTGAGGGCGCGTTCACGGTGATCGTGTTGAAGACCTTGTTGTCGTTGTACTCCGGTTGCGCCGCGATGATGAAATACTTGGCCACGGGCAGATCGCCGCGCTCGTTGAAGGCGATCTTGCCGGTCAAGCCGGTGAAGTTCACGCTGCGCACAGCCTTCGCCACGGCCTCGCGCGTGGGCTTCGCGCCCTTGCCCGCGCGGATGGCGTCAGCGATGCCCTGAAGGATGGCTCGGGCGGCGTCGTAGGCGTAGGCGCTGTAACCTTCGGGGTCTTTGCCGAATTTGGCCTTGTAGCGTTCCGCGAAGCGCTTGGCGCTCGGCAACGCGCTCAGCGGCGCACCCATCGTAGCGAAGTACACGCTTTTCATCATGTCCGGCCCGGCGATCTTCTGCAAATCGCTGCCGTCGTACCCGTCGCCGCCCAATAAGGGGGCCGTCACGCCCTTCTGGCGCATCTGCTTCAACAAGACCGCCGCCTGATCGTAGATCGCGCCGAAGAACACGGCGTCGGGCTTGTCCACCACGGCGCGGTTGAGCACGGAACTGAAATCGGTTTCGGTGCTGGCGATGCCACCCTCGTACACAATCTCGACGCCCAGGGTTTTGAGCGTCCTCGAGACTTCCGCCGCGATGCCATCGCCGTAAGCGGTCTTGTCGGACAGCACGTACATGCGTTTGGCCTTGAGGGTCTTGGCGGCGAACTCCGCGATGGCTGGCCCGGCCACATCATCTCGACCGCAGACGCGGTTGACGTTCGGCAAGCCGCGATCCGTGACTTTCGTACCCGTGTTCGTCGGCGAGATCATCACCAGCCCGACCTTGGCATAAACCTCGCTGGCGGGGACGCTGACGCCGGAATTGAAGTGACCCATCACGCCCAGCACGTCCGGATCGTTGATCACACGGTTCGCGTTGGCCGTACCCACGTCCGGTTTGGCCTGATCGTCGTAGGGTTCAAACGCCAGCTTGAAACCCCAGCTCGTGACCAGCTTGCCAAAATCGTCCAACGCCAGTTGCGCACCGTTCCTGACGGCCTCGCCCAGCACCGATTGCCCGCCGGAAAGCGGCGATTGCGACACGACCTTGATCGTGCCCTTGCCCTGCGCCGAAGCGATCATCAAACCGCCCACCAGCACGCCCGCACCGATTGCCGCCACCGCTTTCAGCTTCATACGACCCCTCCTCCACCCTCGAGATTGGCCCAAAACCCTGCTCGAGCGTGGCGCGATTCTAAGCGCTAGGAGGGTCAACATGGATTTCTCGAGAGCGCCACAGCCGTACCCGTCAAAAAGTGCGGTTTTTTGCGGGCACGCCCCGATGCGGTGCTACCGTCCGGCCAGGCCTTCGGCCTGCGAACCTTGAAAACTCGCCCGCCAGGATCTGTTCCACTTCTTTTTTGGAGATTTTTATGCAAGTAACAATCAAACGCGCCAGCTTTTTATTACTCGGTATGGTGTTGGGAACAGCTACATATTTTGGTGGCTGGATGATTTATTTTTACTTCAATCCGCCGAAAGAGTGCTTCACGCCCGTGTACTCATCCGATCCACTGATGAAGGCATATCAATTTGGTACGGATCGTAACGCGAGTGATCAGACGATCTGCGCTGAGGACTGAGCGGGCGACAAGGTGGGTTCTGGTCAGGATTTCCCTGGCTGAACCGCAGCGCTGGAAGTGTCGGCATTCGCCCACATTTCCAGCGCTCTTTGATGCAACCTCGATAAAAAGAACACTGTCCCACACGATGTTCTCGAGAATACGTGCAGGACGGTATTAGCGCACGATCTTTTTGACCACCTGCGATTTCCCGAGCTTCGCGAACGCATCGCGGTACTCGGTTTCGTCCAGGCCGCGCCCAATCACGACCAGGCTGGATCGCGCGCTCTGCTTCGGGTTGCCCTGGTGGGCGGAAAAAATCTCGCGCACGCTCTGGAACACGATCTCGTGGTGGACTTCAGGGAACATCAAAAAACCTTTGGCGCGGAAAACGCTGCCGGGCCTGGAAAGAATTTTTTCCTCGAGAAACGTGTTCCAGGCGAACACGTCCAGGGGTTCGTCGTTGACGAGGCTGAAGCTGACCATGCCGGGCGTGTGTTCGTGGTGGTGGCCTTTGGGCTTCCAATCCGGCGAGAACGCGTCCTGCGCGATGATTTCTTTGGCGTCCACGTTCGCGTTCTGGGTTTCGGTCACGTCGGACATCGGGTTCAGCCCGCGCAGCAGACCCCTGGCTTGCTCGAGATCATCAGGTGTGGCCAGATCGGTTTTGTTCAGCACGATGGCGCTCGCGTACGCGAGTTGCACCGCGCCTTCCGGACCTTCGGTCAGGGTTTTTTGCAGGTTGCGCGCGTCCGCCACGCCGATGATGCCGTCCAGGTCGAACAAGCCGCGCAACTGTGGGTCGAGCACCGTCTGCGCGACCGGAACCGGGTCGGCCAACCCGGAGAGTTCGATCAGAAGGTGTTCCGGCGGGTTTTTTCGCAAAGCGAGCTTGAGCATCGCTTCGGCCAGATCGTCGCGGCCCGCGCAGCAGATGCAGCCGCCCGCGAATTCCGCCACGCCGTCATCGTCGAGGTTTTCGATCAGCGCGCCGTCGATGCTGGTCTCGCCGAATTCGTTGACGATCACGCCGAAGCGTTTGCCACCGTCCTTGATGATGTGGTTGACCAGCGTGGTCTTGCCCGCGCCCAGGAAACCGCCGACGATGGTCACGGGAATGCGCTGTTTGAACTGGAACATGAAAAGACTCTATCAGCGCGAGGCGCGCCGAACCGTCATCCTCGAGACGAGGACAAAGATCGCGCCTCGAACGTGATGCTCGAGCGACCCCTCCGGCATCGGACAAAAGCAAGAACACCGTCCAGGACGGTGTTCTCTCGAGATCAACATATGCGTGCTACGCGGTGTTACTTCAATCCGGCCTTACGGCGAATCTCGGTGATGCTCCAGCCGGTCAGGTTGGCCAGGGTTTGCGCCTGACGCTCGAGGCGCTTGGGCAGGTCAGCCTGGTACGTTTTGGCCTCGTCGCACTTGGCCTCACCCTGCCAGGCGTGGCGAAGGATGTAGCGACCCTGGAAGTTCTGGTTGCTGGGCGTCTCGCGGAACATCAGGTCTTCCTTGAACCGCAACTTGCTGTAGCGCACGTGCAATCGCGTCAGGAAGACCCCGCCGCTCTGCCCGACCCAGCCCGCACCCGCGCGTTGCAATTCGTCCGGTGTGGGCGGCGCGCTGGCGCACGGGTCGCACCAGGACGTGTCCCAGGCGTATTCCATGAAGACGCTGCGGCGGTTCTCGCGCTTGAAGGCAGTATCGAACATGGATTTGTAAAAGCGGCTGAATTCGTCCTTCACGAACAGCGGGACTTCAGCGTCCGATGGCACGGGCACGGTCGAGTAATTGACCGTCTCGACCCGGCCCTTGCGCGTCAGGGCGTACACGATCAGATCCTGATCGCCGACCGCGTTGACCATGCCCAACCGCAACGGCAGCATGAAACCGGGGCTCTCGAAGCTCATCTGACGCGGGCGCAAGGGGGT
>CAXTKV010000048.1:0-26578 GCA_964244895.1 uncultured Deinococcales bacterium
GACACGGCGGGCACGGCGAAACCCATCTCGATCTGCAAGCGCGTCAACGGCGCGTAATCCTCCGGGCGCTCCTCGAGCCAGCGGGCGTGAATCGCGCTCGCCTCGGGCAGCAGCACGTTCAAGAGCGCGGCGTCCGCCAGTTCCAGGTCAAGGATGCGCACGTCGTGAACTTCCGCCCCGGCAGCTTCGAGCGCGCGGCAGGCGGCGTCGAAAGCCGCGATCACCTCGGGCTGCATCTCTGCGCCATCGCGCTGGATCGCGCCGAAGCGCAGGCCTTTGAGTTCGAGCGGTTTTTGCTCGAGCGAAAACCCCAGCATCGCCTCGAGCATCAGCAATGCGTCACCGCTGGAACGCGCGATCGGCCCCGCGTGATCGAGCGACCAGGACAGCGGAAAGACGCCTTCCAGACTGGTCAGGCCGTAGGTCGGTTTCAAGCCCGCCGCGCCGCAATAGGCCGCCGGAATGCGGATCGAACCGCCCGTGTCCGTCCCGACCGCCGCGAAACACAAGCCCGCCGCGACCGCCGCCGCCGAACCGCCGCTCGAGCCGCCCGCCGTGAACGATGTGTCCCACGGGTTGTTCGTCTGGCCGTAATCGGGGTGCACGATGCCGTAGGCGAATTCCAGCAGGTTCGTCTTGCCGACCACGACCGCGCCCGCGCGCTCGAGCCGCGCCGCGATGACCGCATCGCGCGCTGGAACGTTGTCCTTCAGGATCCGCGAGCCGCAGGTGGTGCGCACGCCCGCTGTGTCCACCAGATCCTTGAGCGCGACTGGTACGCCGTGCAACGGCCCTCGATCCGTTCCAGATCGCAATTCTCGTTCCGCTCGCGCCGCCTGATCCAGCGCCCGATCCGCCGTGACGGTGATAAACGCGTTCAGCGCGGGATCGAGTCGCTCGATTCGCGCCAGCGTCAGCCGCGTCAACTCGAGCGGCGAGAGCGCCCCGGATCGGAACAACGCCCCGATTTCCGGGATGGATTTGTGCAGCAATTCCAGGTCAGACATCTCGGGTCTCAATGTCAGAACACCGTCCTGGACGTGCCTTGTTGAACGCGTGCCGGACGGTGTTTTGCTGATCTGCCTCGAGCATCGGACTCTTCGATCCGGTTCTCGCCGCGAGAGGCTGGGATACATATTCAGTCGCCCGCGACACGCACCGATCAAATCCGTCCATCGTCCACCTCCGGCCACGGATTGCCGACGGCGCTCAGCGTTCCCAGCCCGAGCGCCGCGATTTTCTCGTCGCTATCGAACGCGGGTTCCAACGCGCCAACCACCACTCGCGCCCGCTCGAGATCGAGCGCGATCCCGGCCAGCCGCGCCATGTCCTGCACCAATTCCGGCGTCAAGCCGCGCACCTCAGGCTCCGATTCCGTACAACGGATCGTTGCGGTTGATCGCCAGGCTGGTCACGGCGAAGAGCGTCACGCCAGCTTGTGGCGCGCTGATTTGCTGCACGCTCGAGCCGAAGGCATCGGTGATTCGCCCCAGATCCTGCCCGGCCTGCACGGTCTCGCCCGCCCCGACTGCGGGGTGCCACAGGCCGTCGTGATCGGCGCGCAACCACGCGAACTGCGTTAACAAGCGGGTCGGCAGCGGTTCCGGAGCGCCGGGCAGCATTCCCATGAATTGCATCGCGCGCGTCACGCCATGCTCGAGCCGGGCCACGTCCGATTCCGGCCACAACCCGTTGCCGCCCGCTTCGGCCAGGATCGACGGCACGCCATTTTTGAACCCGGCACCGATGGTCGTGCCGCCCGGCGCGCTCGAGACCAACAGGGGAATCCCGAACGCCTCCGCCAGAGCCTGAGCTCTCTCGTCGCCATCGGTAAAGATCGTGAACGGCGTGAGCGCCTCGATCATGTCGCCGCCGTGCAGGTCGATCAAGGCGTCCACCTGCCGAATCGCATTTTCGGTCAGCCAGGCCGCGAGTTGCTGGCTGAAGCTGCCGTCCGGATCGCCGGGAAATTGGCGGTTGAGGTTCTGGCCGTCGATCGGGTTGGTGTAAATGCTGCGCGCTCTGTAGGCGGGCGGGTTGGTGATCGGCAGCACCACCAGCGTCCCCGAAAGGTTTTGCGGGCTGATCTGGGAGGCGCGCACGGCGGCCTCGATGCTGGCGTATTCAGCGCCGTGAATTCCGGCAGTCACCAGCAATTTTGGCCCCGCTTGCGCGCCCTGAACAACCGTGTACGGCAGCTCGAGCGGCACGTCTAACTCGAGCTGGACGTAACCGCGAATGACCGTCCCGGACGGTGTGCTCGCGATCGGGATCTGAGCGGTGCGTTCCGTCATCGCAACTCCTTCTCGAGCTCACTCAGGTTCTCCCAGTCGAGTTCGCGTTCGCCGCGTTCGATCTCGTGAATCATCTCGATCAGCCGCGCGATCAAGGGCGTGTCGACGTTGGCCTCCGCGCCGAGCCTGACGATTGGGCCGAGTTGCGCGTCCACTTCGGTCTGGCGTTTGCGCACGGCCAGGTCGCGCCAGATGCCGGAGTGCGTCTTGGCGGACCTGCGGTTGAAGGCCACCATCTCCTGAAGAGAACTCGCGGCGTCTTCCAGGCTGGCGTCCGGAAAGAAAGCGCGCGGGTTGAAACCGTTGAAGCCCTCCGGCGTCGCGCCTCTGGCGGCGGCCACGCGCACGACCTCGCGCGCGACTTCCGTGAAGAGCGCGCGGTTTTCCGTGGCCGCGAGCGCATCGGCGATCGATTCGTTGGTCAATGCCGTCACGAACAATTGCGCGCCGTAGGCCATCTTGCCCCACAGGTAACCCCAGATATTGGCGGTCTGCACCGCGCCCTCGTCGAACTCGAGCAGAATCGCGCAGAGCCCCTCGAGCCTGGGCGTGGGTTGCCCGTTGAGTTCTCCGATCACGACCGCGCCGCGCCCCGCGTAGTGGATCGCGCCGGGCGCGAGGTAATCCGCCCCGAAATTGACGAAGCATCCGATGGTGCGCGATTCGCCGATGACGCGCGCGATTTCCAACTCGTTCAGCCCGTTCTGCGCGCTGACCACGAAGCCGCCCGCTGCGAGGTGAGGCTCTAGGGCCGTGATCGCCTCGAGCGTGTGGTGCGCTTTGACGCATAAGAAGACCGTGCTGTACGTCCCAATGAGTTGTTCCGGCGTGAAAGCGCGCGCCGCCACACTGAATTCCTCGATCGGCCCCTCGAGCCTCAGCCCGCGCGAGTTGATCGCCTCGACGTGATCGAGTGCGCGATCCACGAACACGACTTCATGTCCAGCCCGCACGAAATACGCGCCCATCGTGCCGCCGATCGCGCCCGCACCCCAGATCAGGATCGGTTCGGGCAGGCGGGTGTTCACGCCCAGCCCTGGTCGAGCAAGTCCCTGGTTTCACTGACCGCCACGTCCCAGAGGGCGTGCATGTCCGCGTCGGGGCGTTCGTACAACCCGCCGTAATTGCCATCACCCAGGTACGCGCGCAGCGCCTTCGGCCCCAACAGGCGCAACTTTGAAAAATCTGCCATCGGTTTTTGTTCGCTCGGCGGTGCGATGTTGTTCAGACGCGTCCACGGGAAGTTCTCCATCCACGACGCGTGCGAGGCCACGGGATCGATCTCTTGAACCTTCGCCCAGGCTCGCGGTGCGTTCCACCAGTTGTGAAACATCACTTGCGCGCCGGGATGATCCGCCATCCATTCGCCCGCGAAGCCCTGCGCGGGCGTGTTGCCGCCGTGCCCGTTGACGATCAGAATGCGTTTGAAGCCCTGCTCGAGCAAGCCGTCCAGCGCGTCGCGGACAATGTTCAGATACGTCTCGACCCGCAAGCTGATGCTGCCCGGATACGCCCGGAAGTACGGCGTGATGCCGTAGGCCAGCACCGGAAAAACCGGAATCTGAAGGGGTTCCGCCGCCTCGAGCCCGACGCGTTCCGCCAGGATGCTGTCCACGCTCAGGCTCAGGTAGGCGTGCTGTTCGGTGCTGCCCAGCGGCAGCACGCAACGGTCGTCATTTTTGAGGTACGCCTCGACCTGCATCCAGTTCATGTCAGAAATCTTCACGGCGGCTCCTTTGCGAAGAGTGGGCGAGGCGGTGCGTTTGGGATAGTCGATACTCGAGGCTGGCTTTTGAAGCCTTCAAGCGCGTTTGATCGCATCCGATTTCTGCTCGCGCAGGCGCTCGACCACGGGCAGCAGGTCGCGTTCGACGCTGCGCGGGTCGGGCACGTGGCGGTACTCGAACGCCCGGACGTGCTCGGGCAGACCTTCCAGGATGCTGCCGGAACCCGTGGCGTAGACGATCACGTCGCAGTTGCGCCGCAATCGTTCGACCGAATCTCGGTCGTCCAGCACGGCAGCCAGCGGTGATTCCAGGTGAGATGCGAAACGTTCCACGCCGGATTTCATGGTCGGCAGGAATTCCGGAAAGGTCGAAAGAATGCCCAGACGGGTGCGCGGCCCGAGTTCCGCCAGGGCGGTGCGCGTGCGTTCGGAGGGGATGAAGTTGACCGTCGCGATCGGTACGCGCGGCCCGACGACCGCCTGCACCTGCGCCTTGCGGTGCGCGATAGCCACCAACAGGTCCGCCTTTTTGATGCCTCGAAGCGCGTTCGGGTCGGCCTCCAGATGCTCGAGCGTGGTCGAATCAAGCGTGTCGCCGGGGTGCAGCAACGGGCGCAGGTCGGTCGCGTAACTGCGGGTCGCCTCCGAGAAAATCCCGACGAACACCAGCTTGATGGACTGGTGCGAGGCGCGCCGCCCGAGTCGTGCGTTGACCATCCCGGAGAGTTCGACTCGCGTCAGGCCGTGCGCGTCTGCGATCACGATCAGGCGGTCGATCTGGCGCTGCAACTCGAGCGCGCGCTCCTGTCCTTCCGGCGCACTGGAACCGCTCGTGGCCACGAAGGTGCCGCGCCCATGCTGGCTTTCCAGCAAACCGGCGCCCTGAAGTTCCTTGTAGACCTGCGAAACCGTCACCGTCGCGATGCCCAGGGCTTCGGCCAGTTCGCGCACGCTCGGCAGTTGCGCGCCGAGCGGGAGTTCGCCGCAGGCGATGCCGTACTCGATCTGCCCGCGCAATTGCTGGCTGAGTGAGACGGGCAGATCGCGGTCTATCCTGATTTTCACGGTCAGTCCTCGAGAGGCGAGTGTGTTGGGAAAACATAACACTCCGACTCGCATCGGTCAAACCCGTTCCCATCGAACCCGCCCGCCCGCCCGTTTGAACTCGCCCCTCGTCCGGCCCGCCTTACGGGTCGGATGTTCGAAAAAATACCGTCTGGAACGCATATATCTATTTGCGTTCTGAACGGTGCCGCTGACGCGATTCGAGATTCGGGGTGCGCCAGAAGCAGTTCTGCGCGCCCGAGGTCTTGACGCTGGCAGGTGTGAGCGTTAAGCTCCGCCATAACACTTTGCCGAAGCCACCGTGGCCTCAGGCGGGTTTCTCGAGGAGGGTCGCATGAAGAGATTCGTTTCCTTCGCGCTCATCGCGGTGGTTTTGATTTCCACCGTCGTCTCCGCCGCACCGAAACGCGGCGGCAAGATGACCTACGGACGTTACGCAGATTCGCTGTTTCTCGATCCCGTGCTGAACGACGCGAACGTGGACATCTGGATTCTCTTGAACCTCTACGACACGCTGCTGCAACCCACCAACGACGGCAAGGGCACGAAACCCGGCCTGGCCACGCGTTACGCGGTCACGCCGGACGGCAAGACCTTCACGCTGACCCTCAGACCCGGCGTCAAATTCTCCGATGGCACGCTCTTGACCGCCGCCGACGTGAAATTTTCGTTGGATCGAGCCAAGAACCCGGACAACGGCGCCTGGAACGGCCTGATCGCCTCGATTGACACGGTCACGATCACCAACGCCACCACGGTCACGCTCAGCCTCAAGTACCCCGACCCGAGCCTGCCCGCCGCGCTCGCCACCTTCAACACCGCGATCCTGCCGCAGAAGCAGTTCATGGCCATCCCCGGCGCAAAAGACGAGGACAAGGCCAAAGTCTTCGCCGAGAAACCCATCGGCACCGGCCCGTTCGTGCTGAGCGAGTGGAAAAAGGGCTCGAGCATGACGCTCAAGCGCAACCCCAATTACTGGGGCAAGGGTGAAGATGGCGCGGCGCTGCCGTACCTCGACGAGATCGACTTCCAGATCATCCCGGACGACAACACCCGCATCCTGAAATTGCAATCCGGCGAACTCGATGGCGCGGAATTCATCCCGCTGGCTCGAGTCGCGGAACTCCAGAAGGACGACAAGCTCAACATGGCGCTCTTCCCATCCACCGAAGTCGACAGCGTGATCATGAACAACCGCCCCAAGCTCAAGGACGGCTCGGACAACCCGCTCTCGAACGCCAAGGTGCGCCAGGCGCTCAATTACGCCACCGACAAGGACGCGATCATCAAGCTCGTGACCTTCGGATTGGCCAAACCATCGAAGTCCTTCATGTCCAGCGCCACGCCGCTCTACGCCGCGCAGCACGGCTACGTCTACAACGTCGAGAAGGCCAAGGCGCTCCTCAAGCAAGCTGGTTTTGAAAAAGGCTTCGAGACATCCACCATGATCGTCTCCGGCAACGCCGACCAGACCGCGATCGCCAGCGCGCTGCAGCAGATGTGGTCGCAGATCGGCGTGAAACTGGTCATTCAGCCCCTGGAGAGCGCCGCCAACCGCGCCAAGTACCGCGCGAATGACTTTTCCATGCGCGTCAGCAAGTGGACGGACGACATCGCCGACCCATCCGAGATCACGGGTTACTTCGCGATCTTCAAGAACGTCGAGAGCCTGCACACCGGCTTCCAGAGCGACAAGCTCGAGGGCCTGTTCGAACAGAGCCAGCGCGAGCCGAGCCGTATCAAGCGCGCCAGCCTGTACCGCTCGATCCAGAGCATCTACTACGACGCCGCGCCGATCATTTTCCTCTACGAGGCGCCGTACCCGGTCGCGCTGCAGAAGTACGTCAAGGGTTTCGTGCAGATCCCCCTGGGCAACAACATCTTCGTCAATACTTCTCTCGAGAAGTAAATCAGTTCTCGTCCCCGACGGTCTTCTCGTTCTGAGAACGCACCGTCGGGGACAGGTCTTAGGGTGCCTCGAATCACGAGAACACCGTCCAGCACGCGAATCTTTAATACCGCCCAGGACGGTGTTAACCGAGGCCATTCGGGGTCGAGCTTTTGAAGTGCGCAACTGTGGGGGTTCTGATGCGAAAATGGTTTGGAGCCGTACTGATCGCGGGCCTGTTGGCCGCAAGCATCTCTGACGCGCAAGGCCCGACGCGGGGCGGCAAACTGACCTACGGTCGCTACGCTGATTCTTTGTTCCTCGATCCCGTTTTTACGGACGCCAACCTCGACATCTGGATCTTGCAGAACATCTACGAAACCCTGATCCAGACCGGCCCCGGCGGTAAGGGGCTCAAACCGGGACTGGCCACGAACTGGGCGTTCAGCAAGGACGGTAAAACCTTCACGCTGACCCTCAGACCCGGCGTGAAATTCTCGAACGGATCAGCCGTCACGGGGAGCGATGTCAAGTTCTCCCTCGATCGGGCGCGAAACGACAAGAACGGCGCGTGGAATTTCTTGCTCGGTTCGATCTCGAGCGTCACGCCCAGAGGCAACCAGGTCGTGATCGCCCTCAAGAACCCCGACCCGAGCCTGCCCGCCGCGCTGGCCACCTTCAACAGCGCGATCCTGCCGCAGAAGCTCTACAGCGCCGTCAAGGGCGCCGACGAGAAAGCCCGAGCCAAAGCCTTCGCCGAAAAACCGATCGGCACCGGGCCGTTCGTGCTCGCCGAATGGAAGCGCGGCACCAGCATGACGCTCAAACGCAACCCGCTGTACTGGCGCAAGGGCGCGGACGGCAAAGCCCTGCCGTACCTGGACGAGGTGCGCTTCGAGATCGTTCCGGACGACAACGCGCGCATCCTGAAATTGCAATCCGGCGAACTCGACGGCGCGGAATTCATTCCGTTTCCCAGGGTCGCGGAACTGCAGGCCGATCCGAAACTCAACATGAAGCTCTTTTCCAGCACGCGCGTGAATTTCATCGTGATGAACAACCGCCCCAAGCTCAAGGATGGCACGGACAACCCCCTTTCAAACCTGAAATTCCGTCAGGCGCTCAACTACGCCACCGACAAGCAGGCCCTGATCCGGCTCGTGACCTTCGGCATCGGCAAACCGATGCAGTCGTACCTGTCGTCCTCCACGCCGTTGTTCGCGCCGCAAGCGATGTACCCCTTCAACCTCGAGAAAGCCAAGACCCTGTTGGCGGAATCCGGTATTCCGAGCGGCACTGAAATCGCCGTGCAGATCGTGGCGGGCAGCGCCGACCAGATCGCCCTGACCACCGCATTGCAGCAGATGTGGGATCAGATCGGCGTGAAGCTCAAGATCGACCAGTTCGACAGCGCCACCACGAATTCCAAATACCAGGACACGGACTTCCAGATGCAGGTCAACTACTGGACGTACGATATCGCCGATCCGAACGAATTGACCGCCTACGCCGCCGTGTTCGCCAACGCGGAATCGTTCAAGACGGGCTTCAAAAGCGACGAGGCAGATACGCTTTTTGCCCAGAGTCAGCAGGAAACCAACCCGACCAAGCGCGCCGCGATGTACAAGCGCATCCAGCAGATCCACACCGAGGCCGCACCAATGATTTTCCTTTACGAGCAACCCTTCGCGGTGGCGCTCTCGAAGAAGCTTCGGGATTTCGTGCAGACGCCGTTGGGCGTCAACGTTTTCGGCAGCGCGTACCTCGAGAAGTGATGCTCAGGAACACCGTCTGGGACAGCGTTTCATGAATGGTGTCCCAGACTGTGTTCCGCCTCGTGCGCAAAAAGTCTTAAGCTCGAATTGGGGGCGGGGCAGGAGGCTCGACGTGAAGAAATTTGGTCAGATCACGCTACTTCTCTCGGCTGCCATCGTCGGTCTCGCCTCGAGCCAGACGACCCCGAAACGCGGCGGCACCCTGAGCTTCGGGCGCTACGTGGACTCGAGCGTGCTGGAACCCGCGCTCAACACCGGCAACCCGGACATCTGGGTGCTGGGCAACATCATGGACACGCTCGTGCGGGCCAGCCTGGACGGCAAGAAGGTGCTGCCGGGCGTGGCCATCTCGTGGGCGAGCGCCAAAGACAACCTGTCGTACACCTTCAAATTGCGGCCCGGCGTCCGGTTTTCCAACGGCGCGCCGCTGGTGGCCGAAGACGTGAAATGGTCGCTCGAGCGCGCGGCCAGGAAGGACATCGGTTTCTGGAGCTTCATCCTGGCCAACCTCAAGAGCGTGGACGTGCTCGCAAAGGATGCCGTGCGCGTCAATCTGAAGGCCAAAGACCCGGTGTTCCTGACGACCATGAGCGCCTTCAACGCCGCGATTCTGCCGAAGGCTTCCTTCATGGCGCTGCCCGGCAAGGACGAGACCGCCAAGGCCAAGGCTTTCGGCGACCAGCCCATCGGGTCGGGGCCGTTCAAGCTCGGGAGTTGGAAGCGCGGCGAGAGCATGGTGCTGGTGCGCAACCCGTACTACTGGGAACAGGGCGCGGACGGCAAGCCCTTGCCGTATCTGGATCGCGTCAAGTTCGAGATCATCACGGATGACAACACGCGCATTTTGAAGTTGCAATCCGGCGAACTCGACGCGGCGGAATACATCCCGTTTTCTAGGATCGATGAACTCGCGCAGGATACGAAGCTCAAGATGAAACTCTTCACCTCGAGCGAGATCAACTACATCGCGCTCAACACGCGCAACAAACCGCTCTCCGACGTGCGGGTGCGCCAGGCGCTCAACCTCTCCACCGACAAAAAAGCGCTGGTATCGCTCGTGACGTTCGGGCACGGCAAGCCCAGCAACGGCTTTCTGCCCTCGAGCACGCCCTTGTGGGATTCGGGTTTGCCCGGCTACCCGTTCGATCTCGAGAAAGCCAAAAAGCTCATGACCGACGCCGGGTATTCGGACGGTTTCGAGATGTCCTTGTTGGTGCGCTCCGGCAGCGCGGACGCGACGCAACTCGGCACGGCCTTGCAGCAGATGTGGGGCCAGATCGGCGTGAAACTGAGCATTCAACCCGTGGACACCGCCACGCAGCAATCGCTCGAGCAATCGAACAAGTTCGACGCGGAACTGACCTACTGGACGAACGACATCAACGATCCCAGCGAATACGGCGGCTACATCCTCGACCCGGCCAGCTCGGATTCGAACCACACGGGCTGGAAAGACCCGAAGGTCACGGCGCTGTTCATGGCCAGCCAGCAGGAACTCGACCCCGCCAAGCGCGCCGCGCAGTACAAAGAGGCGCAGAAGCTCTGGCTCGATGGTTCGCCCTTCGTGCTGCTCTACGAGCGCCCCTTCCCCGTAGCGCTCGGCAAGGGCGTGCAGGACTACTATCAGACGCCCTTGGGCAACATGATCTTCATCCGCAGCTACCTGACCAAGTGAGGCTCGAGGCAAACCCATGATCCTTCAGCGCGAAAACGCTCAACGCAACCTGCACGCTCGCGTACGGGCGTCTTGCCCTGTGACGCGCGCATCGCCCCTGCGAGGGCGGGCCTCTCGAGCCCCTTCGAACCTGGGCGATTTCTCGAGGATGCCGTGCTGCACGCAATTTCAATCTCCCGTGCTGGACGGTGCTTTCTCTCGTGCCCGCCTGAAAAAATTGAACCACCAGCAAAGGAGCGCCAGATGAACCGTTGGTCGTACATCCTCGTGCGCGTCTTACAGGTGATCCCCACGTTTTTCGTGGTGATGGCGCTGGTGTTTTTCATGGTTCGCCTGCTGCCCGGCGATCCGACCAGCGCAATTTTGGGCGAACGCGCCACCGAAGAAATGATCGCGCGCGCCAACAAGGAATTGGGGCTGGACAAACCGGTGATCGTGCAGTTCGGGATTTTTGTCGAACGCTTCTTCCAGGGCGATCTGGGTGAGTCTATTAACCTGAAAATTCCCGTCTTCCGGCTGATCCTGGAACGGATGCCGGTGACCTTGTTCCTGACGATTTACGCCTCGGTGCTGGCGGTGCTGCTGGCGGTGCCGCTCTCGTTTGTCGCGGCTCTGCGGCGCGACACGCCCGTGGACAGCGCCATTCGCGGCGTGTTCCAGATCGGTCTTTCCATGCCCGTTTTTTACATCGGTCTGCAACTGCTGACGATTCTGGGTGCGAAATTGCGCCTGTTCCCGATCGGCGGTTACGGCAACACGTTCCTGGAACACTTGTGGTTTTTGTTCCTGCCCGCGCTGACGCTCGGCTTCAACCTGGCGGCGATCCTGATGCGCAACCTGCGCGCCGCGATTCTCGAGGTGCTACAAAGTGAATACGTCGATTTCGCGCGAGCCAAAGGCTTGCGCTCGAGCCTGATCCTGGGCAAGCACGTGCTGCGCAACGCCGTGATCTCGACGGTGACGCTGTTCGGCTTAAACATCGGCGGCTTGATCGGCGGGGCGGTCATCACCGAAACCGTGTTCGCCATTCCGGGCGTGGGGCGCTTGATGGTCGAATCGATTTTCGGGCGCGATTACCCGGTGATTCAGGGCTTGACGCTGACCTTCGCGGTGCTGGTGTCGCTGACGTTCATCCTGACGGACATCGTTCACGCGCAGCTCGATCCACGAGTGGAGATCGCGTGATCGCCCGAGTCGTCGTCCGGCTCTCCTTCGAAGGGCGCGCCTTGCGCTCGAGGACACCGTCCTGCACAATGTCCTCTGCATCGCTGGAAATGCCGTCCTGGGCGGTATCGTTTCAAATCGCCCCGAGCTGGAGGTCGCGCTGATGGCCGCACCTGCACTGCCCGCAACTCGAGTCCCGAGCCGTACGCGGGTTCGTCTGAAGCCCACCATGATTGCTGGCATCGCGATCATCGGTGCCTTCGTGATCATGGCGATCGTGCCGCAACTGATCGCGCCGTACAGCCCGACCAACTTCGACTATCAGGCGGTGCTGCAAGGGCCGAGCCTCAAGCACCCGTTCGGCACGGATAACTTCGGGCGGGATGTGTTCTCGAGGGTTATCTGGGGTTCGCAGGTGGACATGCAGATCGCCTTGTTCACGACGCTCTTCCCGTTCATCTTTGGAACCTTCGTGGGCGCGATGACGGGCTATTACGGCAAGTGGTCGGACGCGATCTTCGGGCGGATCGTGGACATCGTCGTGACCTTTCCGTTCCTGGTGCTGGTGATCGCCATCGTGGCGCTGTTGGGGCCGGGTTTGAAAAACATGTTCATCGCGGTCAGCGCGGTCGGCTGGATCACCTACGGTCGGCTGGTGCGCGGCGAGATCCTGACCCAGAAAAAAGCTGAGTACGCCCTGGCCGGGCGCGTGATGGGCTACACGCCCAGCCGGATTATTTTTCGCCACCTGCTGCCCAACGCGATCACGCCCGCCATCGTCTACTGGATGACCGACATGGCGCTCGGGATTCTCCTGGGCTCGAGCCTCGGCTACCTGGGATTGGGGGCGCAACCGCCGACCGCCGAATGGGGCGTGCTGATCGCGGATGGCAAGAATTTCCTGACGACCGCCTGGTGGATCTCGACCTTTCCGGGCCTGGCGATCACCGTCGCGGGCGTGGGTTTCAGCCTGCTCGGGGACGGGCTGGCGGACATCCTGAGGCCCAAAGGATGAGCGCCCAGGCGAACCCGATCCTGCTCGAGCTGCGCGATCTGCGCACCGTCTTTCACACGGCCAGAGGTGCGTTTACCGCCGTGGATGGCGTCAACCTGAGCCTGAACGAGGGCGAGGTGCTGGGATTGGTCGGCGAGTCCGGCTCCGGCAAGAGCGTCACCTTGAGATCCATCCTGCGCCTGGTGCGGCCTCCGGGAACCGTGTCCGGGACGGTGCTGTGGCGCGGCACGAATGTGCTGGAGTTGCCGGAAGCGCGCTTGCGCAAGGTGCGCGGCGGCGAGATCAGCATGATCTTCCAGGAACCGATGACGGCCCTCAACCCTGTGCTGTCCGTCGGCGAGCAGATCGTGGAGACGCTGCGCGAACACACGAGTCTCTCAAGGCAAGAGGTTCAGGCCAGGGCGGTCGAATTGCTCGAGTTGGTCGGCATTCCGTCGCCCAGGGAACGCCTTCAGGATTTCCCGCACCAGTTCTCCGGCGGCATGCGCCAGCGCGCCATGATCGCGATCGCGCTCGCGTCCAATCCCAAACTGCTGCTGGCGGACGAACCGACGACCGCGCTGGACGTGACCATCCAGGATCAGATCTTGAAACTGCTGTTGCGCCTCAAGGACACGCTCAAAATGGGTGTAATCCTGGTGACGCACGATCTGGGCGTGGTCGCGCAGACCTGCGACCGCGTGGCCGTGATGTACGCGGGCCGGATCGTCGAGGTCGCGCCCGCGACGGAGTTGTTCGCCCAGCCGCGCCACGCGTACACCCTCGGGTTGCTGAATTCCGTGCCCGGTGCGGAATCCACGCGCCGCCCGCTGATCCCGATTCCGGGCGCGCCGCCGAACCTGGCCAATCTGCCGCCCGGTTGCCCGTTCGCGCCGCGCTGCACCTACGCCACGCCGGAGTGCAATCTTGAACGTCCCGCCTTGCGCGCGATCTCGAGCACCCGACTTTCCGCCTGCATTCACCACGACAGGCTCGCCCAGAGCGCCGCCCAACAGAGCGTTGCCCAGCAGAGCGCCGCCCAGCAGACGGGCGAGGTGATCTCGTGAACCCAGCCGACCACGCGCCGATCATGAAGGTGCGCGAATTGACCAAGACCTTCCCCGTGCCGTCCTCGCCGCTCGAGCGGATGCGCGGTGCGCCGCCGAAGGCCGTCCGGGCGCTGACGGGCGTCAGCCTGGATCTGCTTCGCGGCGAGACGCTCGGCATCGTCGGGGAATCCGGTTGCGGCAAGAGCACGCTCGCGCGTTGCCTGGTGCGCCTCTACGACGCGGATTCGGGTTCGCTGGAATACGACGGTGCGGACGTGCTGCGCCTGCACGGCCTTCAGTTGAGGCGCTACAACCGTCGCGTGCAGATGGTTTTCCAGGACCCCTTCTCGAGCCTCAACCCGCGCATGACGGTCGGTCAGGTCTTGCGAGAGGCGCTCTCGGTTCACGGCCTGAGAACGCCCGCCCAGGTGCCCGATCGGATTCACGAATTGCTCGATCTGGTCGGACTTCCCAGGGACGCCACGGACCGATTGCCGCACGAGTTCTCGGGCGGGCAACGCCAGCGCATCGGCATCGCGCGGGCGCTGTCCGTCGAACCCGAGACGCTGATCGCGGATGAATTGGTCAGCGCCCTCGATGTCAGCGTGCAGGCGCAGGTCGTGAACCTCTTGCTCGAGCTGCAAGAACGCCTGCACCTGACGGTGATGTTCGTGGCTCACGATCTGCGGCTCGTGCGCCACATCTCGCACCGCGTGGCGGTGATGTACCTCGGGCGCGTGGTGGAACTCGCCGAAACCGAAAAACTGTTCTCGAGCCCGCAGCATCCGTACACGCAGGCGCTCCTTCGCGCCGCACCGGAACTCGATCCGAGCCGGAAATCCAAGGTCGAAGCCGTGCGCGGCGAGTTGCCCAGCCCCTTGAACCCGCCGCCCGGCTGCGCCTTTCACCCGCGCTGTCCGCAGGCGTTCGAGCGGTGCAGGCTCGAGATTCCCGTCCTCGAGCCGCGCGGTGACGGTGCCCGACTGAGCGCCTGCTTCCTGCACGAACCCACGATTCGCGAGCCGCAGAAGATGACCTCGAGCGCACGCTGATCGCGCTGAGCGCCGTCCGGCGCGCGTACCGAATACTGCGTCCAGGACGGAACGGTTATAGCCCGAGCGTTCGACGAAAGGATCGTTCGCGCCGTTCGAGCGATCCGAAAACTTGACTCTCGATTCGGATATTTATACACTCTGACATTCATCCGGTCATCCGACCACCGAGCCGAACAGGGGTGCGCATCCAGAACCTCGAGATCAAACGCTCCAAACTGCGGGATGGCGTCGTGGAGCACCTGCTCGGCATGATGCGCGACGGCCAACTGCGGCCCGGCGCATTCTTGCCGAACGAGCGCGAACTGGCGGCTCAACTCGGTATCGGTCGAGCGAGTTTGCGCGAGGCGATCCACCAGCTCGAGGTGCTCGGCTACCTTCAGGCGCGCCAGGGCGAGGGAACGCTGGTGCTCGATCCGACCACGGCGGATCTCGCAAAACCGTTCCGCGGCCTGCTGGTCGGGCGTCCGCACATGGCTCGAGATCTGCTGGAGTTCCGCTTGCTGCTCGAGCCCGGCGTGGCGGCGCTGGCGGCGGAGCGTGCGACGCCGGAAGACATCCTGGCGCTCGAGATGGCGCTCGACGTGCAGCGCCAGTGCGCCTCTCAGCACCGCAGCCTGCGTTCCGCCGACCTCGAGTTTCACGAACTGATCGCGCGGGCCGCACGCAACAATGTCACGACCCAGGTGCTCTCCGCCCTGCGGCAACTGATGGTCAACCTGCGCGAACGGGCCCTGTCGGATGACCAGCAGGAGTTGACCCTCAGGCACCACACCGCCATCGTCGGCGCAATCCGGCAGCGAAGCCCAACAGCGGCCAGAAACGCCATGGAACTGCACCTGAACGACGTGGTTCGATTCGCACCATCATCCGGCGATCCGGCACGCAAGCAACGTTTATTCAAGCGCACGGCAAAAGTATCCTGAGGAGGCAGACATGAAAAAGTTCATCCCAATCCTATTGCTCGCGGCGCTCGGGGTCACGCTCGGGCTGGCGCAAAGCGACAACACGCTGACCGTCGGTCTGGACGCCGATCCGCCGAACCTCGATCCGGCGGTCTCGAGCGCCTTCGTGGATCGGCAAGTGCAGAACCAGATTTACGACAAGTTGGTGGACATCGATCCGAAACTCAAGATCACCCCGATGCTGGCCACCAAGTGGCAGGTCAGCGAAGGCGGTCTGGTGTACACCTTCACGTTGCGCCAGGGCGTCAAATTCCACGACGGAACGGCCTTCGATGCGAGCGCCGTCAAGTTCAACCTCGAGCGTTACCTGACCCTGGACGGTTCCAGACGCAAGGGTGAACTGGGCGCGGTCAAGGAAGTCAAAGTGCTCGCGCCAGACAAGGTCGAACTCGATCTGAAATACCCGTATTCGCCCCTTTTGTACATCCTGTCCGATCGTTCCGGCATGATGGTTTCACCGGCTGCGGCTGCGAAATTCGGCAAGGACTTGACCAACAACCCGGTCGGCACGGGACCGTTCAAGTTCGTTGATCGCAAGCGCCAGGATCGCATCAGCCTGGAAAAGAACCCGAGCTACTGGGGTCAGGGACTGCCAAAGTTCGACAAGCTCGTGTACCGCCCGTTCCCGGACGATGACGTGCGCACCGCCAACCTGCTCTCCGGTGCGGTTCAGGTGATCGCGCCCGTCTCGCCCAAAGACCTCAAGACAATCGGCGAGAACGCCAAGACGAAACTCGAGAATTTTTCCGGCTTGGGCTTTCAGGGCATCTGGTTGAACACCACCCGCGCGCCCTTCAACAACAAGGCGCTGCGTCAGGCGTTCGGCGCGACCCTCGACCGTGAGGCCATCGACAAGGTCGTGTTCCTGGGGAGCGTCACGCCCGCCGCGACCGTCTTCCCGCCGAACTCGCCCGCGTACGACCCGCAGTTCAAGGTGCCAGCGCAGGACCTGGAATTGGCCAAGAAGAAACTGGCTGAAGCGGGTAAGGTGGGCGGGTTCAGCTTCACGCTCCTGACAGTTCCCGGCCCGGTCAGCACGCAACTCGCGCAGTTGTACCAGGCCTTCGCCGCCAGCGCGGGCATCACGCTGAAAATTGAGCAGGTCGAGTTCGGCACGCTGCTGGATCGGGCGGACAAAAAGAACTTCGACGCGGTCGCGCTCGGCTGGAGCGGCAGGCCAGATCCGGACGGCAACATCTTCGATTTTTTCACGACCGGCACGGCCAACAACAACGGCGCCTACAGCAATCCGAAAGTCGATGCGCTCCTGCTGCAGGCCCGCCAGACGCGCGACATGGGCATCCGAAAGGGCATTTACAGCGATGCCATGAAGATCATCGTGGACGACGCCGCGTACCCGATCACGTATTTTCAGCGCAATACGATCGGCATGCTCAAGGGCGTGAGCGGCTTGCCGCTCAACCCGGACGGGATCTTGCGCTTCAGAGCCGTCGAGATGAAGTGAATGCTCGAGGGGCGTCGAGTCGCCCACGACGCCCCTCGCTCGAGTCTCGAGATGCGTGCACTCTTGCAAAGCCCAAAAGACCGTGCCAGACGCAATTCTCGAGCATGCGATTCTCGTGCGCTAGGCGGTGTTCTCGCGCAGACCCTTTTGAGGTGACTCGAGCGTGATCCCTTTTGCCATCAGGCGCTTGCTGTCCACGCTGCCCACGCTGTTCGTGGTGACGGTGATCGTCTTCGCCATCGTGCGCGTGCTGCCCGGCAACCCGGCGCGCTTGCTCCTGGGTGAGGAAGCCACGCCCGCACTCGTGGCGGAACTGACCCACGAGATGGGCTTGGATAGACCGCTGCCCGTGCAGTACGCAAGCTGGTTGGGCGGCGTGCTGCGCGGCGATTTCGGGCGCTCGGTCAAGGACAACATGTCGGTCGGAATCTTGATCTTTGAAAAGCTCCCGACCACATTAGAACTGGCTTTCCTGGCGACCCTGGTGTCCGTGTTGATCGCGCTCCCGGCGGGGATCGTCACGGCGGCCAAACGGGGCGGCTTCACGGACGGCGCAATCACCGTGCTGGCGCTGTCCGGCGTGTCACTGCCGAATTTTTTTCTGGGCATTTTGCTGATTTACCTGTTCTCGATTCAACTCGGCTGGATTCCGCCTTCAGGATACGTCACGCCGCTCGAGAACCCACTCGAGAACCTGCGATTGATGATCCTGCCCGCAATCACGCTCGGTCTGGGTACGGCTGGCGCGTTGACGCGGTTTCTGCGCGGCGCGATGCTCGAGGTGTTGGGGCAGGATTACGTCCGCACGGCCCGCGCCAAGGGTGTGGCGGGTCGCGCCGTGCTGTACCGTCACGCCCTGCGGAACGCGCTGATTCCGGTCGTGACGATCTTCGGTCTACAACTCGGTGGCTTGCTGGGCGGCGCGGTCATCACCGAGCAAATCTTCAGCATTCCGGGCTTCGGGCGCTTGATCGTGGACGCGGTCTTCACCCGCGATTTTCCCGTCGTGCAGGGCGTCGTGCTGTTCAGCGCTGCCTCGATTTTCCTGGTGAGTTTCCTGGTCGATCTGATTTACGCGGCGGTGGATCCGCGCATCCGATACCGATGAGCCTCGAGACGGCGCGACCACAGCATCTCGCTCGAGTTCCCTCGGGTGAGTCGGAATCCGCCTCCAGAAAGGCCGTCAAGCGCTTCTCGCGCAATCGACTGGCGGTCGCGGGATTGCTGCTGATCGCGGTGCTGACGCTGATGGCGGTTTTTTCGCCGCTGATTGCACCCTACGATCCGATCAAGCAGGATTACGGCGCGCTCTCGCAGGCTCCGTCAATCGCGCACCCGTTCGGCACGGACAACCTTGGCCGGGACGTGCTTTCCAGAACGATCTACGGCGCGCGGGTCAGCCTTTCAGCGGGCGTGATCGCGGTCGGGCTGGCGACGCTGGCGGGGCTGGTGCTGGGCTTGCTGGCGGGCTTTTTCGGCGGTTGGCTGGACGAACTGATCATGCGCGTGGTGGACGCCATGCTGGCCTTTCCGTTCCTGGTGCTGGCGATCACGCTGGCGGCGGTGTTGGGGCCAAATTTGCAGAACGCGATGCTGGCGATTGCGGTGGTCAGCGCGCCCGTCTTCGCGCGCCTGGCCAGGGGGCAAGTCCTGTCGGAGCGCGAGCGCGATTACGTCCAGGCGGCGCAGGCGCTCGGCTCGAGCGACGCGCGGATCGTCTTTCGCCATTTGCTGCCCAACATCGCGGGTCCGATCATCATTCAGGCCAGCCTGTCCATCGCGGGCGCGATCCTGGCGGAATCGTCGCTGTCGTTCCTGGGTTTGGGCGTGCAACCGCCCACGCCGAGTTGGGGCGAGATGCTCAACACCGCCCGAGGCTACCTGCGCGACGCGCCGTGGACGGCGATTGCGCCCGGCAGCCTGATCTTCGTTTCCGTGCTGGCGTTTAATCTGCTGGGCGACGGCCTGCGCGATGCGCTCGACCCGAGGGGAAACCGTTAGACTGCGAATGACCCGAGGCGCACGGCACCGTCCAGCGCGCCATTCCAGTATTCACGTCCAGCACGGTGTTCCCGCCCGACACGGAGTGCTTGCCCGAGGAGACATGAGCCTAAACGCACCGATCACCGCCCCAAAGACCGCGCCCGCGAGCCCGAGCGCGCGCCGCGTATCGCCGCGCTGGAGACGCTTCTGGCGCGACCCGGCGGTGGTGTTCGCGCTCACTGTGATCGCTTTTTTGGTGGTGCTGGCCCTGTTCGCGCCGATCCTCGCGCCGCGCGACCCGAATACCAACTTTAGCGCCGGCCTGACCGACGCGGGCGCACCCGTCGGGCCGGGCTCGGAATTTTTGCTCGGCACGGATTTGCTCGGGCGGGATCTGTTGTCCAGGGTGATCTGGGGTGCTCGAGTCTCGCTGTTCATCGGCCTGGTGGCCAACGGTGTCGCGGTCGTGATCGGCGTGCTGGTCGGTCTGCTGGCCGGATTCTTCGGCGGCATCGTCGGCACGTTGCTGATGCGATTTACGGACTTGATGACGGCCTTCCCCGTGCTTCTTTTGGCCATCGCGCTGACCGCGATCCTCAAGCCCAGCCTCTGGATCGTGGCGCTGGTGATCGCTGCCCTGAACTGGGTTGCGCTGGCCCGCGTCGTGTACGGGCAGGTGCTCGGGTTGCGCGAGCGCGAGTACGTGACCGCCGCCGAAAGCCTGGGCGCATCCAGGCCGCGCATCCTGTTCCGGCACGTCCTGCCGGGGCTGGTGTCCACCGCCATCGTCTGGGGCACGCTCGGGATTTCCACGTCCGTGATGCTCGAGGCGACCCTCAGTTTCCTGGGCGTGGGCGTGCAACCGCCGACGCCATCGTGGGGCGGGATCATCAACGAATCGCAATCGTATTTCACGTCCGCACCGTGGTTGATGGCCTTTCCGGGCTTGATGATCGTGCTGACCGCGCTGGCCTTCAACCTTCTGGGCGAGGGCTTGCGGGAAGCGCTCGATCCGACCTCGCGCTCGAGCCGGACGGGGATGTGATGGTGCGCTTCGGGGTGGACTCGAGAAATCGTGTGCCCGTGTCGCATCGCGGGGAGGGCGCACACGAGCTTCGCCCCTACGAGCGAAATCCAGGAGCCAGTCTTCTCTTCGCCATCCGTGGAGAGTACCGTCTGGGACGTGATTCTCGAGATGCGTCCCGGACGGTGTTCCTGGGATACTCGCCAAAGGATCAACCGTGAGGTTCCTGCTCGAGCGGGTCGTGCAGGGCGCGTTCGTGCTGCTCGCGGTCAGCGTCGTGACCTTCCTGCTGGCCTTTTTGCTGCCTGCCGATCCCGCCCGGATGGTCGCCGGGCCGAGCGCGACGGTGGAAACCGTCGACAACATCCGCCACGAACTCGGGCTGGACAGGCCGTTCCTGGCGCAGTACGCGGGCTACCTGGGCAAGTTGATGCGCGGCGACCTGGGGCGTTCCTACAAACAGGGCGCGAACGTCACCGAACTGCTGTTCTCCAGGCTGCCCGCGACGCTCTTGTTGATGCTCGGCGCGATCGTCTTCGAGCTGCTGCTCGGCCTGCCGATGGGCATCGTGGCGGCGCTCCGACCGGGCGGCTTCCTGGATCGCGGACTGATGGCCGTCGCATTCGCGGGCGTCAGTTTGCCGCAGTTCGTGCTGGGGCTGGCGCTTTTGTACTTGCTGGCCTTCAAGCTGGCGCTCTTCCCGCTCGGTGGCTACGGCACCCTGGCGCACCTGATCCTGCCCGCCTTGACGCTCGGCGTGGGCGGTGCGGGCTGGTACGCGCGGATCGTGCGCTCCGAAATGCTCGAGGTGCTGGGACAGGATTACATCCGCACCGCCGCCGCCAAGGGCGTGCAGCGCTCCGCGCTGATCGGCAAGCACGCGCTGCGGAACGCGCTGTTGCCCGTGATCGGCATGGTCGGTTCCGACATCGGCGTGTTCATGGGCGGCGCGGTCGTGGTCGAAAGCGTCTTCGGCTGGCCCGGCGTGGGCAAATTGGTCTGGGATGCGATTCGCGTCGTGGACATCCCCGTGATTCTGGGCGTGATTCAGCTTTCAGCCGTGATGATCGTGGCGGGCAATTTGATGGCTGACCTGGCGTACCCGCTGGCCGATCCTCGCGTCAGGTTCTCATGAAGACTGTTTCAGACACGCATTTTGGCCTTTCGAGAAATACCGTGTGGGACAATCTTTTCGGTTCGGGGAATTGGAAGAGGCTCGAGAATGGTCGTGAAGCGCGCTGAATATCGAGTGATCGTTCGCCCCCGAGGGCGAACACGTCACGCCCGTGTGTGCTAGCGCACGACGTTCCCGCTGCGCAAACGAGCTGCGCTCGAGCGATGATGCAAACGCGATCCCTACTCACTTCTGATCAAGACACGCAATCGACACTCGAGCAGTTCGTTCCGGGCGCGATTCGCCCACAGGAGGGTTCAATGGAGAAGGTCGGTAAACGCAGTTCTCGAGCCTGGATGCTCGCGCTGGCACTCGGCACGGTGGGATTGGGTGCGGCGCTGATGCTCTCGCAATCCTCGAGCGCGCAGACGGCAGCCAAGAGCATGGTCGTGACCTACAAAGACGACATCGCCACCCTCGACCCTCAGGTCGGTTACGACTGGCAGAACTGGCCCGCCATCAAGATGGTCTTCGAGGCGCTCTTGGATTACAAGCCCGGCACGACCACCCTGGAGCCGCGCATCGCCGCCGCCATGCCCACAATCACGGACGGTGGCAAGACGTACACCTTCAAGATTCGATCCGGCATCAAGTTCACCAACGGTCGCGCCCTGGAAGCGTCCGACGTGAAGTACACCTTAGAGCGCGTGCTCGATCCCAAAACGAAATCTCCCGGCGCGGGTTTTTTCGTGGACATCGCGGGATCGGACGCCTGGAGTACCGGAAAGGCCAAGGAACTGACCGGCGTCAAGGTGCTGGACAAATCCACCGTGCGCATCACGCTCTCGCAGCCGAACGCGGCCTTCCTGAACGTGCTCGGCATGAACTTCGCGTTCATCGTGCCCAAAGAAGAAGTCATTAAGGCGGGCGAGGATTGGGGCCGCAAGCCCGTCGGATCGGGGCCGTTCAAGCTCGAGAGCTGGACTTCGGGCCAGGAACTGGTGTTCGTCAAAAACCCGGATTACTTCATTCAGGGCATGCCGAAGCTCGATAGGGTGACCGTCCGTGTCGGTCAGGACCCGAGCGTGGCCTTCCTGGCGCTTCAACGCGGCGAGGTCGATTTGCTGGGTGACGGCATCCCGCCCGCGCAGTTCCTGCAAGCGCAATCGGATGCGAAACTCAAACCGCTCGTCTCGAGCACCGCGCTGGCCAACACGACCTACATCTCGATCAACACGCAGATCAAACCGTTCAACGACCTGCGCGTGCGTCAGGCTTTGAATTACGCGATCGACAAGAAGAAGGTGCTGAAGCTGATCAACGGTCGCGGCCTGGTCGCCACGCAGGTCTTGCCGCCCAACATGCCGGGCTTCGACTCGAGCTACGCGGGCTACAGCTACAGCCCCGAAAAAGCCAAAGCGCTGCTCAAGGCCGCCGGGCAGGGCAACGGCTTCAGCACGGTGCTCTACACCAACTCCACCGACCCCAACCCGCGCATCGCGGCGAGCGTCCAGCAGGATCTGGCCGCCGTCGGGATCAAGGCCGAGATCAAATCGCAGGCTGCCAGCACCGTGATTGAAGCCGCGGGCACGCCCAAAACCGCCGCGCTGGTCTGGTCTGGCGGCATGGCCTGGACGCAGGATTACCCCGACCCGTCGGATTTCTACTGGCCGATTCTGTCCTGCCGCAGCGCCGTTCAGGGCGGCTGGAACTGGCCGTTCACCTGCGATAAAGCCCTCGACGCGATGGCCAGCAAAGCCGACCAGATGACCAAACCCGAGCAGCGCACCGCGCGCTTGACGGCCTACAAGGCGGTCTTCAAGAAGATCATGGACAACGCCGCCTGGGTTCCGATGTTCAACGAGGTGCGCTACACGATTCACAGCGAGCGCCTGATCGGCGCACCGACCGACCTGATCGACCCGATTCACAACATCGCCTACGAACGACTCGACACGAAGTGATCGCGCCCGAGAATGGCTGCGTTTCAGGCTGAATTCTGAGCGATCGTTGCCGAAAGAGGGCGAACACGGCGGTTCGCCCCCGCACGCGTCCGATCCTCGAGAATACCGTCCTGGACACGAATTCAAGAACGCGTCCGGGACGGTGTTCTCAACATGACAGGGGTTCCAAATGGCACACCATCACGACTACAAAACGATCCACACCCACCATTACGGCTGGGACAACACCCTCGAGCCATCCCACGTGATTTCGCCTGGTGAGACGCTCAACTTCGAGATTCTGGACGCGGGCGGCGGTCAATTCAGCCGCAAAGCCACGCTCGAAGACCTGAAAGCGCTCGATTTCGACAAGGTCAACCCCGTCACCGGCCCCGTCTACATCGAAGGCGCGGAACCCGGCGATGCCCTGGAAGTCGAGTTGCTCGAGTTCCGCACGTCCGGCTGGGGCTGGACGGCCAACATTCCGGGTTTCGGGCTGCTGGCCGATCAGTTCCTGGAACCGCACCTGATCATCTCTGAGCACGATGCGAGCGCCGCCAACTTCCTGCCTGGGTTGGCGCACGTCCCGATCAAACCCTTCACCGGCGTGATCGGCGTCGCGCCGTCCGAAATGGGTCATCACAGCGTCGTGCCGCCGCGCCGCGTCGGGGGCAACCTGGATATCCGCGATTTGTCGGCGGGTTCCAAGCTGTACCTGCCCGTCGAGATCGCGGGCGCGCTCTTTTCCGTCGGGGACACGCACGCCGCCCAGGGCGACGGCGAGGTCTGCGGTACGGCCATCGAAAGCCCGATGGAGATCACGCTCGGGTTTAACCTGATTAAAAAAGCCAACTTCCGCTACCCGCGCTTCAGCACGCCCGGCCCGGTCACGCGCCACAACGACGAGAAGGGCTATTACTGCACCACCGGGGTCGGGCCAGACCTGCTCCAGGCGGCCCGTGACGCCACGATGGAAATGATCGATCACCTGACCCGCACGTACAAATTGCAACCCGTGGACGCGTACTGCCTGTGCAGCGTCGCGGTCGATCTGAAAATTTCAGAGATCGTGGATCAACCCAATTGGGTCGTGAGCGCCTACCTGCCGCGCGCCATTTTCGTCTGAGGCACGGACGCGCTCGAGAATAGACCTCTTGCGAAAGTCAGTTTCGAGAACGTGTTGACGCGAGGGCAACCATAAAGGTTGCCCCTGCAGGACACGGTTTTGTAGAGGTAGGCTTCCCTCGGGATGTGTTCAATCACTTTCGCAGGAGGTTCAATACATTGTCTGGGACGGCACGCGCGGTTCTCGTTCCACCTGGGAGTTCAAGTCACCCGACTGCTCGAGGTACCGCCGCGCCTCGAACAGTCGGGTTTTCGTCTCGCCTCGCTCGAGAATCACCTCGGTGCGCCGTTTTGTGCGTCAAGACAGATCGTTCTACACGCAAATCCCGAATGTGAAGCGCATTTTGTATCGTCCTGGACGGTTATCTCGGCTCGAAAATTGGACCGGGAACCCTCGACACGGCGCATCTCGGGTGATCCACGCGCACATTCGGCTTTCTGGTCATGACCGTCGGGTCAGGCCCGAAAGATGTGCCAAAATCCCCTAACGTTTAGGATTCCGCAGCCCGAATCTCGAGGGGGTCGCACGATGGAAGCAATCAAGTTTGGAACCGACGGCTGGCGCGACATCATCGCGGACAGCTTCACCTTCGCCAACGTGGCGCGCGCAGCCCAGGCGCACGCGCAGTACCTCAAGCGCTCCGGTGGTCAGGCTGTCGTCGTCGGCCACGACACGCGCTTTCACTCGGATCGGTTCGCGCGCGTGGCGGCGGAAGTCATGGCCGCCAACGGCCTCAAGACCTTCCTGATGAAAACCTACGCGCCGACCCCCGCGCTCTCGTTTGCCGTCAAACACCTGGGTGCGGCGGGCGGCGTGATGGTGACGGCCAGCCACAACCCGCCCAGCTACAACGGCTACAAGCTCAAGGGGCCTTACGGCGGCTCGAGCACCCCGCAGATCGTGGCGGAAGTCGAGGCGGAACTGGGCAGGCTCGAGGACATTCCGGCTTTCGATCCGGTGCGGCACGCGATTGAACCCCTGGACATTCGCGCCGATTACTACGTGGCTTTGGAACGCAACCTGAACATGGACGCGCTCAGGCAATTCACGGGCCGGATCTACCACGACGCGATGGGCGGTGCGGGCGCGGGCTGGATCGAAGGCTTCGCCAAAAAGTACAAGCTGCCCGTCGAAGTTCGTCCGGTGCGCGGCGTGCCGAACCCGATGTTCTTCGGGGTCAACCCGGAACCGATCCCCTCGAACCTCGAGAGCCCGATCGCGGTCATGACCGGCGAAACTGGACTGAGCTTCTGCGCGGTCACGGACGGTGACGCGGATCGGATCGGGGCGGTGCTGGCGGGCGGCGCGTACTGTAACTCGCACCAGATTTTCAGCGTGCTGCTGCGCCACCTCTACGACAAGGGCTTGCGCGGGCGCGTGGTCAAGACGGTTTCCGGCACGCAGATCATCGACCGGCTCACGAAATCGCTCGGTCTCGAGCTGCTGGAAACCAGCGTCGGCTTCAAGTACGTCACCGACGCCTTCCTGGAGGGCGAGGCCGACCCGTCCAGGACGGTCTTGATCGGCGGCGAGGAATCGGGCGGCATCGCCAGCCTGGGGCACATCCCCGAACGCGACGGCATTTACAACGCGCTCTTGATGCTCGAGGCCGTGGCCACGACCGGGAAAAGCCTGGGCGAGTTATTTTCCGACATCGAACGCGAAGTCGGCGTGACGCACGCCTACGACCGATTGGATTTGCACCTGGACGCCAGTTACGACAAGTCCGCGCTGATGACCCGCCTGCGCGACGGTGGCCGGATCGCAGAACGCGAAACCCAGAGCGTCAACGCTAAGGACGGCGTCAAGTGGCTCCTGGAGCGCGACGCCTGGGTGATGTTCCGCGCGTCCGGCACGGAACCCGTGGTGCGCGTCTACTGCGAAGCCCCGACCGAAGCCGAAGTCAAACAAATTCTCGAGGCTGGTCGCCAACTGGTGACTGGGTGAGTCGTGAACCCGTCCCTGCCTTGAGGCTCGAGCGCGCCTCTGCTACACTTCTAGCCGCGCGCCCGTAGCTCAGTTGGATAGAGCGAGGCACTCCTAAGGCTTAGGCCACTGGTTCGATTCCAGTCGGGCGCACCAGCAAGAACACCGTCCAGCACGGTGTTCTTTACTTTGGCTCAGGGCAAGATGACTCTCCTGGTCGCATTCTGGTCGCACTTTTTGCGCGGAAATCTCGAACGATTCAGGAGGCGATCTCGTCACGCGAGGGCAATGACAGATCTCATCTCGAGACACCGCCTAAGTCTGGCTTAAGACCCTCTGCTCGAGACTGC
>CAXTKV010000049.1:0-26541 GCA_964244895.1 uncultured Deinococcales bacterium
CGGTCACGCCGACGGACACATGGGCTTGTGGCACGCCGAATCGAGGCTGCTGATCGCGGGGGACGCCATCCTGGAACGCATCACGCCGAACATCGGGCTGTGGGCCAACTCCCGACCGGACCCGCTGGGCGATTACCTGAACACGCTCGAGCGAATCGCCGATCTGGGTGCGGAGCGCGCCGTAATCGGGCATTACGGCCCCGTGCTGACCGACGTACGCGAGCGCGCCCTCGAGATTCACGCGCACCACCTGAGCCGCCTGGAATTGTGCCGACGAATTGACCGACCCATGAACGCGTACCAGGCGTCCATGTTGATGTTCCCGCGCGAATTACCACCATCTGGACGGCGTTTCGCGCTGGTGGAAACCCTGGCGCACCTGGAGCATCTGCGCTTGAAAGGTGAGTTGGAGGGCGGCCTGGAGGACGGTATTTTCAAGTTCTGGAAGGCATAGATACCGTCCCACACGGTGTTCGCACTCGAGAGACCGTGAGGGACGGTGTTCTCGAGCAGGGCGACCCCTCGTGATGGGCGAAAAACGGGCTGAATGCCAGCTCCCGGATCAAGTTGGGGGAGGCAAAAGGCGAAGATATGGGTGTGGCGGGGCGGGTACTGCTCATGGAACGCCGTCCCGGACGCATTCTAAGATATGCGTCGTGGACGGTGTTTCTCGAGGAACTCGCGCGATCTACACCGAGCGACGGGCTCAATCGTGAAGACGATTTCTGGATTTTCACAGAACACACCGTGGACAGTGGGAATAGGCTCTTCTCATGAACGGCATTCGTCTCACGGGTTTTCTCGCACTTTTTGTCGGTCTGGTGCTCGGTCTGAGCGGCACCAGCGCCCAGCAAAGCAGGCTCGAGCCGAAACTGGCGCAACGGATTCGGGCGCAACCGAAGGCGCTCTTCGACGTGGTGATCCGCTTCGACAAGGTCGCGCCACCGATCGGCACGCCGCGCGCGGAGGTCATCAAGTACCTGCGCGGCGATCTGGGGCGGCAACTGACGATCATCAACGCGGTCATCGCGCCCTACGGCCTCCGGCTCGCGCCGGACGAAAAAGAATCCTTGTGGCTGGATTCCAGCGTGGCCGTGCGCCTGCCCGGTCAGGCCATCGAGGTGATTTCCGCCGTGGCCAACGGCGTGGACGTGGTTTTTGAGAACTTCAAGGTGCGCATCCCGAAGGTCGTGGCGCAATCCGCCGCCAGCGCACCGACCGGCACGCCGTGGCATTTGAACGCCATCGGTGCGAACGCCACCCGCGACGCGGGCTTGCGCGGCGCGGGCGTGCGCGTCGGGCACCTGGACACCGGCATCGATCCGAACCACCCGGAGTTGGCGGGCAAGATCCTGGCCTTCGCGGAGTTCGACGCCAACGGCAACCGCGTGCCGAACGCGCAAGCCAGGGACACGACTGGTCACGGCACGCACACGGCGGGCCTGATCGTCGGTAGCAAGGTCGGGGTCGCGCCGGACGCCAGAATCCTGTCCGCGATGGTGCTGCCGAACGGCGAGGGCACCTTCGCGCAGGTGATCGGCGGGATGCAATGGGTGCTCGATCCGGACAACAACGCCGCCACCGACGACGGCGCGAAGATCGTCTCGATGTCGCTCGGGCTGCCCGGCCAGTACGACGCCTTCATTCCCGCCGTGCGCAACATGGTTCGCGCCGGGGCGCTGCCGGTTTTTGCGGCGGGCAACAGCGGCCCGGCGGCGGGTTCGATCAACTCGCCCGGCAATTTACCCGAACCCTTGACGGTCGGTGCGATCGATCAGAACAGTGCCCTGGCGTCCTTCTCGAGCCGAGGCCCCGTAACCTGGGGCGCACCGATCAACGCGAGCTTCACCAAGCCCGACGTGGTCGCGCCCGGCGTGGGCATCACCTCGCTCGCGCCCGGTGGGGGCTACGCGGCGCTCTCTGGCACGTCCCAGGCCGCACCGATCGCGGCGGGGGCTGCGGCGGTCTTGCGAGCCGCCAAACCCGGCGCGGACTGGCAGACCATCAAGGACGCCATTCGGGACGGCGCTCGAGGATTGGGCGGCGATCAGAACGGCGTGGGACGCGGGTTGGTCAACCTTCAGGGAGCGCTCGAGAAGCTGGGCGTCAGCGTCGAGGCCAAACCGCCACCCGCACCGCCAGCCCCGCAGCCCGCGCCACCCGCCAGCCCGCCACCGGCCAGCCCACCGCCCGCCAGCCCGCCACCCGCGAGCCCGCAAACCCCACCAGCCGCCAGTCCTCCTCCGACCAGCCCACCAGCCGCAAACGCGCCGACCGCCAGTTCCGGCGCGCTGATCCGCGAGATCGTGGATGCGCCCGCCGACGGCGTGCTGCGCGGCGTGCTCGATCCCGGCCCGAAGGTCCTGGTCGGACAACCGATTCAAAGCATCGAGATCAGGTTGCTCGACGCGCAAGGCAAGGTCGTCTACACCCAGACCGAACGCGGCGACCCGTACTGCTTCGCGGGCGACAAGGACGGCAAGTGCGACCCGTTCGACACGCGCAAGATTCCGGACGGGCGCTACACGCTTTCCCTGAAAGTCACCACGCCGGACGGCAAGGTTCAGGAATTCCGGGGTTCCGTCCAGGTCGCCAACGGCGGTCAGCCCGCATCCTCGACCAAGCTTGAGCGTCCGCCCGGACTGCTGTTCAAACCCGGCGCGCTCGAGAACGCCTCCAACCTGCCCGACACGAACGCCTTCGAGAACGAGACCGGCGGCCTGTTTTCCAGCGGCTCCAAAGCCCGCTTCCGCCTGCCCGGAACCGTCAAGAAGGGACGCTACGAGATCAACGTGCGCGCCCGAGGTCAGGCCTTTCAGGGCTGGCCGGAGTTGGAGCTTCGAATCGACGGCAAATCGGTCGGTAAGTTGACGGTCAACAACGACGGGTACGCGCTGAAATCCTTCGGAACCTTCGAGCTGAAACCCGGCATGCTCTTAGAAATAGTCTTCACCAACGACGCGTACGACGGCGCGGCGGAGAAGGATCGGAACGTCTTCGTGGACGTGCTGAACTTGCAACCCCGATAACTCGAGAATACCGTCCCACACGCGAATCGCTGAGGGCGTTCTGGACGGTGTTCTCGGGATGGAGGTCTCGAGCGGGCGATGCTGAACGTCTTGCAAAAGTCTGGAAAACAGGCTGACGCGAGGGCAACCATCAAGGTTGCCCCTACAGGACAGGATTTTGTAGGGGTAGGGCTTGTCCCTACCCTTCCCTCGAGACGTGGCCGACCGCCTTCGCAGGAGGTCTATCGTTGCGCGTTGAATCCGCCCAGCAGCATCACGCTGAACGCGTCCGCGACCTCGCGGGCGGAAAGGCGACCTCGAGGGCTGAACCAGTGGTACGCCCAGTTCGCGCTCGAGAGGGACAGTACGGCGGCCAGCTTCACGTCCAGGTCGGCGCGGAATTCTCCGGCCCTGACGCCTTCGATCAGGATGTCGCGGAAGACGCGTTCGATCCGGTCGCGGCGCTCACCGATGACCTCGAGCTTGTCTGGGGAAAGGTGCTTCCATTCGTGAAAGAACACGGTCGCCCAGTCCAGGTTGCGCGCGACCACGTCCATGTGGGCTTCCAGGGCCTGCCGGAGTTTCTTGGATGGCGATTGCCTGGAATGGCGGATCGGCTCGAGGGCCGCGTCGAACTCGTCCGCCGCGCGGTTGACGATCTCCCAGAGGAGTTCCTCCTTGCCCGCGATGTGCGCGTACAGGCTGCCGCCCTGCACGCCCAGCGCCCGCGCCAGGTCGCGCATCGAGGTGGCGTGGTAGCCGACCTCGGAGAACAACCGTCCTGCGGTGCGGTAGATCTGTTCCTTGCGGCTGAGGGTTTCGTCCATCAGTGGACATCCTAGCAAACGCTCCTTCGGGCACGAACAAAGAGAACACCGTCCAGCACGCAAATCACGAAATGCGTCTGGAACGGTGTTCTCGAGGCGAGGGCGTTTTCGCGAAGGGCGCGAGGTTCAGCTTTTGATGCGCTCTTTGGTTTTGTGCCCGGTCGGGGATTTGGGCGCTTCGGGGCTGATGCCGTAGCGCGGCCATTTCTCGTCCACCAGCTTGACGATGCTGGCGTCCATCGTGATCTTGTCGGGCCACTGGCGCGTGAAGCCTTCGTCTGCGGTCTTGCGGGTCGCGTCCAGCACCAGCACCGGCCCGCTCGGGCCGTCCACGATCCGTCCGTCGCGCTCGGGGTCAATGTTGTTCAGAAACGTCCAGAACGCGTCGTCCAGGTCGTGCGCATCGGTCTGATCGTCGCAGATCGCGATCAGCCGGATGCCGGACGCGGACGGCGTGTGTACGAGTTGCTCGCCGACCTCGAGCCCCTGGTGCGGGCGCGTCTTCTGGAGCGTCACGAACCACATCCCGCCGCCCGGCTGGGATTGCTCCAGGATGCCGGGCAGTTTCGGCAGTTCGGATTCGGGTCGGGGCGCGGCGGCCTTCCAGTCGGTCTCGCCGCCCTCCTCAGGCCATTTTTTGGTGCCGTCCAGCAGCAGTTTGCTGCCGTAGCTCCAGGCCTGGCTCGAATGATCGAGCACGTCCACCGGGCCTTTGGTGAAGACCGTATCGCGTCCGGGGACGCAGTGCGCCAGGGCTTCAGACCAGAACGCGAAGTTGTCCTGCGGTTTGACGCTGGCGTGATCCGTCACGACGATGACCTTCGAGAACATCGCCTGGCCCAATCCCAGCATGCCGTTGGCGACCTTGAACGCCTGACCGGGGTAGGTTTTTTTCACGACCACGTTGACCAGGTTGTGCGCGATGCCCGCCGGGGGCAGGTGGTAATCCACGATCTCAGGCAAGATAAGCTGCGCAGGCACGAGGAAAATCCGTTCGGTCGCCTCGATCATGTAGGCGTCCTCCATCGGTGGGCGACCCACGATGGTGGCCGGGTAGATCGCGTCGCGACGCATGGTCACGGCGGTCACGTGGAACCTGGGGTACAAGTCCTGGTTGGTGTAAAAGCCCGTGTGATCCCCGAACGGCCCTTCCAGCGCCCACGCTTCGTTCGGATCGACGTAGCCTTCCAGGACGAATTCGGCGTTGGCGGGGACTTCCAGGTTGACCGTCACGCCCTTAACGACTTCCTGGGGTTGGCCGCGCAGGAAACCCGTCAGGCTGTACTCGTTGACGCCGGGAATCGGCGGGATCGGCGCGGTCGCGGCGTAGATCAGCGCGGGATCGCCGCCCAGCACGACCGCGACGGGCAGCATCCGACCGAGCTTTTTGGCTTTCTCGAGGTGGCGGGCTCCGGTTTTGTGGCGCTGCCAGTGCATGCCGGTGGTGTTCTTGTCGAAGACCTGCACGCGGTACATGCCCATGTTGAATTCCCCGGTTTCGGGATCGTTGGTGATCACCAGCGGCAGCGTCACGAACGGCCCGCCATCCTGCGGCCAGCACTTCAAAACCGGGATTCGGGTCAAATCCACCTCGTCGCCGCGCCAGACGACTTCCTGAACGGGCGCAGTTTTGACGCGTTTCGGCGGCAGGTTGCGCAGTTCCCTCAGCTTGGGCAAGTTGGAGGCCAAGCCCAGAATCCCGCCGCCGAGCTTGATGTCCAGCAGCTTTCGGATGCGGTTGGCCGGGCCTTCCAGGTCGTCCACGCCGAGCGCCCAGGCCATGCGCTGGCGCGTGCCCATCAGCCCGATCACGACCGGGAAGTCCTTGCCGACGACGTTCTCAAAAAGGAGCGCCGCGCCGTCGATCTTGACCATCCGATCCGCGATCTCGGTGATTTCGAGGTCGCTGGACACGGGTTCCTTGATGCGTTTGAGCTGCCCGCGCTCTTCGAGAAGCTGCATGAAGCTGCGGAGATCCTGGTAGGCCATAGCCTCGAGTCTAGGAATGTTTGGGCGCATTGAGAAGGGTCAAAGATACGCGCTCAATCGGGTGGCAGGCTGGAATCTTGCACGGAAACCCGAGAACAATCGTCTAGGGCAGACTCGAGCCCGAAACACAGACCACCATCATTCCGCTCGAGATTTCGGCGGCGCCGTCCCGGACGCAAATTCCTTCATCCAGAAGAACACCGTGCTGGACGGTATTCTTCTGGGGTTCGGTTTCAAAGTGCCGATTATTTCAAAGTCAACGTTCAGAATCGCGCCTTACACTCAGCCCATGCGAATCATGACCCTGACGGTGCTCGGCAGTATCGCCATCCTGGCCGGTTGTAACACCCAGGTCGGCACCAGCAAACTCAGCAAGGAAGCCGCCACCGCCATGAAACCCACCATTCAGGTCAGCCTGGAGCAGAGCGGCAAGGTGCTTTCTCAACGCGCCGAGTACGGCTCGAGCATCAAGACCTCCGGTGGCAACGGCCTTCAGCCCGCCGCCGGAAATTGCAGCCTGAACCTGACGCTCTCCGAGGACAAGGACAAAGACCTGGTGCCGTTGAACGCCTCCGCCACGGCGGATTGCAACTGGACGGGCACGAGCGGCGATTTCGCCAGGCTGACCGGTTCTTTCGCGGCAACCGACAAGGACGACAACGACGCGACCAGCGGCTTCAAGCTGACCGGCGACAACATCGGTTACGCGTACAAGTTCGGGATTTTCAACGACGCCTTCAATTTCAGCGGCGTCTTTGACCTGACCAAGAACAGCCCAGGGAATTACGGGGTGTCCGTGACGGCCAACGCCACCCGCAACGCGGACAGCGCCAACCACACCATGAACCTGACGGGCGTTTCGGACGACGCCACCAAGCCGTTCAGCGCCGCCACCCTGAACGGATCGGGCAGCACCAACCTGAACCGTTCCGGCACGCTGATCGCGCTCTCCTCGAGCGTCACGAACCTGCACTACACCAAAACCTGCACGTCCACGGGCTTTGATCGCGGGACGGTCGCCTGGACGGACGGCACGAACACGCTGACGGCGGAGTACAAGTCCTGCGGCGTGCTGGAAGTCAAGTACAACGCTGAAGTTCTTTAAGTCCGGCTCGAGACATCAGGGCACCGCTTTGGCGGTGTCCTTTTTGGTCGTGTTTGATCGAAATGGTGTTTTTCACCCGAAGAAAAACCCGTGCAGGACGGCATAAACAAGCGTTCAAGATCAGATCTCGCGTCTCTGACGGTGTTCGCGCATTTCTCGAATGGGCATCGAGGATGGTGCGGCGCGTTCAGGTGAACACCGCCAACCCGACTCCTCGAGATTCGAGCGACCTTCCAAATGATCCCAAAGCAGGTGCATTATGAGGCTGCTGCTTTTGTTTGAGCAAGTAATGCGCATCCCGCAAAGTCCATGCAGCACGCCGCGAAAGCTGACACAGACCGAATAAAACCCGTAAGAGTTTCGTCAATCGCAGAGTGCTTACCTAGAGCGTATGAAGCCTCCGACCGCACCACAACCGCACCGACTGCGTTCACCGGGCCAACCAGAATCGAACCACAAAAACCACCAGCAAGGCATCGCGCTGGTGGCCGCGCTGATCACCATGCTGGCCGTGACCGCGATGATCGTGGTCGTCAGCAGCCTGACCATGCGCGACACCAGACTGGCCGCCAACGAAGTCAGAACCACCCGACTGACGCAACTCGCGGACGGCCTCAGCGACCGGGCGCGACTGATGGTCATTCAAAGCTACAAGAATTCCAAACTGAGCATTCCCGCCTGGCTGGACAAGGTTTCACCCACCCGCGACACGGCGGGCAGCGCGGTCAGCCCCGACACCGGTGAGGCCACAGTCGCGCCGCTGGCGGGCAAGCACGCTGGCACGCTCGACGGCGCGACCGTCCGATGGCAGATCATCGACGTTCCAGCATCCACGGTGGCCGCAGCCTGGGTGCAACTCGCCGCCACCGCCGACGACGGTGCGGGCGGACGGCAAACCGTGACCCGCAAGGTGCAGTTCGGTCAGCGCAGCATCTTCGACCTGGCGCTCCTGACCAAGACCGTCAACTGCATGTTCTGCCACATGAACGTTAACGGCGACATCGGTTCCTACGGCTTCCTGCGCCCCGGCTGGGGCAACGAGGGCGTAGACGGTCAGGGCAGCGGCGGCGGTTCCAACATCAACGGTTCGGTTTACGTCGCTCCGAGCGGAGATACGGCAGTGCCCACCAACGTGACCGCAGACGGCACGAGCGGCACACTCAACGACACGGGCGTGAGCGGAGCCATCAACACCAACTACGTCGGCGACAAGATGCCGACCGACGCGAGCAACAACCCGCAGTTTCCCGGCCTGGATCGCGCGCTGGCCAGAAGCAGCGCCAACGGTTCGATCACGGGCGGCCAGATCAAAAGCGTGCCGACCGGAGGTTCTTACCTGACCGCCAGCACCGCCTCGAGCATCTCGAAAATCTACGACGGCAACCTGGTGCTGGTCGGCACGAGCGCCAACCCGGTCGTGATCAACCGCGATATTTACGTCAGCGGCGACGTGGTGATCAAGGGCGTCATCAAGGGACGCGGTGCAATCTACGCCGGACGCAACCTCTACGTGGTCGGCAACCTGACCAACGCCAACAAGGCCGATAAACCCGGAGTCGGCGTCTGCGCCAGCACCACAGATGTCAACGTCTGCGCCAGGGCCAACATCGCGGCGGGCAAGGATGAAGTGCGCCTGGCCGCCGGGAACAACATCATCCTGGGCGACTGGACGGAAAAGGACGCGACGGGCAGCAAACAGAGCGTCAGGGACGTGCAGAGCGCCGATTACTTCCGCAACCAGTTCGGACTGGACGCGGGCACGCCCAAGTACGTCAAGAAGGGCACCAGCGAGGAACTGAGCTTCGACGGCACGAATTACATCGATGCGCTCGGCAATACGGTCAGCGCCAGCCTGGTCAAGACCTTCGGCAGCGGCTCGAGCGACCCTTACGTGCCGCTGATGGCCCCTGGGGCGACCGACACGAGCGGCAATTTCAGCCAGTGGATGTCCGACGCGGATTACCAGACGCTCTTGGGACAGGAAAGCATTCCGTACAACACCTGGCGCACGGAGATCAACGGTTACAGCGTCAACGGCACGGCGCTGACGGGAGGCTCGACGACTCGCAAGACCGCGATCACGACGCAACTCGTGGCGGCGGGCCTGCCGGTCACCGCTTCCGGCGGCTCGAACAGCGCCTCGACCATCGCCTCGAAGATCGTGAGCGGCACGACCGGACAGTTCCAGTATTCCGGAACCGACAAGAACGGTCAGTCTGTCTCCGGTGTCGCCTACTTCGACGGTGGCAGCCTGCGCGTGGCCGTCAACGAGGCCAGAAATTACAAGACCGAAACCACGCAACTGGACGCGTTCCTGTACTCGAACAGCCGGATCGCGGGCAAGCTTTCGCCGCGCGGCGGGTACACCAACGGCGGCATGATCTCGCGCGAGATAGGCGTGCTGGCACCAGGAAAAAATTACGGTTCGGACTGGTGGATCAATTCGATGTCGCAAAGCGTGCGCGACAACTACAACAAGTGCAACACCGGCTCCAGGCCGACCGACAGCGCCGTTGACGCCGCCACCAGCGGTACGGATTGCAGCTACTCGATCAACTACGATTACCGCCTGAAGAACGGCGGGTACGGCTTCAACCTGATCTCCGGCACGACCGGCGCGACCAGCGACTGGCAATACGACGTGGACGGCACCAAGGCGGTCACACCGTGAGCCGCCAGCAGCACCGCGCCATGAGCGTGCCGGAGGCGCCGATCAAGACGCTCGCTCGCTCCCCGCTGCTGTGGGTTTCCATCGGCGGATTGCTGCTCGCGGGGGCCGTGATGTTCGTTCCGAAATCAGCCGCAGTCCTGTTGCAAACCCCGAGCGTGCCCGCCGCGCTGGTCAACCGCGCCACGGCGACCGACGCCGCACCATCGAACCCCATCACCGCCAGCGCGACCCCGAGCGCAATCTCGAGCGCGACCCCCGCCAGACCGTCGAGCGCGCCCCAGATCGCCTCGAAGCTGCCCAGCCAGATCACGCCGGACGAGATCTCGAGGATCGATGGCGGCCCGGTTCCGACCCTGCACTTCACGGACGGCTCGAGCATGATCGTGGACACGTCGACCCGCAGCCAACTTCAGGCGGGCGTGCAATTCCGGCTCGGCTACTCGAGAGGAGGCAACAATGCGCCGTGATGGGGGCTTCACGCTGCTCGAGATGCTGATCGTGCTGGGGGTCTCCGGGATTCTGATGGGCATCGCCAGCCCGATATTCTCCGGCTACCAGCAGGGGCTTCGGATGCGCGAGGTCAACAACGCCGTCGCGCAGACCCTTCAGGAAGTCGCGGCCTGCGCGCTGCGCTCCAACACGTCCATCACGGTCACGTTCACGCTGAACAGCGCGGCGGCACTGAGCGTCCCGAGCGGCTGCCTGGCGCAAACCTTCGCGCTCGAGAACAACGCCAAGATCACGTCCGTGACCAGCAATTCGGTCGCGCTCAGCCCACTGAGCGTCGTTTTTACCGCCCGAGGCTGGCCCAACGTGAACGCCCCGGTGGTCATCGCGACCCAACTCGGAAGCCGCACGGGAACCATCAGGCTGCTGTTGAGCGGAAAGACGGTCATCCAATGAAATACCAGCGCCAGCAAGCCTTCACCTTTCTTGAGGTCGTGATCGCGTTGGCGATCCTGGGCATCGCCGTGATCGGCGCGTCGTTCGTGCCCGCGTTGCGGGTCGGTCGCAGCAGCGACGTGCGCACCTACGCCAGCAACGTCGGCAAGGAAGTCATGGAAACCTACCGCAGCCTCTGGAAAGACCCGGCGGCGTTCCAGGCCGCGACCGCACCGAGCTTGCCGACTGGTCTGCGTTACGGTTGCACCGTTCCAACCCCGGTCGTGAGCTCGTTCGGTTTCGACTCGAGCCTGGCGCTGGTGGCGGTGTCCGGCAGTTCACCGTTGGCGGTGCAGCGCGTGCAGGTCAGCGTGCAGTGCGCGAACGCGCCCACGATTCAACTCACCACGGAAATCGGGAATCCGACGCCATGAAGACCATGCCCGCAAACGCTAAAGGCTCGAGGAACACCAGTCAGAGCGGCTTCACGCTGGTCGAATTGCTGATCTCGATGGCGATTCTGGGGGTGATCCTGACGGTCACATCGAGCATCCTGCAGGTCAACCAGAAAGGCGTCAACGCCCAGCAATCCCGCACCGCCAGCACGGGCGATGCTCGAGCCGCCATGACCCGCATCAGCGAGCAACTGGCGCAAGCGGCCTACATCTACCCTTCGGGCATCACCATTTCCGTCAGTAGCGGCATCAAAGGTCAGGGCACGATCAACCGCGTCACGACCGGTTCAAGCACGATCGCGGTGCTGGTGGCGGACGGCCTGAACAGCACGCCACCCAAGTACGACGGCGTGATCTTTTACGTGACCGCCCGCAGCAACTTCAGCACCGACCTGCCGAGCCTACCGAGCGGCACCTTCAGCCCGAACGTGCTGGTGCGCGCCGCCGTCGAAACGACCGGAGCCGGACTGATCACCTGGGCGGTCAACGCCACCCCTCCGACCACCTGGGGAGCCGCCGCCGTCGAGGGCGTGCTGGCCGATGGCATTGACACCTCGCGCACCAATCTGATGGCGTCCGCGACGTACTCTCCGGTGCTTGGGGTGGACGACACGTACTTCAGCAGCGGTCTCAGGGGCAACAACCCCGCGATCACCGCCGCCAACGCCCTGATCACCTCGCTGGGTTTTCAGGTCGCGGTCAACATCGCACCGAATTCCGCGTCGTTCTCGAGCAGCGGCGGAACGGTGCTTCGGGGCTTGATCACGGCCCGCAACGTTCCGCGATCCTGAACGCGCGATCCCGAAGAGATGAGATCTCGAGAAGACCGTCTAGGACGGTCTTCTTTTTGTGTTGAAAAGACTGTGCTGGACGGTGTTCTTAACTCGAGCACTCAGCATCTCGAGAACCCAGCACCGGAGCGAAAATCTCAATCGCTCGAGACGCGCCGGATGTACAGCACGCTGCCGAGCGCCACCAGCGTGAACAAACCGGTCAGCATCACGATCCCGTCCACGTGCAAATCGTTCACGAACAACCCGCCGACCGCCCCGCCGATCAGGTTGCCGCCCGCCAGGAAGATGCTGTACAAGCCCACCACCACGCCGCGATCCTCCGGGAAGTCCTCGGAGATGTCCGCCAGGTACGCCAGCGCGACCGGCGTGAAGCCCGCCTGAAAGAACGCGCCGATCATCAAGCCCACGAACCAGACCTGCGTGGGCAGCCCGAGCGCCCAGAACGCGTCCGGGTGGTTGAGCGTGTACAGGCAGAACGTCAACCAGATCAGCCCGAAGGCGCTGTTCAGCATCGGCGCGGTGCGCCGCCCGGATGACCTGGAACCGAAGAACAACCCGGCCAGGAAGGCCAGTGCGAAGCCGCCCAAGGCGTTCGAGAGCTGCGGCCCGGAGAGCGTCCCGACCAGCGCCTGACCGGGCACCGTGTGGTTGTTCGGCCCGGCGTACAACTGGTTTTGCAGGTGAACCGTCCACAGCCCGACGATCGCGGTCGCGGCGATCCAGGCGGGCATGAAGCGCAGCAAGCGCCGATTCGAGAGCGCCCGCGCGTAATCCTGCCAGGTGCGGCGCTTCTGGATGCGCAAACCGATCGGTGGCAGCGCGAACGCGAACACGATCGCGCCCACGACGTACACGACCGCCAGCATCGGGTAGCTCGAGGTTCCCAGCGCGTCCCAGACGCGCGGCCCGAGCACGGTGCTGCCCAGGGCCAGCCCGAGCAGCGTGACGATCTCGAACAGGCCCATCACGCGCGAGCGGTGCTTTGAGCCGTCCGTCAGATCGGAGAGGTAGCCGAGCGTGGCGGGCGTGGCGATGGCCGCCGAGATACCTTCCAGGACGCGAATCGCGAACAGCACCGCCACACCCGTGGAAAGCGGGTAGAGCAAGAGCGCGATTGCCCCCAGGAACGGAGCCGCGACCATCAATCCTTTTCGGCCCCAGCGGTCGCTGAGCGCCCCGAAGACGGGCGCGAGCAGCAACTCCGTGGCGTAATAACCCGCCGCGACCAGCCCGACGCTCTCGCCGCGCTGACCGAGCGCCCCGAGGTACAAGCCCAGACTGGAAGTGGCCAGCCCACCGGCCAAGCGCAGCAACAGCGTTCCCCCGAGGACGGATGCGATGGCGCGGAAGAACAGTTTTGGATCTCGTTCGCTGATGTGGACGGGTTCGGTGTTCGGTTCGCTGATCAACGGGAAACCTTCCTTGTGGCCTGGACATCTTAACCGCATCCTTCGCGGTCAATCTGGAACAACGCTCCCGTCGGGTGGCGCGAGCAAAACCATCTTAGACAGCCTCCCAATTCTCGAGAGGCAACGTCCTGGACGGTCTTTTTAGGGGTTCGCCAGCGCCCAAGCGCGCGCCGCGCGGATGCGTTTTTCAATCGTCGGGTGATCGTGCAACCAGAATTCCACCCAATCCGGCGGGTCGGGATCCGAGAGGTTATCGCGCGCCAGGGCGCGAAAGGCTTCCTCGAAGGCGGGCAGGTTGCGGGTCATCTCTAGGGCGTAGCGATCCGCCGCGTACTCGGCGCGGCGCGTGACCTGGTTGGTGATCAGGCTGAACAGGCTCCCGACCAGCGTGAAAGCGAACACGAACACGGGCAGCGTGGCGATGTCCGTCGGGCCACGCATCCCGAAACCGAAACCGAGCGTGTTCAGAAGCGCGTAGGCCACCAGCAGAATCAGCGCGAACTGCACCCACGACAGCGCCAGCAACCTGGGGATGTCGCGGTGGACGCGGTGGCCCAGTTCGTGCGCCAGCACGACCTCGATGCCGTCAGCGGTGATGGATTCCATCAGCGTGTCCGCGATCAGCACCTCCGAACCCGTGCCGACCGGGATCAGGGCGGCGTTGCCTTGACTGGTTTTCTCGCCGAACAACCATTTTGAAACGCGCAAGAGCGGCACGCCCGCCCGCGCGAACAACGCCGCCACCCGAGCCTCGAGTTCCGGGTTTTCCAAAGGGGCGCTCTTGAAGCGCAACCGCGCCAATCGCGGACTGAGCCACAAGGCCAGCGCAAACACGACCGTGATGAACCCCAGCGCGACCGGGAACCACAGGCTCGGAAAGATCCGGAAAATCGTGTACAACCCCAGAAACAAGCCCAGCGAGAGCGCCCCGCCGACGGCGGCCTCCTTGAGTTGATCCGCCAGCCAGCCCGCGAAGTTCTGCTTCAGCAAGCCGAAGCGTTTGCCCATCGCGTAGCCAAAATAGACCTCGAGCGGAAATTCGATCAGCGCCACGATCAGGCTGAAGGCCGCAATAAAAGCGATCCTCGAGAGGAGCGTCCCGTCGCCGCCCGTCGCGTCGCGCAGGGCCACGCCCGCGCCCGCGTACACCCAGATCACGAAGACCGCGACGGACACGACCAGCCCGATGATCGCGTTCAGCACCCGCAATCGTTCTCTGGCGCGAGCCTTCTGGAGGTCGGCGTCGTTGAGGATCGGTGAGAAGTTCACTTCAGCCTGTGCCACGTCTCGATTCTACGTGTTCGTGAAGGCGAAGCTTCGAGGTCGGTATCACCAATCGGGCGTCCATCACACCGAATCCATCTCGAGAAAACGCGGTCGGGCGTTCAGAAACCCGCGGTCGGGAACGAACCGATCGAAAACGCGATCAGGAACTGCCCAGCGTAGTACAGCGGCAAACCGAGGAATGGATTGACCGATCCGGAGCTGACGAAGCGCTCGCGCGCCACAAACACGTCCGACACCGCGAACATCGCCGCACCGAGCACGATCAGCCAACGCGCCGGGTTCAAAAGCGTCAAGGTTCCGGTGGCCGCGACCAGCATGATGCCGATGATGCCGACGTAGACCGCGACCGGCACGCGCATCCGGCCCAGGTGCGGCCACAGCCACACCAGCGTTCCGCACGCGACCAATCCGACCAGCGCGATCGACACCCTGGGAAACGGTTCTGCCGCCCCCAATGACGCGAACGCCACCGCGTACAGCCCGTGCCCGAGCGCGAACGCGATCATGCCCGCCAGGAATGGACGCTTGCCGCGCAAGCCCAGCAGCACGTCGCCCGCGAAACCGAACGCCAGTCCGGCCAGCACCAGCGCTCCGTACCGGCCAGAGATGCCCTGAGCCAGTCCGCAGATCACGAAGCCCAGCGATGCGAACGCCTTCCAGATCACCCGCGCCTGAACGTTCCCGGTGATCGTGATCGCCATCAAGCCGATCAACCCGACCGCACCCATCCCCAGTCCGATCAAACCTTGCACCGATTCAGTTTACGCCTTCTATCACGAGGTCCCGATCGCGCATCAGTCAAAGAAGACCGTCCTGGACGGTGTTCTCGAGTATTTAAAATCACCGTCCCAGACGGTCTTCCCAGCAAAGCCATCTCGAGTACACGCCCGGAGCACGACGGGATTTCATCACCTCAGCGGCGCTCGTGTTCGATTCCCTGAAGCCTGACCTCGTTCAGCAGCACCTCGATCATCCGCTCGGCGGAACCGGAAAGCTGGTCGCGCCGCGACAGATGCACCAGCGCCGTATCGCGGTACACGGCGGGCGCATCTGCGATGCGAACCTCGATCAGCTCGCCGCGATCCAGGTTGGCTTGCACCAGCATTTTCGGGAAGAACCCGACGCCCCGACCCGATAAGACCAGATACCGCCCCGCGTCGATCGGTACATCCATCGATCTTCGGGCGCGCGCCACCAACCCGGCGATCTCCGGAGGCGTCGTCTGCCACCAGCGCACCAGCAGGAACGGATCGGCCAGCTCGAGCAGGTTCGCGCGCGAAACGGTTCCGAGCCCGGCCAACGGGTGATCCGGCTGCGCGACCAACAGCATCGGTTCGCGCAGCCTGAAAACGGGCGTCATGTCCGCCAGAGAAGGGTCCTGTACCGGCCAGCAGACGAGCGCCAGTTCGATCACGCGATCCGCCAGCAATTCCACCAGTTGCCAGTGGTCGCCCTCTCGGGCGTAACATTCGACCTCCGGGGACATCGCGTGAAAGCGCGACAGCGCCCGACCCAGCAAGCCACCCGCCAGCGACCGGAGCGCCCCGATCGAGAGCCGCCCCAGCGCCCCGGAATCGAACCTGGCGGCCTCGAGCCCGTCGTTCAGGGCGGCCAGCATCCGTCGGACGTGCGGCAAGAAATTCGCGCCGCGATCCGTCAACCCGATCTTCCGACCCCGCCGAAAGAGCGCCCCTCCGACCTCGAGTTCGAGCGCCTGAATCCGGGAGCTGACGGTCGGTTGCGACACGCCGAGCGCCCAGGCCGCCTTGCTGAAACTGCCCTCGCGCACCACGCGTTCAAACACCACGAGCTGACGGACATCCATAGACGGAGTATAGGGAAACCCGATCTCAAGAATTCGCATTGCCCGCTTGAACGCCTGTTCCACACGGAATAAAGTCGAGTCGTGGCTTTCAGCATCACGAAAACCGATACGCCGACCAGCCGAATTGGGGCGAGGGGGACGCGGTGAAGATTGAACGCCTCGATGCAGACCGGGCGCGCGCGCGCCTGCCTGAACTCGTTACGCTGCTTCAGGAGGTCGTCAACCTCGGCGGCACGGTCGGTTTCATGCCGCCCCTATCCAACCAGGAAGCCACCGCCTACTGGCAGGGTGTGGCTCGGGCGCTCGAGGAACCATTTCGGGTGCTGCTGGTAGCCGAGGACGGTCACGAGATCGTCGGCACCGTGCAACTCGAGCTGTGCGACCGGTCGAACGGACGGCACCGCGCGGAAGTCATGAAGGTCATGGTTCACCCCTCCCGGCGAAACCGGGGGATCGGTGCGCAACTGATGCGCGCCATCGAACTCGAGGCCGGGCGCGCCAGCCGCACCACGCTGGTGCTCGACACGCGCCAGGGCGAACCCAGCGAGCGCCTGTACGCCAGCCTCGGCTACATCCGCGCCGGAACCATTCCCGAATACGCCATGAGCGCGGACGGCACGCTGCACGCGACCGTCTACATGTACAAGTTGCTCAGGGACGCCTGATGCGCCTCCGACCGGCCACACCCCAAGACGCGGCGGCGATCCTCGAGATCTACAACGACGCGATTCTGAACACGACCGCCGTCTACAGCTACGACCCGGTGATCTTGGAGAACCGCCTCGAATGGCTCGAGGCCAAAGCCCGCGATGGCTGGCCGGTGTTCGTGGCCGACGATGCGGGGCAGGTGGTCGGATTCAGCGCTTACGGGGCATTCCGCGCCTGGCCCGCGTACCTTCATACCGTCGAGAACTCGGTCTACGTTCATCCCGGTCGGCGCGGCCAGGGCATCGGCAAGCTTTTGATTCCACCCCTGATTGAGGCGGCCAGAGCCCAGAACATGCACGCCATGATCGCCGGGATAGACGCCACCAACGAAGTCAGCGCACGCCTGCACGCGCACTTCGGGTTCGAGAAAGTCGCCCACTTCCGGGAAGTCGGCTTCAAGTTTGGACGCTGGCTGGATCTGAGCTTCATGGAGTTGATGCTCTGAAGATCGTTTGAGTGCGCCGACTGACGCAGCTCCCGTCGGCGCGATGGGATGGGATCGCGCCGTGTTCCCGAGTCTCGAGCGACGGCACCGACCCGCACATCGTCAAGGAATGCCGTTCCAGACGGTGTCTCGAGATCAACAACCTTCTCGAGCGTGCGAAACGCGAAGCGCACCGACGCGAACGCCTTCCGGGACGCCCGAAGATTCTCTGTCCGCACGACGATCATTAATCCTGCGGCACTTTCAATTTGCGCCCTCGAACTCGATAAAATGAGCGCGTCCCGGCACAAGAACACTGTCCAGGACAGCGTTCTTTGGAATCGGGAATGACCGTCCCAGACGGTCTTTCCGACCTCACAAAAAATCCTCCCGAGCCCGTGCCCGAGAGGATCGTTCGATGCTGACTTCTGAGGTTTACGCCGGGAACCTATAGCCGATGCCCCGCACCGTCTCGACCGTCCACGCGCCGAGTTTCTTGCGCAAATTCCAGACGTACACGTCCACCACGTTCGTGTCACCGCCGAAGCTGGCATCCCAGACGTGCTGGATGATCTCGTCGCGCTCAAAGATGCGGCCCGGATGCCCGGCCAGCAGTTCCAGAATCGCGTACTCCTTGGCGGTCAGGTGCGTGGGTTTGCCATCCACCGTGACGGCTCGCGCGTTCCAGTCCACTTTCAGGTCGAAGCGCTCGAGCAGGTTGCTCTGGGCGGGTTTGGCGCGGCGCAGCATGGCGCGCAATCGAGCCTGAACCTCGTCCACGCTGTAGGGCTTGACCAGGTAATCGTCGCCGCCGACATCGAATCCGGCCAGACGGTCGTTCAGTTCGGCGCGGGCGGACAGGAACAGCACGGGCGTCTTCAGGCCGTCGCTGCGCAATCGGCGCACGAGCTTCAAGCCCGCGTCCTGACCTTCGGGAAGGCCGATGTCCACGACCAGCCCGTCGTATGGGTAGACGGTCGCCAGCCCTTCGGCTTCGCTGGCGCTGCCCGCCTCATCGACGGCGTAAGTGGCGGCCTTGAGGGATGTGGTCAGCATCTCGCGGATGTCTGGGTCGTCTTCAATCACCAAGAGGCGCATGGTTTCACCTGTTTCACGTGTCTGTCTTCTGTTCCCCGGTTCATATCGTGTGCAGTCTGCCACGCAGGTTCTGACAGAACAATCACGCTTCCGGGTGCGCGAGTCTTGGCTCTGCGAGCCGTCTGAGCGCTGATGTTCGGGTTATACCAATCCCAAGATGAGTTTCCGCTCGAGATTCCCGCCTCGACCAGATCGGTTCGGTGGCATAAAGAGAGCACCGTCCCAGACGGCGTTCCTGAGTGAAGGAAATATAGCGTGCTGGACGATGTTCTCGGTGACACACCAGAGGTTCTCGGGGACGCGCCCGAGAATGGAATTTCGGTTCAATTCAGGCTTGCGATGTCGGCAAGGTCACGGCGAAGGTCGCGCCGCCCAGACCCCAGATGTTCGGCAGGCGCAGGCTCGAGCCGGGCGCGCCCGGCGTGGAGGTCAACGGCACGGGCGGCGGCCCCTCGATCCAGACGCGCCCACCGTGGCGTTCCGTGATGCGCTTGACGATGGAAAGACCCACGCCCGTGCCGTTGGAATTGGCATCGAGCTTGTGGAACAAGCCGAACACGCGCTCGCGGCTCTCGAGCGGGATGCCGGGGCCGTTGTCCTTGACGCGCAAGATGATGTGCTCCTCGCCCGCCGCCAGCGCCCAGGAAAGCTCCACACGCGGCGGCAATCCGGGCCGCCCGGCGTATTTGAGGGCATTACCGATCAAATTCAAGAGCAACTGGTACGCCTGAGATTTCGTGTAGGTCACGCTCGGCCAGGTTTTGGGCATGTCGACCTTCATGCGCGCGGCGGTCATCTGCGGTTCCAGGTCGGACAGCACGCTCAGCACGGTCTCGCCCAGGTCGAAAGTCTCGAATTCCTCTTGGGCGATACCGACCTTCGAGAGCGTCAAGAGATCCTCGAGCAAGCGCCCCATTTTTTCAATCCGGCGGTTGATGCGCACCAGCAGCTCGCGCACCTTGGCGTCGTCGTCGTTGGTGATGGCGGTGTCCATCAGGTACGTCAGGCTCTGGATCGCCAAGAGCGGCGAACGCAAGTCGTGACTGGCGGTATAGACGAAAGATTCCATCTCCGAATGCCGAAGCTCGAGCTCGTGCGTGCGCTCCTCGACGCGTTTTTCCAGGGTCAGGTTGAGTTCGCGCAATTGCAGTTCGGCGCGGCGGCGCTCCGTCACATCCGAGAAGGCCATCACGCCCGCGATCACCTGCCCGACCGCGTTGGTGATCGGCGCGGCGTTGGCGCTGATCGCGCCCCACGAACCGTCACCGCGCAGAATCTCGATCTCCTCGCCGATGACGGTCTCACCGTCCCGGATGGCACGAGCAAGCGGCCAGCGGTGCGTTTCCAGTGGGCCACCGTCCGTCAGGGTCGTGCCCGTCAGGCTGCCGTTGACCGCACCGGTCTGAAAGCCCAACCAGTGCGTCCAGATTTCTTCGGTCTGCGACGAAATGCTCTGGTTGAACGGCTGCCGCCAGATTTCCTCGACCTGACGGTTGGCCAGGATCAACCTGCCGGACGGCGCGTCCGCGATCACGACCGCCGAAGGCATCTGTTGGAGCACGGCCTCGAGATTCGCGCGCTCCGTCTCCAGGCTCAGGATCAGTTCCGTGCGTTCGAGCGCCCCCGCGCACTGCCGCGCCAGTTCGGTCAGGAAATGCCGCGCTTCGGCGGGAAAGCGCCTGGACTGCAACCAACCGAAGGTCAGCACGCCGACCGCGCGCCGCCCCAGACGCATGGGAATCGCCACCAGGGCGGCGGGCAAGTTGCGCGCCTGCTGCGAGCGCGGGAACAGACTGACCCACTGCTCGCGCGATTCCAGCCAGATCGCCTCGCCGTGGGCCGCCTCGAGCAGCACGTCGCGCAGCGCCAGCGGCAAACCGTCCGTCAGTTCGGGCTGGCCGTTGGCCCACAGCACCCGCATCTGCTCTTTTTCCAGCAGCGTCACCGTGCCGAACGACGCGCCCAATCCCGAGAATCCCTGGTCGATCACGACCTGCGCCAGCGTTTCCGAACTGGTGGATTCCAGCAGGGCGTTGGCGACGCTGCGCAATCGCGCCGCGCTCTCGCCCGCGCGGGCCAGGGCGCGCCTGGAGCGTTCCTGCGCGAGCTGCAACTGAGAACCCTCGACCGCCAACGCCGCGAATTGTGCGATCGGTTGCAGGGTCTCCAAGTCGGCCCGCGAACCGCCGAGCGCGATCAGGCCGAGCGTCTGTCCGGCGATCCGCATCGGGACGATCTGGCCAGACTTGGCGCTGGGCGTCTCGAGCATCAGCCAGCGTTCCAGACCAGCGCCCGCGATCAGTTCTTCGGGATGTCCAACGATCGTCGCGGACTGGTCGGGGTTGAGGCTCAGCGCGGCCTCGAGCGGCATCAATGATGCGTCTTGCGCATCGCGCAGCACGACCAGCCTGGCCGCTCCATCGTCGTCAATCAGGTGAATCGCGCAGCGATCCGCGAATTCAGGAACCAGCACGCCCGCCAGCCGTTCCAGCACGATCCCCGGCGAAACCGGCTCCGGCGATGCGGCATCGAGCGCGACCGCCAGGCTGGCCTCTGCGATCAGGCGGTAACGGTCGGTGGAACCCAGTGGTGGTCGCGTTTCGGTCGGCATCGTTTCAGTCGGATCGGTCAGTCGGTTTCGAGGTTGAAGCTCGTCCGGTTCGAGCCTACCAGTCCCGAAGAATTCGGTTGGGTAAATCTTGGCGTTTTCCGTCGGTGAGGAATCGCTCGAGGTCTGGAAAGCGTGAAACGCACCCCGAATTGCGCTCGGAGAACCGCTTCTCGCGCGCCACCGCGCGAGGACGCACCAAAATGCACGCTCGAGCCTCGCTTTCATGAAGGTGGCACGGTTTTTCAAACCGTGCCAGACGGCAAAAAATGCACCGAAGCGTCATCTCATGCGTCCAGGAGGATCTTTGTTGACCCAAAGAAGCTGAGTAAAAGATTCCCGAGGCAAGCCTCGGGTATTCACAGCCAGAAGTCGCACCCTCGAGAAGACGGAAAAGCTCGAGCGGTATCAGAGAAAAAGCGAGGCGAGCCTGACAGAATGCACCCTCAGAAATTCATTCGAGAAATACCGTTCTGAACGGCATTTCTCGAGATAGCGCGGGCTATGTCTCAGATCAGGCTGAGCCGATACCCGCGACCGCGAACCGTCTCGATCACGTGCGATCCGAGCTTGCGGCGGATGCTGGTCACGAAGGCCGAAACCCTGCCCCCCTCAGCCCTCGAGAGTTCCCGACTCGAGAGCACCTGACCGGGTTTCGAGGCCAGCACCTCGAGCAGATCGAACTCGTGCGGGCTGAGCGGCACCAGGCGGTCGCTGACGCGCGCGGTGCGGGCCGCCCAATCCAGGTGAACGTCACTTTGCGCGATGTTGTACGCCAGGCGCGGGTTGGCGCGGCGCAACACGGCGCGCACCCGCACCCGCACTTCCTCGGGCACGAGCGGACGAACCAGGTAATCGTCGCTGCCCGCGTCGAGCGCCGCCACCCGATCGCGCAGCAAGGCCGACCGTCCGATCAGCACGACTGGCGTGTGCGCGTGACTGACGCGCAGTTGCTGCAACAAACCGATTCCGGCCTGCGGGTATTCGGGCAGCGCGATCTCGAGGATGATCAGGTCATAACTGGTGCGCGCCAGGTGCTGTTCCGCATCGGGCAGCTTCGTCACGCGGTCGATCTCATAACCGCCCGTGTTCAGACCCGAGTTGAGGGCATCATCAGCATCGGGAGACTCGAGCACCAGTACCCGAAAACGCGTCCTGACCGGACGGGGCTGTCCTTCGCGCTCGGGCGACCATGCGGTGCTGGGATTGAAAGCGTTCACGAGACACTGACCTCACGGAGCTGCGCTGATTTTTGTGGTCGCCCTGAGCCTACCGCACGGCCCCATCAGAAATAAAGTGATGGGGGACGCTCATTCCAAGCGTTCGGGTTGCGCCCCGAGAAACCCACGTTCTTCATGATTCTGATCGGTCAGGATTTAGACCGGCTTAAGTGGGGTGGCAGGCTGCAAGCCGCAAGCCGCAAGTTGCAGGCCGCAAGCCTCGAACCGCAAGGAAAGTCATTTCGAGAAGACCGTGCTGGACGCAGCCTCGAGGGCTCACAAAAACGCGTCCTGGACGGTGTTCTAAAAAGATCGCTCGAGATTCGCGCCCTGCGTACAATAGTTCTCGCTCGAGGCCCTGGGTTCTGGGCTCGAGGCTTGCGGCTCACGGCTTCGTTTCCCGTCAATCTTTTGCCATGCACGTCCCGCACCGTGGGTGTTAGGCTCGGTCGCATGGACGGTGTGGACAGGGTTCACGGCGCTTCGCAGCGCCTCAAGAGTGCGCTCTCGAGGTCGTTGATCGGCCAGGAGGACGTGATCGAATCCCTGATCGCGGTGGCGCTGGCGGGCGGTCACGCGCTTCTGGAAGGCGTGCCGGGCTTGGGCAAAACCTGGCTGGCGCAGAATTTTGCCAAGGCCGCCAACCTGGAATACCGACGCATTCAGTTCACGCCGGATCTGATGCCCGCAGACGTGACGGGCACGCAGGTGATCGAGTCTTCGGGCGGCAGCCTGACGTACCGTTTCCAACAGGGGCCGCTCTTCACGCAGTTGCTGCTGGCCGACGAGATCAACCGCGCCACGCCCAAAACGCAATCGGCGCTTTTGGAAGCCATGCAGGAAGGGGCAGTCACGACGGCGGGCGAACGGCGCGAGTTGCCGCAACCGTTCATGGTGCTGGCCACGCAGAACCCCCTCGAGATGGAGGGCACCTATCCCCTGCCCGAGGCGCAGCTGGATCGGTTCCTGGCGCGGATCGAATTCAAACGCCCATCGCCGGAAACGCTGAAAAAAGTGCTCGAGGCGGGTCAGGTTTCGCCGTCGCCGTTGGCGCTCGATCCGGGCGAGTTGCTCGAGTTGCGCGGCATCGTCCGAGACGTGCCCGTCTCGCAACCGATGCTCGAGACGATCGTGGCCCTGACCGAGGCCACCCACCAGCACAAGGCCGTGCGCTACGGGATTTCTCCGCGCGGGGCGCAGGCGCTCTTAGGCATGGCGCGGGCGTTCGCGTTGATGGACGCCCGCCCGTTCGTGTCCAGAGAAGATGTCGTGCGGGCCGCGCCGCTGGCCGCCAACCACCGATTGATCCTGGGCTTCGAGGCGGAACTCGAGGGGATCACGCCTTCCAACGTGCTGAAATCCGTGCTGGAGGGGGTCAAGGCGTGATTCTGGCGGCGTTGATCTCGGCGGCGATCAGTTTTTTGCTGGACAGGCGTTTTTTTCAGGGCGACCAGCAGCGGATCTTCAAGGTCTTCGCCGTGTTCGTGTTCGCCTGGGGTGTGATCGGGGTGGGTTTCCGAATCCTCGGGCTGTCGCTGCTGCGCGCCGGATGATCGAGCTCTTTCACATCGCCAATCTCGGGAAGACCGTCTGGGACGGCGTTCTTCGTGAGCGCAGAGATGCCGTTCTGGACGGTGTTTCCGCGTGAGCCTGCGCGGTTACCGCTTGGCTTCTCGAGCGACCGCTTTGCAGGGTGGGGATCGGCGCTCGAACCTGGTGGGGTCGGGCGGCGAATTCATGGATTACCGGGCTTACGAACCAGGCGATGAACCCCGGCACGTCGACTGGAACGTCTACGCGCGCACGGGACGCTTGTTCACGCGCCAGTACCACGCGGAACGTTCCAGCCGCGTTTACGGGGCGCTGGATCGTTCGCTTTCGATGCAGGAAAAACACGATTTCAGCCTCGAGACGCTGCGCTTCTTGCGCACCTTCGCTCGGGCCGACACCTGGCTCGAGCGCGATCTAAACGGCCTGGCGGCGGGATTGGGGCGGTTGGCGTTGGAGCGTCCGGGCCTGGTGGTGCTGGTCACGGACGGTCTGGAACCTCTGAGTGCCGTTCGGGTCGGGCTCTCGAGTCTGGTCGCGCGCCGTTTCGACGTGTCGGTGGTTCAGGTCTTGTCGGCGGATGACCTCGAGCCGCCCAGCGGCGCGTGGCGCGTGCGCGACGCCGAGGACGGCCTGGAACGCGAGGTCGACGACGCGGCGCGGCGCGCATACCTTTCGCGCTTGGCGCGCCACCTGGAGTCTTTTGCGGCCTTGACGCGCGGTTTGGGGTTGCGCCACGTTCAGGTGCGTTCGGACGCGAACCGACTCGAGGTTTGGTCGCGTTTGCGGCGCGCCGGAATTCTCGAGCGCGGCGCGTGAAAGCGGCCAACCCCGACCCGTGAACCATGATGCTCGGGTGCGAGGCTGGTTTCGACACCAGCCCGAGGATACCGATTTACGCGTGTACAGCGATCTCGATTAGAGGTTGGCACTGTCGTTTTTCTCGGGATCGAAAGCAATCCAAGAACCGCCTCTCATGGATCTCAGGATCGATTCAACTCGTCTGCGAGGCTCGGAACCCGATTCAGGCTCCAATTCAGGCAGCGCGTAATGTGATCTACCCCTCACAAAAAACTCAGGGGCAGCGATAACTTCTCATCGAGCCGTTCTTCAGTCAGAAAATATCGGCCATATGAGATTCGTGTCTTCACCGGATCTTGATATTTTCGTGTATGGACTCAAGTTCAACTGGATCGGATTTCGTCCGACTCAGACGCAACACATCAGACCTTCACACTTTCTGGTGTGGACTTTTTCGCTTGACCTAGGCCATTCGGCTCAGCATACTGACCCGCATGCGTAGGAGCCTCGCACTTGTCATTGTCGCCACACTGACCTCATTCGCGCTGGGCTCTATGGCCTCGGCCAAATCGTATACGGTTCAGTCCGGCGATACCCTCTACGGCATCGCGCAGGCCAACAGCGTCACGATGGCGCGCGTGCTGATGCTCAACCCCGGTTTGAACGGCATGAACCTCAAGCCCGGTCAGAAGCTCGAGCTTCCCGACGACGCCAAACCCGCGACCGTCGCCACGACCGCAGCCAAGCCAACCCCGACAGCGACAGCCCCGACGGCGACAGCCCCGACCGCGCGCAGCATCACCCGCGCGTTGTCCAACGCGAACGTCACGCGCGCCGCCTACAGGTACGTCGGTTCGCCTTACGTCTGGGGCGCGGCGGGCCCGCGCGCCTTCGATTGCAGCGGTTTCGTGATGCACGTGATGGCGCAATTCGGCGTCAAGTTGCCCCACTCGAGCCGCCTACAGGCGCAGATGGGCACCTTCGTTTCTCGCGGCAATCTGCAACCCGGTGACCTGGTGTTCTTCGCCACGCGCGGCGCGGGCATCTCGCACGTCGCGATTTACGTCGGCAACAACACCATCGTTCACGCGTCCACGCCGGGCACGGGCGTGATCGCCTCGAGCCTGAGCGAAAAATACTACGCCGCCCGTTACGTCGGCGCGCGGCGCGTGCTCTAATTTCGGGTCTGATACCCGAGCCCGCGCTATCCAGCGCGGGTTTTTCTTTGGATTCAGCGACGCCGCCCTGGACGTAAATCAGAAACAGTGTCCCAGACGGTGTTCTCGGTCGTCAGCCTGCGGCGCGCCAGATCCATTCGAGCGATTCGCGCAAGGCGTGACGCGGTGCCCAACCCAGGCTCGAGACCGTCAGCGACACGTCCGCAGCTTGCCAGTCGATCTGTCCGGCTCTGGGTGATCCAGCACCATCCTCGAGAATCCGACCGTCGAAACCCGCGATCTCTGCGAGCATCCTGACCAGATCGCGCGTCAGCGTCGCCGCGCCGCTGCCGAGGTTCAGGATCGGTGGCGGCAGCGTCTCGAGCGTGGCCGCCCCGATCAGGGCATCGACCGCGTCCCGGATGTCCACGAAATCGCGGCTGGATTCCAGCGAACCGAACCGAATGCTGTCCTCACGGCGCTCGAGCGCAGCCCGCAGGCGAGCCACGGCCCGTCCGGGCAGGCTCGAGTCCGGCAAGTCAGGCCCGAGCGGGTTGAACAGGCGCAGAACGACCGCCTGCGCGCCGAGCGACCTGGCCTGAACCACCCGCCGTGTGGCAGCGAGCTTTGCGCTGCCGTAGGCGTTCGCGGGGCGCTCCGGCGCGTCCGTGGCGATGGCCGCTCGGGTCGCGACGCTGCCGTATTCCGCCGCCGCGCATTACCGC
>CAXTKV010000050.1:0-26346 GCA_964244895.1 uncultured Deinococcales bacterium
GACCGCGCGCGGGTCTTCGTGGTCGTCTCGGACGCGCTGCGGTTCGAGGTGGCTGTGGCCCTGCGGGAACGGTTGATGCTCGAGCTTCGCGGCGAGGTCAACCTCGAACCGATCCTGAGCACCCTGCCGAGCGTCACGAAGTTCGGCATGGCCGCCCTGCTGCCCGCACCCGTGGCCTCCAGCATCGAGATCTCGGGCGATCGCGTGCTGCGCGGCGGAATGCCGACGAACACCTCTGAGGCCCGAGCCGCCGTCCTGAGCGCGTTCTCGGGCGTCAGCGCCGCGACCTTCGCCGCCGACCGGGTGCTCGCCTGGAACACGCTCGAGGGCCGAGAGCACGTCGCGCCGCACCGCCTGGCGTACATCTACCACAACGAGATCGACACCATCGGCGACAAGGCCGCGAGCGAACGCGACGTGATGGCCGCGTGCGCGCGGGCCGTGGACGAACTCGTCAAGGTTCTCAAGAAGCTCGTCAACAGCCTCAACGCCACGAACGTGATCGTCACCAGCGATCACGGATTCCTCTACCAGCGCCAGGAGCTCGAGGAGGCCGACAAGCTCGAGCAGCCGAAGGCCGACGAAGCCTACGGCGTGCGCGTGCTCGACGCCAGCCAGCGCCACGTGCTGGGCGCGAAGCTCGAGCCTCGAGAAGGCGCGTTGCAGTTCGCGCCGCCCTGGTCGAGCGACCCGAGCCTGAGCGTCCTCGTACCGCGCGGGTCGCTGCGGTTCAAAGCCTCGGGCGGCAAGCAGTACGTCCACGGCGGCGCGAGCCTTCAGGAGGTCTGCGTGCCCGTGCTGACCTACCGCGACCGCGAGGGGCCGAAGGCGCAGGAGGGGGTATCCCGCAAAGTTGGTGTTCAGATCACGGGAACCGCACGGCGGGTCACGAACACGCGCTTCACCATCAACTTGGTACAGACGGAAGCGGTTGCAGGTCGCCTACGGGCGCGATCAGTAATGGTGGTACTGCTCGACGCTAGCGGTAAGCCTATCTCCGACGAGCGTCGCGCTGAACTCTCGAACACTTCACCCTATCCAACCGAGCGCAACGTTGCGGTGCGCCTTGCCATAGTTGGCAATCCGAAATCGGGATCGAGCGCCACCCTAATCGTGCGTGACGTTGAGGATGGCGCGGAACTCGCACGTGAAACGTGGACGATCAACCTCGCCATCACCGATGATTTCGGGGATTTCTAGTCTGGAGCCTGTAAATGACTGCTGACCTCGACCAGAAACTCAATGCTGTATACCCCGGTAAGGTCGTTCGTAAGGACCTGACCACCCGCATCAAAGAGGGAGCGAACGTGCCTATTTACGTGCTCGAGTATCTGCTCGGCACGTATTGCGCGACCGACGACGAGGCCGTGATAGAGGAAGGTGTGGCCACCGTTAAGCGCATCCTTGCGGAGAACTATGTTCGGCCTGACGAGGCTGAAAAGGTCAAGTCGAAGATCCGTGAGCGTGGACGGTACACGGTCATTGACCGCGTGACTGTGCGCCTCAATGAGCGCGACGATCTTTACGAAGCGGAGTTAATGAGCCTCGGCGTGCGCCGCGTGGTCGTCGACCCGCAGACCGTGCGCGATTTCGAGAAGCTCCTGGCCGGGGGCATCTGGTGCATCCTGCAACTCGAGTACGCCGCCGGGGCCGACCCGAGCCCGTTCATCCTGACCAGCCTCAAACCGATCCAGATGCCCTCGGTCGACATGGATGAACTCTTCGCGGGCCGCCCGCAGTTCACGCGCGAGGAGTGGATCGACGTGTTGCTGCGCTCCTGCGGTTTGGAGCCGACCACGCTCGACGAGGGCGCCAAGTGGCACCTGCTGGCCCGGATGGTCGCGCTCTGCGAGAACAACTTCAACGCGGTCGAACTCGGGCCGCGCTCGACCGGCAAGTCGCACCTCTACAAGGAGGTCAGCCCGAACTCGATTCTGCTCTCGGGCGGTCAGACGACCGTAGCCAACCTCTTTTACAACATGGCCAGCCGCCAGGTCGGGCTGGTGGGGCTCTGGGACGTGGTCGCCTTCGACGAGGTGGCGGGCATCAACTTCAAGGACAAGGACGGCGTGCAGATCATGAAGGACTACATGAACTCCGGGTCCTTCGCGCGCGGCAAGGTCGAGATCACGGGCTCGGCCAGCATGGTCTTCGTCGGCAACATCGACCAGAGCGTCGAGCAGATGGTCAAGACCTCGCACCTGTTCGCGCCCTTCCCGGACGCGATGATCGACACGGCCTTTCTGGATCGCGTCCACGCCTACATCCCCGGCTGGGAGATCCCGAAGTTCAGCCCCTCGAACTTCACCGTGCGGTACGGCTTCATCGTCGATTACCTGGCCGAGTGGTTGCGCGAGATGCGCAAGCGCAGCTTCGCCGACGCGATCGACAAGCACTTCCGGCTCGGCAACAACCTCAAGCAGCGCGACGTGACCGCCGTGCGCAAGACGACCTCCGGGCTCTTGAAACTGCTCTTCCCGGACGCCAGCTACACCAAGGACGACGTGCGAGACGCGCTCGTCTACGCCCTTCGGGTGCGCCGCCGCGTCAAGGAGCAGCTCAAGAAGCTCGGCGGCATGGAGTTCTACGACGTGCATTTCTCGTACATCGACCTCGAATCGATGGAGGAGCACTTCGTCAGCCTGCCCGAGCAGGGCGGCGGCGGGCTGATCGGCGACGCGCCACTACCTCCCGGCCACGCCTACGCCATCAGCCGGGGCGACACCGACCTGATCGGCGCGTACAAGCTCGAGTTGCAGGTCATCCAGGGCGGCGGTCGGCTGATCCGCGCCGGGCTCGCCAACAGCGGCGAGATGCGCGACAGCATCAACGTCGCCCACAACTACTTCAAGGCCAACGCGCACCGGGTCAGCGCCAGCATCCACCCGGAGGGCTCCGACGTGCTGCTCAGCCTGGTGGATCTTCAGGGCGCGGGCGCGCCCGACCAAGCGGCGCTGGCGCTGTTCGTAGCCCTGTGTTCGGGGATGTTGGATCGGCCCGTGCAGGCGCAACTCGCGATCCTCGGCGACATGACGCTCGGCGGGACGATCGCGCCCGTCACCAACCTGGCGAACGGCCTCCAAGTGGCGTTCGACGCCGGAGCGAAACGCGTGCTGCTGCCGATGTCGAGCGCCATCGACCTGCCGAGCGTCCCGCCGGAACTCTTTTCCAAGTTCCAGACGTCGTTCTACTCCGACCCGGTCGACGCCGTCTTCAAAGCCATCGGCGCGCTGTGAGCGATGGCTCAGTCGAACCAGGCGAGTTCCTCGAGCCGACCCGCCCGAACGAGGAACTCACGCAGCGGCGTCGGGCAGCGCACGGGAAGAATCTCGAAGTTCTGCGTCTGCGGAATCGCCACGATCACCTGCGCGTCGGTCAGCACCTGGATCATGTTCGTCCGGGCCTTGCGGAGCGTCCCGTCGGTCCACGACGAGATCGCCGGGCTGTCCTCGAGCTTCGCCGAGAAAAATGCGCTCACGTCCGTCTGGCGCAATGTGTGATCGAAGCGGCGCTGCTTGTCGCGCAGCACCTCGAGGGCGAACTCGCGCAGCAGGCGCTGGTGGCGCATGAAGGTGTACAGGTTCGTCACGCGGCGCAGTTCGGTCACACCCGTCAGGAACCCGAGGATCTCGGGCTCCAGGCTCTCCAGCCGGTTCAGGATCTCGCGGGCGAAAGTCGTCCGGCTCAAGGCCGATCGGTGCTCGATCAGACCCTCCTCAACGGCTTTGCGACGCACCTCGGAGGGCTTGAACCCATCCAGCAGGGCCTGCGCCAGACTGGCCGTCTCGTTCAGCAAGAAAGCGTTGTTGGTGTTCGCGGCGTACTCATTTCCGGACATGGCCCAAATAGATTACCTTCGAGGTGAAAGAGAAGGATCTGTGAACGGTGTGGAACACGCTCGAGGTGTTTGTGGCTCTCGCATCGATGGCGCGGTAAAGTCACCCAAGAAGGCTGAGAGCGCGAGGTTCGAGACCGAACCTCGCGCTCGATTCGTTTTGAGAGGTGTGCGGCCTCTTCGTCGTACTCGAGCCATCGCGGTCTAGAGCACATCATGGGTTGAGTGATGCCGTCCTCAACGGGCAGGCTCGAGCTGGCGTCCCGTGCAAAGTGTTGGAAATCGCGCGGAACATCCAGGTATGGATGCCGGATTTGCACCGCCACCGTCGTTGTTCCCTGCTTCAATGAATGGCGTGTTCACCGCCTTACGTCGCTCAAAGGAGAATCCGGAGGAAGCAGAACAGGTCGTGTCCCTCGGCAATCTGCATCGCACCGATGAGCAGCGCCGCAAGCTCCAAGACCCCACCCACCGCTTTGCCTGCCGATTGTGCGACGGTGACGTAACACCGCACCTCGGTTCGATCAGAGCCTGGCACTTCGCCCACGCGCCCGGTGCTCCGTGCGCGTGGGACGCCTGGAGCGAACCCGAGAGCGAAAAGCACCGCGCCTTGAAACGCGCCTGCTATCGGGCGATACACCAGCTTTATCCGCACGCGAAAGTTGAATTCGAGGTCATCGTGCGCGAGGCCGGGCGCATCGCCGACGTGATGGCGACCTTGCCGACCGGGGAGCGGATCGCCGTCGAGTGCCAGCTCGCCGAGATCAGCTTGCAGGAACTCGAGACGCGCACACTCGCCTACGAGGCGGTGGAGGTGGAAGTCGTGTGGGTCTTCGAGAAATCGAAAGTTGAGCAGCACGCCGCGCCCTGGATGGGGTTCTACGAGTGGCTCTATGACCGGGGTAACTTCGTGATGCTGTTCGAGCCTCGCTACCAGAAGATCGAGCAGAACCTCGGGACCTTCGATGCCACGCAATCCGACGCTTGAGCGCGGTCGGCGCGAGGGCCGACCGTCGCACGCCGCGTTCGATCTCGAAGGCCGGAGCGAGCGGCTCAAAGCCACGGGCCTGATCCGGATCGGTCGATACTTTGAGGCCGCAACGGTGAGCCTTTTGCGGGCCGAAGTCGAGTCGGTACGCGTGAGCCGCGTGTGGCAGTGGCTGAACGGTTTCGACTTCGATCTGGCCCATGCCGATCAAGTCACGTTTTCCGTCGTTGAAACATCGGCGGTGTTCAGTCCTTTTGGTGACCGCGAGATGTACCGCCCAGAACCCCTGGGTGGCCGACCGTCATCGGCGGTCGCCCGGTGGTTCGTGCGCCGGATTCTCACCAGATCGCTCGTGCCAGGCCGCGCCGTGACGACGGAACAGTTGCGCTCGCGGCTGAACGCGATGGGCTTGGGTGAGCACTGGGCACGGGTCGGGCCTGAATTGCTCGCCTACGCCAGCGAAGGGTCGTGGGGCGGGCCGATCTTGGTGCAGCCCTATCACCGGCAGTGGGCGCTCGCGCCGTGGCAGGCTTTAAACGACGCGCGGCACTACGAGCCACTGCGCCTCGCTGAGGGCAAAGCGCTGTTCAAGGCGTACTACGGTGCCGCCTCGCGGTACTGGGCAAGGCGCGAGGATCGGGTGGGGCGGGTTCGCGCCCTCGAGGAGTTGAACCGGTTTGAGCCGAGTTTAGGCGTCCGCAAGCGGGTGCTTGGCGTCAGTACTGCGACACCAGCCGTTTCGCACGCACCGACGCAACGCGTGTCCCCGACCGCGAAAGTCGAAGAGCCAACGCCACCGAAGCGAGTCGCACACGTTTCTCGAGCCAACGAACTCAAGCCCGTGCCCCCGGTGCTCGAGGATGGCATCGTGTACGCGCTGCGAGTGAGCCTCAAACCCGACCGCTGGGACAGCCTGTGGATTGAGCAAGGCCGACCGGTGCTCCGAGACGGCGATCTGGTTGAGCTTCCACTCTGGAACGACGAGCTGTGGTGGCACCGAGCGCTCCGCACGATTCGCATGTACGAGGGGTGGGGGTGTGATCTATCCGACCGATGGTCGCTCGGACCCGTCGGTCACGCGTTGGAACAGTGGTCCGCAAAGAGATACGAACGTCAAGGAAGATTTCGAATCGGCAACAACAAAGAAGTTTGAGCTACGCTATTAGAGCAATTGAAAAGCGAGTTCGCGAACCTAAAGTGAAAACTGGTCGCGCCGTAGGGACTGACCGATCAAAATCGAGCCATGCTCCGTGCCGACGTTAGAAACGACCCGCCACTTTTCAACTCCTGTCTGGCGTGACCCCTACACGGATGGCTGTACTCGCGTCCAACTTTGAGGGATGAGGGCATCGTCCTCACGCCACTCCTCGCGGATTGCGTCCTGGAATCGCGGATCGTCCCGAAGGTTGGCGTGGTCCGAAATTATGACTTGAAACTTCCCGCCCATGCGCTCGACCTCGTCGAAAACGAAGCCGAAGATGCGCCGCACGGCTTCCCGGTCGTCGTCTTTCAGCGTGGAGATTGCGCCGGTTTCCTTGATCTGTAGGCGCGTCTCCTCCTCCTTCGGGAAGTACACCTGCGTCGGCTGGTCCAGGAAAAGAAAGTGAGGTACCGGTCGGTCGTTCTCGGCCAGGTACTGATGCAGAGCCAGATGAACGATCAGGTGATACCCGAGCCAGTTCTGGCCCGAACCGATTTGGGCCAGCTCGATGGACCTCGCGCCCTTGTCCACCACGATTGTGCCTTTCGAGAGGTCAAGGCGGATGTTGCTCCCTTCCTCCGTGTGTTCGAGGTTCAGGGCGCGCGCCCACTCTGACATCTTCATGCTGATGCGCCCGAGGAGCGCCCCGAGACGCTCCTGCTTCGCGTCGGGATCGAGCTTTGCCTCAAGCGCTTCGATCCGGCTATGACGTTCCCTCAGGTCTCGTTGCAGCGCGTCGAGGTCGCTCGTGAAGTCGGTGCTCTCGAGCCACAGGCTAATCCTCCCCACGACCCGGCTTTTGCGGAGGCTTTCGTCACGCAATTGGGTGGCCAAACGCTGCGATTGGATGATGCCCTCGTACCCCGCGCGGATTTCCGTCATGCGCTTCCTAGTCGCGTCCAGCGCTTTACGCCTCTCGACGATGTAGTTCTGCAACTGGGGGCGATCGCGCTGTGCACCGCGCAAGCTGTCGTTCAGCCCTATCAGCGCCCCGCGAAGCTGCGCCGCGCTAGGGATCTGATGCTCGAGGGCGCTGTTGCAAACCGGACACCGATCCGTTTCGTAGTCTTCAGGGTACAGGCCGATCGTTTGAAGGCGCGACATGTGGTCGGTCGCAGTTTGGGCGTATTCTCCCAAGAAGCTGATGTCCAGCTCCGCCATCTCGATTTCGGTGGCAGTGTGTTCCTCCAAATCTTTCAGCTCCGCAAACTCCTCGCGGAGTCTGGCGGCGTTGCCCCGGCCCGTGAAGGTGATTTCATTCGGCGTCCACTCGAGGGTGCGCCCGAGAACCGCCACCGCCGCCTCGAGGTTGTCCAAGGACTCGTTGAAGTCCGGCGGGATCAACCCTTCCTCTCGCGCTTCCGAAATCAACCGGAGAGCCTTGCTGATTCCCTCCCCACGAAGGTCCATTTCGTCCTTGAACTTTCGATGTTTTGCACGGTACTCGCGCCGCTCGTCTCTAAGCTGCTGCTCGAGCTGGACGTTGTCGTCCTCGACGATGCCGAGGAAGTAAGGCAGAGTATCCTTGAAGTGCAGGAAATGAAAGTGTTCGTCTTGCCGGTGGAAAAGCTTGCGCTTCGTCGCGATCTCGTCCTGCTGTTGAAAGCACAGCGTCAGCGCGTGGCGGATGGTGCCGACGACCGGCGAGCGCGTCTGGCCCTCGGGGGGGGCGTGGAGGTTCGGCGCAATCCCCAGTTTGCCGTTGAGCTGGTCTTGCACGGCGTTCCAGGTCGTGTTGGGCTTGTCGATGCTCTCGGGAATCTCGACCGTCTGGCCCTCCAGATAGAAGCACGAGCCGTCTTCGGCCCCGTCCCCAGGGTCGCGCCGAGCCACGAACACCTGCGACGCCCGAAACTCGAGCAGTAGGCCGTACCAGGCGACGTGATCGCGGATCGGACCCACCGCGATTTTGCACGTGCCGCCGAGGCAGTAGTCCACGATATCGATCAAAGACGACTTTCCCGTACCCGACTTGCCCGTGATGATGTTGACTGCGCCCGTTTTCAGGTTTACATCGCGTCGGAGGCCATTCTTGCCGAAGAGGACAATCGTTTTGATTTGCACTATGGCCTCACTCCCAGCATATTGAAGATCGTCACTTCGTCGCCGACGCGTCCGAACCAGCGACCGAGCGTCTTTGCCCTCGCCAGGGACTCGTGATCTGGGATTTCGGTCGCTGGTTCGCTGAGCTTCCAGCGGCGGGTCCGCACCGTCTGTGCACTTATGGCCCCGGCGTTTAGCGCGAGACGCCGAGTTGAGAGCAGCAGCACGACGGCCTCGCGCACATAGGGAAGGAGTTGCCGCGCCCGCACGGGCAGGTGCGTCCTGACCCTCGGGTTGTCACGAATCCACGAGTGAAGCTGGTCGTAGGACTTCGCCTTGACCGTCTCCCGGAGGTCCTCGAAGACGAAGATTGGAGCGGCCACGAAGAGCGCCGCGAAGGGCAACGGCCTACCGCACTCCTCTGTGTAGGCTTTACAGAAACGGTAGAGGGCCTCGCCGACGAACGCGGGGTTGAACATGTACTGGACCTCGACCGGTCGTTCGGCCCATGCCTTCAAGACACCACCGCCGCCGCCTTGACCATCAGGTCGGCCAGACGCTCCCTGAACTCCGGGTGCCAACCGATCTTGAACGAGTTCGCGAGGATGTGCAGGCTGCCCCGGGCGAACATCCCGTTCAAGTAGTCCCTGCGGACGGTTCTGAAGTTGCTGCGCTCGGACCAGTCGAAGAGCCTCAACCCGAGCTTTCGCAGCGTGTCGTCGTCGGGCAGGTCGCCCTTCTCGTCGATCATCCTCTCGAACTCGAGCGCCCACTCTTCCGTGAGGTAGTCCTCATACCGCTCCAGCTCGTCATCGGTGATCAGACCCCGATCCAGCCACTTCGAGCGCTGGTGGTAGGCACGGTAGTACGTGCCGATCGCTCGGCGGAGGCGCGAGTTGCTGCTGAGGACGAGCTTCAGCTGGGCGACGAAGTATCGCTGGTGTTCGGGAAGCTCGGATTCGTCCATCTCTAACGGCTTTGGGAAGTCGTCGGGAAGGTTGTGTTCCGAATACTGGTTGTTTAGGTCGTGGAGTTTGCTCAGAAGCTCGGCTGGCCTGACCGTCGCAGACGGGTTCTGGAGGAGCGCGTCCGTCTTGCGCGACCACCACCCCTCCAGAGCGTTGTAGAGGTCGTCCAGGAACTGAGGCCGTACCGAGAAGATCAGAAAGTGCTGCTTGATCTCCTCGACGACGTCGGATATGGAGGGTCGAGCGTCGAGCACGTTGACCCGCGACAGCAGCTCGAGCCGCTCGGTCTCAGACAGCTTCAGGTAGCTGGCGTAGGCCGACTGAAGAGCGGCATTCTTGTTGTGCGTGGCTATATTGTGCAGCCGCCGATCCGCTTCCTTCACGTCGCGGGAACCCGTCGGGCGGAGCGTCGCAGCGACACCAGGTTCCGGTGCGGTTGAGGTCGTGATCAACGTGAGCATTGCCCGCGCGACCCGCTGCGGGTCACTTACAGTGAGTTCGCACCACACCCGGAGCGTCTTCCAGAGTTCAACGCTCGAGTCGGTCAGGTTCGCCGGGGTGATGTGCATCTTCGTCTGAAACAGCTCTTCCGCAACATCGCCGTCCTCGAAGGCTATATCATCCAAGCGCTCGAGCGACATTTCGGACGTCCGACCCTCACTGCTTGCCTTGAAAAGTAACAGGAGCGCCCAGCGAAATTGGTATTTGTACCCTAACGCGGACGGACCCGCCGAGAACGGGCTGGTCATCGAGAACCCTTGTCCGCAAACATGCAAAGAACGGCGTGCAAGTTCACTGCATGTTCATCACGGTTTTGTTCCACGCTTGAATTCTATATTGAAATTCGGACCTGTTTAGGAACACCGCCCCAAACGGCGTTTCTAAGTTTGGACACGATTTCTTAGATTCTCGCGCTCAGCGCCAGTTCAAGGCAGGCGCACAGGATCGACGTACCGGGACGGGGACGACGCTTCGCCCGTCAAGGTCGCGTTGCTCCCCTGACCGGCGTTCGCGCCGCCCCCAAATTGGTGTGGCTTCGAAAGGAGTCACACCATGAACCCACTCGAGCCCAATCAGCCTTCCACCGAGGACGTCACCATCTCCGTCGACGACCGCCCGGACCGGCGCTACGCGATCTTCGTCCGGGGCGCACCATTCCGCATGGTGATCGTCTACGCCCACGCTGAGAGTCCCGCCGGTCGCTGGAGAAATCCCCGCGTCCGCTCCGAGGAGACCACGCTCGAGTTCAAACACCGAGGCCCGAACGGCAACACCTGGACGAGCGCCCCCGGCGTGCGACACGCCCTGCGCCTGCCGAACGAGGCAATCACCTTCTTGCGGGAGCGCACCTACTCTTACCCGAAGATCCTCGTGGCGGGCGTCGAGATCGTGACCTCGACCAGCGGCGGCAGCGCCCCGCGCGGCCCGAACGGCCAGGATCGCGGCTGGGAGGATTTCGTGTTCGAGACGATCGGCACGCTGGTCGTGCGCGACACCCTCTGGCTCGAGGCGCTCGCCCGCGTCGCGCTCGAACTCGGCGGTGGATTGTGACGCTCCCTCCCGAGGTGATGACCGCCTCGCGCATCACCGCCCAGGGCTTCGAGGCCCTGCTCGAGCGCGCCCTGCTCCACCCTGACTCGCGCGCCGCGCACCTCCTCTCGATCGTCGGGCCGCGCGAGGCCGTGCGCGCCCTCTGGGCCAAGGGCATCAGCGGCCACGAGGTGTTGATCTCGAGTGCTGGCCGCTTTCGCCGCCCCACTTTCTACAACATGACGATGCGCCAGCAGAAGCTGCCCAGCGGCGCGACGCACCTGCTGGTGGCCTCGAAGGCCGTGCTCGCCGGGCGGGTGATCGTGGCCCGCACGGGCGCGGAACTCGAGGATCGCGTCTGGGCCTCGATCCAGCGCGGCTGCCGCACACCCCTGCACGCCAGTTGGCGGGACTTCGCGCTCGAGCGCGTTGCTCGAGTCGAACTCGAATCCTTCGGCCCTGTACTGGGCTGCGCCCTCGAGGGCTTAGACCGCTTCGGTGGCCTGGTGCGCGAGGCCGTCAAGGCGGGTGTGCTGTGCGCTTAGCCTCGACGGCTAAGGCCGGGTTCTACCCCACGCCGCCCTCGATCGTCAGCTTTCTGATCTCGCGGCTCGAGCCTTGCGCGGGCGTGACGGCGCTCGACCCGTGCTGCGGCACGGGCGATGCCCTGGCCCGGATCTGCGGGGTGATCCAGGCGAGGGGCTACGGGATCGAACTCGAGGCGGAGCGCGCCCGCGAGGCCCGAACGAAGCTCGGTGAGGTTCGCACCGGCGACGCCTTGCGCCACGAGGCGCGCGGGTTTTCCTTGCTCTACCTCAACCCGCCCTACGACACCGACGCGGGCGAGCGCCTCGAGCGGCGCTTCCTGGCGCAGTACGCGAGCAGCCTGCTCGAGCGCGGCTTGCTGGTCTTGATCGTGCCCGAGTCCGTCCTCCCGGCCTGCCGCGACCTGCTCGAGCACCACTTCTTCAATCTCGGCGTCTGGCGATTCCCACCGGAGGACTACGCCGCTTACCGCCAGGTGATCGTCACCGGTTTCAAACGCTCCGATCGCCATGCTCCAGGAATCCTGCCCGAAGTCTCGGTGCTCGAGGCGATGCCGCGCCTGGCCCTCAGGGCGGGCCACGACCCGCTCGTGCGCCGCCACCGGGTGACGGAGGCCGAGCAGCTCAGTGAGGCGGCCTCGAGTCCCCTGTGGGACGACCTGTGGCAGAAGACCGCCCCCGTTTTGAGCGCCTTCCGCCCGTTGCACGCCGTGCGCGAGGGCCACCTGGCGCTCCTGGTCGCGGCGGGGATGCTCAACGGCGTGGTGGTCGAGGGCGGCGGGCGCAGGCTCCTCGTGCGCGGCCTGACCGAGAAGACCACGACCATCGAGGAGGGTGAGGACCGCACCGTCGAGCGCGAGCAGTTCGTCGGCGCGGTGGTCGCGCTCGACCTCGACAGCGGGGAGGAGGTGAACGTCAGATGACCGTCCCCGTCAGCACCGAGGCCGATCTGCGCCTGGCCGTAAACCCAACCGACGAGGCTCCTGGCTCGAGCCTCACGATGCGCGCCTTCCTCGAGCAGTTCGGCGCGAGCCTGATGCGCGAGGCCGGGGCGCTCTACCCGCCTGTGGTCGAGGATGGCCAGCTCGCGCTGCCCGAGAGCCTCAAGCGCCCGCCCAAGGGCGACCAGGCCAAAGCCATCAAGGCCGCGCTGTCCGGGTTCGCGCGCGGCTTGCGGCAGGTCTTCGTGGTCGCGGAGATGGGCACGGGCAAAACCATGCTGGCCATCACCATCGCCCACCTCGCTGGGTACTCGAGGGTGCTGGTGATGTGCCCGCCGCACATCGTGCAGAAGTGGGCGCGCGAGATCCGCATGACCGTCCCGACCGAGGTCCACGTGCTCGAGTCGATCCGCGACGTCGAGGCCGCGCGCCACCGCACAGGCTTCTTCCTCGTCTCGCGCGAGAAGGCCAAACTCGGGGGACGATGGAAACCCGCCGTGACCCAGAAGCGCCGGTTCAAGGATCAGTTCTCCTGCTGCCCGGATTGCGGTCAGCCCGTGATGCTCGACGGCGTGCCGATCAAACCCGAGGCGCTCGAGCGCAAGAAGCACGCCTGCCCCTGCGGCGCGCGGCTCTGGACGGTTGATCGCGGCGGGCCGAGGCGGGTGGCGCTGGCCGAGTACATCAGCCGTCGGTTGCCGCGCGGATTCTTCGATTTACTCGTGCTCGACGAGGTGCACGAGCTGAAAAGCGGTAGTTCCGCACAGGGCATCAACGCCGGACGGCTCGGCGAACACGCCCGGCGCACGCTCGTCCTGACCGGCACGCTCTTCGGTGGCTACGCCAGCACGCTCTTTCACCTGCTGTGGCGCTTCAACGACGCGATCCGCACCAGGTACAAGATCGACGACGCCAAGCGCTTCATCGAGGACTTTGGCTTGGTCGAGCGCATCACCACCCACGGGATCGAGGAGGACGGTCGCACCAGTGCCCGCCGCAACGCGCGCGTGACCTCCAAGGAGCGCCCCGGCGTCAACCCGAAGGTGCTGACGGATCTCCTGGGTTGCACGGTTTTCTTGCGGCTCTCCGACATCGGCGATGACCTGCCGCCTTACGAGGAATCCGTGCTCGAGGTCGAGATGGAGCCCGAGCAGCACGAGGTCCACACGCGCTTCCGCGAGCGGTTAATGGCCGAGGTGCGCCAGGCCCTGGCCAACGGCGACAAGCGCTTGCTCGGCAAGGCGATGATGCCGCTCTTGCACCACCCCGACACGCCCTACCGGGCCGAGCGCGTGACGCTCGAGGAACCGACGGCCCCGGACGGCGTGCGCGTGGTCGCCCAAGCCCGCGCGCTCGAGGCGAGCCGCCTCTACCCCAAGGAGAAATTGCTCTGCGAGTTCGTCAGCGAGCGGGCCGTCGAGGGCCGCAAGACGCTCGTCTACGTGCAGGGCACCGAGAGGCGCGACGTGACCGCGCGCTTGAAGGGACTGCTCGAACTCTACGGCGTGCGGGCGATGATCCTCAAATCGGATACGGTCGATACCAAGCGCCGCGAGGAATTCGTGCTCGAGACGCAGGACGGCATCGACGCGCTGATCTGCCACCCGAGGCTGGTGCAGACGGGCTTGGATCTCCTGGCATTCCCGTCGATCGTCTTCTACCAGGTCGAGTACAGCACCTACACCCTGCGCCAGGCCTCGCGGCGCTCGTTTCGGATCGGGCAGGATCGGGACGTGGAGGTCGTGCATATGGCCTACCGCGACACGGCCCAACTCCCGGCCTTGAAGCTGATCGCGGCCAAAGCGCAGAAGTCCCTGGCGCTCGAGGGCGAGTTGGTCGAGACGGGCTTGACCAACCTGGCGGACGAGGACGTGCTGTTGGCGCTGGCGAGATCGCTCGTGACGGGTGGAGAGCCGGAGGGTGAATTGAAGGCAACGCGCGTGCAGCGGCGCGAGGAAGATGCGCCAGAGGCGGCCACGGTGCTGCTCGAACGCGGATCGGTGGCCAGTGCAGGTCGGCTCACGGCGCCAGCCCAATCGGATGGCGAGGTCGTCTCGGGTCAGGCGGTACTCTTCGCGCTGACGGACTTGCTCGAGCCGGGAACGGTCCCTCGCCCCGTCAAGAAGAGCGCTTGACTGGGCTTCGGGCCGCTCCCGAAGCGCGTGCGCCGAAAGGAGATGACCCATGAGGCAAACAGCAGCGAACGAATCCGGCGCGGGCTGGTGAGACTCAAGATGAGCGAGGACTGGTTTCTTGACACGGAGGTGCTCGAGTGGAAGAGGGCTTCATACTGGTGTTCCTCGAGGACGGCGCAATCGAACGGCGCTGGTTCGAGGGCGCGACGCCGAGCCTGGTGCTCTTGCAGGCGGCGGTCGGCGGGTATATCGAACTCGTCGCGCCGAAGTTTCACGCGGTGGCTGACGGCGAGGTCTGGATCAACGAGGAGGGCCTCGGCGCGCTCCCTCCGAACCCATCGGGATCGAGCGCAGTCGGGCTGGACCTCTCGGTCTTCGAGCCGTTCTGCGGGCCGATCGTCGTCTCGCCGTTTCCGGGCGGCGAGCGGGCGATGACACGATTGCGGGACTCGGCCTTTCATCGGGCGCTCGAAGCGACCTTGCGCGACGTGCCCGCCTTTGGAGGTGCGCCGTGGCGCGGGTGAGCTTCAACGGACCCGAGGAATTCCTCGAAGAACTCGAGCGCGATCGGTCGCTGGTCGAGCGCGATCTCGTGCGCGTGACGGGCCTCTACCGGCGCGGCGGGCCGCTGCCGATGACGCGCGTGGCCCTGGTGGCGACGGCCAAGGTGGCGGGCGACGTGCTGCGGCTCGAACTCGAGGTGGGTTCCTTCATCGCGCGCGAGGACGCCGAGGCGCACGGCGTGATGAAGCGCCTCGGTGAGCGCCGCGCCTGGCTGGAGGCGGAACTCGCGCGGCTCAAGCTCGAGGTGCGCACGGGAATGCTCGAGCCTTGACCCGTTCGGCCTCGCTGATTCCCAAGGAGGTGGTTCCGTGTTCGAATCGCTCTCGAAACTGATTCCCCACGAGGGGGACACGCTGCTGTTGACGCTCGCCCGAGACGGCGAGGGCTGGCGCGTCAACCTCGTCCCCCACCCCACCGACGCGACGCTCGCTGAAGCCCGATCACCCCTGACGCTGGTGGCCAGCCTCGAGGATCTCGAGACGGGCTTCGAGGCCGCCCTCGAGCGCTTTTGCGCCGCGACCGCCCCCTTGCTCGAGCAGGTCGAGCAGGCTATCCAGGCCAGCAAGCAGGCCGCCGAGGAGGCGAGGGCCAAGGTCGCGCCGAAGTCCGCCAAGCCACCCGCGAAATCGGCCCCCCAGCCCAAGCCCGAGGTCCAGGCGGAACCAGCGGCCCAGGGCGATCTCTTCAGCGCGAGCGCGGCGGCGTCCGAGGCTGTTCCCAGTCCAGCCCCGGCGACGGAACCCGCACTGGTCACCGCCCCACCCGTGCCGTTCACGCCCGACCCGCAAGCGCAACTCAAGCGCCGCCTCGGCCAGCTCGGCCTCGAGCGCCAGTCGCTGAGCGAGCGTTTGAACGGCGCGGCGGCCTCGTTCGAGCTCGAGGGCGCGTTCGTCGAAGGTGTGCTGCACCCGTCCCTCGACGGCACCCCCCTCGGGCGCAAGTACCTCGAGGTCGTCGGCAAGATTCAGATGCTCGAGCGCCGTGGCACCGAGGCGCTCTCGGAGGTGGTGTGATGGCCAGCGAAACGAAGTCAGGCACAGTCCAGGTCGAAGTCATCCGGCGCGAGTTCCGCTACGAGGGCCGGGTCCTGGCCGACCCGAACCCGAGGCTCGAACCGGACGGTGTGCGCGGCTTCTACGCGCAGCAGTTCCCGGAGCTGGTGAACGCGGTGCTCGAGGGTCCCGTGCTCGAGCGCGGGCGGCGCGTCTACCGCTTCGCGCGTCGCGTCGGGAAGAACGGGTGAGCCGTGGCCAGGTGCGCTCGAGCGGGTGCAAAGAATCAAGACAGCCTCAGGGCGACGCTCGAGCGCCTGATTCGCCTCGAGCCGGGCGAGCGCCCCGAGGCGCTGACCGCCTTCCTCGAGGACGAGGACGCCCAACGCGCCAGCGAGATCGCCGCCCGGTTGACCAACGCCGCCCGCAACCGGACCCTCGTGCCCCCGCCGGAGCTGCCGGGCGTGCTGGACTGAACGCCTTTTCGTTGCCGCGACTCGGCGAGGCGGCGAATCCGATCGACCTCGGCGATCCCCGCCCGATGGCGAGACTGGCGCTCGATCTGCTCGAGGGCGGTGGCTTCGACGAGGCGCTCTGGTCGCCCGATCTTGAGATCGCCGACTGGCTCGGGCGCGCGTGGGAGGTGATCGTCGAGCGCGAGTTCGGCGGTCTACGGCTCGAGGCCAGTCTGACGCTCGAAATCGAGGGCGGGTCCGCCTGGGTCGGGCTGCGCGCCGAAGCGTGTACCTTCTGGGACGCGAGCGAGGTCTACGCCGCGCTCGAGGTGCTCTCGCCCGGCGCGGGTCAGGGCGTGCTCGCCCTGGTCGAATCGCTCGGCGGGCCGATGCCGGTGCTGACCCCGAACCGCGCCCTCGAGTTCTGCCGGATGACGGGCACGACGCCCGAGGGGATGCTGCCCGAGGCCTACGCGTCGCTCGAGCCGATTCCGCGCGGTGCGCTCGAGGCCCTCGCGCGCGGTGAGCGGCCCGTACCGGGGGCGCTCTTTCCTGAGATCGGCGTGCCCGGTTTGGCGCGGCTGAGGGCGATCCTCGAGGCGGTGCGGGCCGTCGAGATCGCACTCGAGGCCTTGGGTGAGGAACAGGCCGGGCCAGCGTACAGCGACGCCTCGTGGCTGCCCGGCTACGGCCTCGGGCTGGTTGGGCCGCGCGGCGACCTCTGCTGGCACGCGGCGATGGAACTCGAGCAGTACGCGCGCGAGGAGGCGGGGATCGAGCTCGGCTGGCGGGTCGAAATCGAGGCGGACGAACCCGAGGGCTTCGCCGCGCTCGTGCGCTTCCTGGACTGCGCCCCAATGGTGCTCCGGGCGCTCGAGCGGCTGCTCGACGTGCTCGGGACGGAAAAGACTCGAGACGACGGCGAGAACCCGTTCGGGGAGGGGGATTGAGATGACGGTCGAACCCTATGCGGAAATCGAGGGCAGCGGGCGCACCGGGCCATCGCGGGCGATCCTCCTCTACGGGGGTCGCTTCGCCAGCGTTCACGCCATCGAGCGCGGCGAACTCGCGCCGGGCCGGGCGCTCTCGAGCGAGGCCCTGCGCGAGGCGCTCGAGGCCCTGTGCGGCGCGAGCCTCGAGTGGTTGCCCGCGAACGTGCTCGCCTTCGGCGCGGGGCGGCTCGTCTGGTGCGAGCCGCCCCAGACTCGAGCGCTCTTCTTCGAGACGGGCGATGCCGCGCTCGATTCGCTCTCGGGTCGCGCCTTCCCCGTGCCGGGGTTGGTCTTCGCGGCCTCCGCGAGATCGCTCTGCGTCTGGGCCTACCGGGGCGAGCACCGTCCAGAGTCGAACGAAGACCTCTTCGTCGCGCCGTTCTTCAACGTCGCTCGAGGCAGCGTCTGCCTCGGCTCGATGCGGGTGCCGGAGGTCTTCGATGCCGGATGCGGCGAGGCCTGGTCGGCCTCGTTCTTCGCGGCGGCCTTCACCCACCAGACGCAACCCGGGGCGCTCACCAGCTTCGGCGGCAGCCAGGCCGAACTCTGGCTCGAGAGCGGGCGTCGGGGGGCTTTCGATCCCGCCTGGCTCGTGCCCGCGAACACCGTTCTCGAGGCGGCGATCCGCCGTGAATGAGCACCATCTGGCCGACGACCTGCGAGGCAAGCTCGAGAACCCCTGGGGTGCAGGCTGGCGGGTGGTGCTGGTCGGGGCGGGCGGCAACGGCAGCAAGGCGCTGGTCGGCTTGAAGAACCTCTCGTTGGCGCTCGAGGCGATCGGCTGGCGCGGACTCGAGGTCACGGTCTACGACCCGGATACCGTCTCGGAGGCGAACCTGGTGCGTCAGGCCTTCTACGCCTGCGACGTGGGCCGCAACAAGGCGGTGACGCTGGTCAACCGGCTGAACCTCTCGTGCGGGCTCGACTGGAAGGCGTTGCCGGTCGCGTTCGGACCGGTGCGCTCGAGCCCGTGCGAGTTGCTGGTGAGTTGCGTCGATTCCGGCGAGGACCGCTTGGAGGTTTCGAAGGCCGCGCACATGGCGCGCTACTGGCTCGACCTGGCCAACGGTGAGACGTACGGGCAGGCGGTGCTCGGCCAACCCAAGCCTCCGGGCGCGACCTCGAGGCGGGGCCGTCTGCCGACGGTGGCGGAGCTCTTCCCCTCGATCCTCGAGCCGGACGAGGCGCGCGGTCCGTCGTGCAGCGCGAGGGAAGCATTGTCCCGGCAGGATTTGTTCGTCGGGGATGCGGTCGTGACGCTCGGGTTGAACCTCGTCTGGCGCTTGCTCAGACATGGCCAGATCGAGATCCACGGCGGGTTCGTGAACCTCGAGACGGGCTGCGCCACGCCATTGGCGGTCGGTGCGAAACACCAACCACCGCGTTCTCGATCCGGTGCTCGAGGTTAGACTGCGCCGTGGAAACTGCCTCGGATGACACAACTTGACTAAGTGAACTTAGTCAAGTAGCATCCAGGCGAGGAACACCATGCGCCAAGTCAACGTCCACGAAGCCAAAACCCACCTCTCGCGCCTGCTCGAGCAGGTCGAGGCGGGCGAAGAGATCATCCTCGCGCGCGGCGGCACGCCGATCGCCCGGCTGACGCGCTACACCCCGGATGCGCCCGCCGGGCGCACGCCCGGTCGACTCAAGGGCCAGATCGTTGTTCACCCCGGCTTCCTTGAGGCTGACGTGGCCCTCGAGAAAGCCTTCGGCGATGGCGAGCTGTTCCCGAGGGCCAAGCCGCCGCACCGCGCCCGGAAGCCCCGGTGACGGACCTGCTGCTGGACACGCACATCCTCCTGTGGTGGCAGGCCGACGACCCCGCGCTCTCCAAGAAAGCCAGGCGGTTGATCGCCGACGCGGATCGCCGGGTGGTGGTCTCGGCGCTCTCCTTGTGGGAGATCGCGATCAAATCGGGTCGGGGCAAGCTCACCGCCGACGCGCGGCTCGTGCGCGACGCGATCCTCGACGACGGCTTCGAACTCCTCGGCTTCAGCGCCAGCCACGCGCTCGAGGTCGCGGCGCTCCCGGCGATCCACAACGACCCCTTCGACCGAGGATTGATCGCCACGGCCCGCGCGGACGGTCTCTCACTCGTCACGAGCGACGAACTCTTGAAGGGGTACGGCGCGGGCGTGATGATGGTTTGAGACCTGACGATTTCGGAGGTTTGCGCATGAACGATACGACGTTGAAGGCGCTCCGGCTCGAGACCGAGGACGCCGTCGCCGAGGCGATGCTGGCCTTCGAATACGAGGACGAGGAAGACGCCCCGCACAAGCAGGTGGTTCGCCGCCTGGCGCGGGTCGCGCTCGAGGCCGCTCTCGGGCGACGCGGTGCAGAGGCGTTCGCCTCGTTGTGCCGGGGCCAAGCTGGAGCAGCGCCGGTGTCGGGCGACCCCCTCGAGCGGGCTAGGGCGATTCTCGAGGAGTTCGTTACCGATGTAGAGAGGGTCGGGCGGGCCGCGCTCGACGAGGAGGACGGGTCAGCATTCTGGCCGGATCTCGGGTTCACCTACGACCGGGCCAAAGCGTTTCTGAGCAAGGATGCGGCTCGATGAAGATCATCGTGACCGACGTGCGTACCGGCGATCACGTTCCGACATCCCTGGTGTTCAGCGGCCCGCGAGACGAGGTCTGGGACGAGTGGCAAAGCAGGGTCTGGCCGCTGCTCGTGCCGGTCGAACGCACGCGCTTCGAGGTCGCATTGCTCGGCGACGATGGCGAACTGCTCGAAGTCGGTGGACTCGATGAGCGGGGTTTCACGCGGCTCAACGAGGCGCCCCCTTCGCCCGTCGAGATCGCCGTCCCATTCGAGCCCTGAACTCGCGTGCCCTTCGGGGGGATTCCTTCACTCGAGAACACCGCTCAAGACGGTGTTCTCGAGTCAGGCCGCGCTTTGATCTGCGGCCCGCCCGGAAGTGTGGTGATGCGCGATGATGGTGGCGATCACACACGCGCCGATCCTGGGGGTGATCGCCCTCGTCGAGGCGATAGGCTCCTCGCGCGAGGAGGCTGCACGGATCGCCCAGCGGAAGCTCGAGATCCGCGAGGACCACGAGTCGGGCTGCCGTTTCGTGCGCGTGTTCGAGGCCGAGGACTGGACTCGCCACGGCCTGAACTCAAGCCAGTCGCCACCGGACTCGTCCCGCACGCGCCATCGGGAGCGCTGGGCGACTGGCACGGGCGACCCTCGGGCGGCCCTCGCCGTCCGTCACGGCGACGCGGGCCGTGAAGCCACCCACCCTGCGCGCCCACGCTCGGGCCACCGCTCGAGCCGCCCAGGCTCTGGGTTGTGCTGGCCTTCCGCATGGTCGGACGGTGTGCGGTCGTCCTCGGCTGCCGTCAAGCCCGACGCTGCGCGTCTCGAGCTTCGCGCCCGGAACCCCACCGGGCGCTCCGGGCTTGACCGCGCGTCGCACGGTTTGAAGCGACCGGTCGAAAAGAGAGGAAGGCAGGCCAGCACACCCCCTGGCCCCGGAACGAGAAGACCCCGAGAGTTAGAGGCTCTCGAGGTCTACATCTCACTCGTCCCGAAGGAAGAGAGGCCTGGAATGGCGACCCTCAGTGTACAGCAGTTCATCTCGCATCTGCCCAGAGAGCAAGCCGTCTGCAAGTTGGGCACCAAGGAATCGATGCTCGAGCACCTCAGGCAGTTGTACCGAACGGACGAGTTCTCCCGGCGGGCGCTCGATCAGGCGGCGCGGGCCAGGGCGCAGGGTGAGCGGGTGCGGGTCGAGACGGCGGACCGCTGGGAGCGCACGGCGGCGGGCGCGGTCATGGCGGCGGTCTTGAGGCTCTCGGCGCGGTTGCCGAAGCCCGAGAAGACGCTGCGGGTCTACCGCGACGAGGCGAGGTGCGATCCCGAAATCAAGCCGAGGCTCAAGCGCTGGTGGGCCGGGTACAACGGCGTGCGCTTCCGGGCGACGCTCGAGGACATCGTCCCGGCGAAAGCGATGGAAGCGGCGGAACGGCTCACGGCGATGCCGTTGGCGTACACCCAGGGTCGGCTCGAGGCGCGCGGGTGCGGACCCGAGATCGAGGTCGGCGAGCGGCTCGAGCGTGCCGAAGGTCGGAGCGGGTTCACGATCAGCGCCGGGCACTTCGAGCGCGAACCGCGGGCCTTCGAGGGCGTGGCGGTGCTCGAGGTCGAGGGCGTCGAGATCGCGCGGGTCGGGTGCTGGGCAGAACTCGAGTTCAAGCCTCGAGTTGAGCGCGACGATCGCATCCGGGGCGGCACGGCGCGGCTCGTGAAGGCGCCGAAGAACCACCGCTCACTGCGGCTCGGCGAGGAGCGCGTGATCGAACTCCGCTGCGGGCCGAACGGAACCTGGGAGCGCCTGTTCGGCCTCGGCGTCAAGGGCGGGATGGTCTGGGTGCGCGGCACGGCCGACGTCGAGGTCTTGAGGATCGTCGCCAGGCGAGCGATGCTCGCCTGAGCGGATTCGTGGCTGGGGCGGCGTGCGCTGCCCCAGCCGTGTTGTCTTAGTCAATCGAGTGCGGCTGGCTCGCCGTGCGACCGGACGCGGGTGGACGGGTGATGGACGAGGCGATGGCGTTGGTTTCGGTCGCGCTCGGTTGGCGCGAGTCGTCCCAGACTTTGGAACTTACAGCCAGACTTTGGAACTTACAGACTTCAAAAGATTGTGGTGTCCAACATCGAGGCTCGACCGGGCACGGGATCGCCGAAGGCTGATTTTGGTTAAAAAGTCATGGACTTTCTGCAATACGTTGTTCTAAATCAGCCTTGGCTTTATATGCGTTTTGGCGAGCATCCTCGATCTGCTGATCGAGTTCCTTTAAACGTTCGTGCGCGACGACATCGCTATTGCCGATGAGGTTTGAGCGCTCAATCCAGGCAGCATGAAGCCCACGTAGCATCTCCAGTTCTTCGACCCGAATTAAAGCCATACTTACGGCATCTTCTAACTTGCTCAACACATCGCTAGGCTCAGGTAGATCTACGGCTTGGTGGTTGGGATCGAGCAATGCCAACTCGGTTTGAAGGTTAACGATCCGGCTCCGAGTTCGCTCTAGTTCTTCTTCCGACCACCGATGCCAATGCTCACCAAGGGATGGTTCTCTCAGTTCACGCTGCAACTGGTGTGCAAACTGAAGTGCCCTTGAAAGGCGGGACCTCACAGTTTCGACAGTTACAGGTTTTTGGGTGGCGGTGGCAGCACGTTCTGCTTCGGCGAGGCTGACCTCGCTGTCCTTACGAACCGCCTCATAGAATGAGAGTTCGGCTGGAGTGGCCACTTGCTCTAGTTTAGCCAGTGCCTTGAGTTGGCGGCGGTAATATTCAATCGCAGAAATTGACACGCTTCGCTCCTTCATTGATCTTTACTTGGACAGCAGTTGTCGAAAGGCTGTCGTGTCAATCTCACCTGCCAAAAGCGCTTCGAGATTCTTCTGGAGATGTTCACGCTCGACACGCAAGTGTCCACCCAGAGTTCGTGGAACGAGGCCGTGCGTCCGCGCAACTTCGAGGGCTAAACGGTGCCAAGTTGGACCGTTCATCTCAGCCACTCGAACCAAGTGATACGCAATTAGGGCAGGAGGGACAACAGGTTGCAAGTGCCACTGATCACCACGCTGAACAAGCAATGCGTCGCGCATCCGCTTGCGCTCGACGTGTTGGTCGCGCGAGAGTTGTGCGTTGAGTCCGAAAGCCTCCAGTGTTGTCTGCACGAACGGCAGTCTCGATGGAATGCCTCGACCATGAACGCAGATTGATCGTCCATCTTTGAACACACTTGGAATCGCGGCGTCTGCGACCTCTGAAATTGAGAATGGCGAGAGTGCCAGAAATGCTGCCGCGATGGGATGCCGAAGCGTCAGCCGTCGAGCCAATCCCTCACGTGTTTTTGAATTCGGTGCTTTGGTAAAGAGTTCTCGTATTTCCGCACAAAGCTGCGATACAGGAGCAATGTCTTCGCCAGCAAAGTGAAGTGCGATCTCGAGTTTAAGCCCGGCAAGTAACATCGCTACGTCTGGCATTCTCGATGAGCTGTGACGCACGCGCTGAGCTGCCAGAAGCGGCTGTCCAAGGCGCAGTAAAGCAAGTCCTTGAAACCACTCAATTTTTGGCAATACTGTTGCGCTGGTTGGTCGCCAGTGGCGAAACATCTCAAGGATCGCTCTAAGGGCGTCTGCATCGGGATGCCCTGCATTGGTTGCCAGGAGTTGATAGGCGCGGACTTGCACGTCATAGTTCCCTGAAGGGCAAACTTTCACAGCCTCAGTTGCACTCAGGACTCCGGTTGTGGCGCGAATGTACTGCAAGCTAGAGGCTGCAATTGGATCTTCGGGTTTTTCTGTGACCGCCGCATTTATTAACTCGCTCGCAAGTTCATCGTCACCGAGACGGAGCCAGATGAGGGCACTGTTGATAGTTGCACACCGCTGCTGTATCGATTTTGGCTTCGCATTGATCGCCACGAAGTCGTATTGCTCAAGCGCGTCTAACAGGTTCTCAGATCGCAGTGAGGCGAGACCAAAAAGTAAGCGAACCGCTAAATGAAGCACTGGTGCTTTTAGCCACTTGCTTGGAAGCACGGCCTCACTGGCGAGATCGAGGGCGCGATTGTACGATTGGTGTTCAACGTGTATTTCAGCCTGTGTTAAAAGGAGCTGGACCTCGGCTTCGACCGAAAATGGAGTTTTCAGAGGTGACTGTCGGATTTCGTCAAGCGCTCGCTCGAGCGCCCGTAGCGATGCCGTACTACGCGGAGCATTCGCAGTGGGCTTTGAACCTTCAAGTGCGGCCTCATGACGTGCCAATTGAGCGAGTGCGTGTCCACGTATCGCGGGGTCGTCAGACAGCAGTCCCATTCCGGCGAATTCGAGCCAGCGCTCATTGTCTCCAGCTAGGCAGTAAAGGTGGGCTGCCCGAATGGCAGCGATGAAACCGCCAACTTTGGCGACGCGTGTTGCGAGTTCATGATTCTGATAACCTGACGAACGCTCAGATGCGACCCACCTATAGAATGCTTCTGGGTCGATGAGATTCGGGATGTTGTGCGGTGCAAGCCGATCTTCCTGATCGCGGAACGATTTCATGACTTGACTGTATTTTCAATCAATCGGTCTAAGTGCTCGCGATAGGTTTTCTTCGGATACGACGAATACAACACATCGCTCGGTTGTCCGTCAACGAAGTAAATTACAGTGGGCACACCAAGGACGCGATTTCGAAGTGCAAGCGTCATTTCCTTGACAGTATTCACACGACCGAAAGTTGCGATGCCCGCATACTCGTCCGCCAATTCAGCGATTGCGGGCGTGACGATCTTACATGGTGAGCAATCAGGAGACCAGAATTCGACAACGGCGATGCCGCTTGCGAGTACCGCGTCGAAATTATCGTCGGTCAGATTGATGGCGTTCAGCATTGGCTCCTCACAATCAATTCTTGATTGACGCTCCATCGCCACAGAAGGGTCGGCAGAGTTGTCCAGGCATATCAAGCTGCGGTGGATGTTGGTTCGGATTTGCTGCGAAAATTGGAGGAAGTCCGACAAGCAGAACCATGAGTGCCGCAAGCATCAGTTTCGACTTTTTCACTTTGAGCCTCCTGGCAATCACCTTAGCAAAGGTTCGGCAATTGTTGGCGCAATGTTCGGGTTTTGTTCGGGCGGCACTTAGGGAATTGCCGTAGCCTCTACCCATTGAGGTCTGGAGGGCTAAGAGTCACCGAACTGTAAAACACAAGTATCTTCATAGTCCTGATTGGTGCCGTGCTAAACGCCGTTTCCAACTTAAGGGACTTCCCGTGAAACGCCACTTGCGCACTCCGACACGGTTTTCCCCACTTCCACGCACCGTTCGAGTTCGCTTGATCCAATCAATGCCCACTTAGCAACGGTTTGTCCTCGTTCGATTCCCGCTGTGAACCGGGCCGAACACGCCCTAGTTCTCGAGGGCAGCTGGCTGTCTATTCTCAAGTGGAGGTTGCAGTGAACACAACGCGATTTGCTCGGTACGCTCGAGGTTTCATCGCCGGGACGAAGAGCGTCAGCGATATGTTCGCGGATCTGTCCGAAGGCATCGAGGTGTGGGCCACCGAACTCGAGGAGGGCGGATTCTGGCACCAGTGGGACCAGGACGCGTACTGCAACCGCAAGCGGTTTGCCAATTCAGGGTGTACGCGTTTCCAGGATGGCGACGGCTTCAAACGCCAGGTCATCAACTTCTTGACCACGCATCCAGGCGCTTTGCGCCGACAGGTCACCGCGAGCACGGGCATCAGCCGTCAATACCTCAATGGCGTGCTGAAGGAATTGGCGGCGAAGCAGGTGTTGCGCGTGGAGCAAAACCTGCTTTATCTCGACGCGGAGGCGGTAAATCCGTGGCAACCCACACCGCCGCGACCCGTCGCACGACGGATCGTATACGAACCACCGCTGACGCTCGAGCTTGAATTCTGTGCGGGGTGACGCGTATGGCCACCAGTACGGATTTTGCGGCGATTCGCTCGGAGATCAAAGCGCGGATTGACTTGCGCGAAATCATCGCGGACGACCTCGGCGTGCCGCTTCGGGGTGATCCCATGACCGCGCTCTGCCCCTTTCACCGAGAACGAACCCCGTCCTTCAAGGTGTATCGGGATCACTTCTACTGCTTCGGTTGCGAGGCGAGCGGCGACATCTTCACGTGGTTGCAGTCCGACGTGCATTGCTTTGACGCGAAGGGAGCGTTTCACGAGGCGTTGCGGTTGGCTGGCCTGTCGCTGCAACCCCAACAGCTCCAGCACACGACCCGCCCGAAGGTTCCCACGGCCCCACCCGTCACGGCCGCTCAACTCGAAGCCTGGATGGAACCCTTCGTCGAAGCCGGTTGGAGGGCTTTGAGCGCACCGCGCACCGCTGCCGCCAAGCGTGCGGCGGCGTACCTCGAGACTCGAGGATTGTCCGCCGCCGTTCCAGCGTTGCATTTCGGCGTCGCCGAGTACGACATGATTGAAGCGGCCCTTGCGAACAGTGCGCCGCAACGGATCAAGGGCTGGTACGGTCGCGTCATTCTGCCCTTTTACTGGTCGGCCAGACTCGCGTGGTTCAAGGTGCGCCACGTCGGCGGCGAGACCGCCGCCGAGCTGAAACCCAAACACGTGCTGCGCTCCGACGGCCCCAACGTAGGACATCACGTGTTCCCCC
>CAXTKV010000051.1:0-26245 GCA_964244895.1 uncultured Deinococcales bacterium
GCGCTGTGGCGCGTAGGATGCGAATGAAATCGTCTGGAACTGAAGCGGCGAAGCTTCACGCGTGAAAAGACGATTTCATATCACTCGAGTTCGTCCACCGCGTGAACCCAGTTGATTTCGGGATCGTCGCCCGGATGGTGGTGGTGCTCCACGATCAGCGCGACGCGCTCGTCGCCACCCGCCGCGCGGATCAACCATGCGCCGATCTGCGGGTGAAAGCGCCGCACGTCGGCTGCGCTGGGCCGGTCGGGTTTGAACTGTCTGGCGCGGGTTTTTCTCGAGCCGACCCGCTCGGCGCGGGTTGTCGTGATCTCGGTCAGGCGGGCGGAGGTCAGGCGCGTCTCGCGGTCGGGTTCCGCGACCCGCAATCCGACCCAGATGCGCTCGAAAACGTTGTACGGCCTGACTTGCTTGCCGCAATCGTGGAGCAGTGCGGCCCGCAGCACGACCCGGCTGGCGTCCGGGTGGAGCCGCAGGATTTCCTTGGCGACGCGCACGGCGTGTTCGCGGTCGCGTCCATCCATGCGGACGTAAACGGCGTACTCGGCGCTCGGGAGCAAGTTTTGCGCCCACGCATCGTCCGGTCTGGCCAGAAACGCGAAGCTGGATCGGAGCGTGCGCTGGACGCGAGCCGCGAGCTTGGCGCGAGTCGGTTTGGGCGCTGCGGGCGCGGGATGCTCGAGCTTGATGGATTCAGACGGCGCGGCTGATGGAAGTTCGACGAACTCCATGTGCTCGAGCGTCGTGTCCCTGAGCTCATCGTCCTTCACGCGGTTTCGGCGGAAGGCTCTAAAATTTCGTGGATTGCCTCGTCCAGTCGATCTCGGGCGCGGCGCAAACGCGCTTGTTCCGCGCGACGCCAGTTCTCGTCGGTCTCGAGGGCCTCGCGGGCGCGGCTCAGGAAGGGCAGCATCGCTTCGGGCGCAGGCCCGCCGGGGAGCCTGCGTGCGGCCACGAAGGCCGAAGGGGACAACGCCAGCCGCACGTCGGCATCGTCCAGATGTAACGCCTCGCCCAGCTCCTCGAGCGCGGCCTGGTCGACCAGCGCGGCATCCACCTGACCCGCGCCGATGCCGCGCGCGTAGGCCAGATCCACGACCCTCGAGACGACGCCGTGCGCCTTGCGGAACGGCAAATGGTGGTTGGCGACCAGGAAGTCCGCCAGCCCGGTGGCGGTCGTGAAGTGCTCACCGGCGCGTGAAGCCATGTGCTCCACCTCGAAGGTGGCGTCCTCCAGCACCGCCGAGAGCAAATCGATCGCCTCGTCGAGTTCCGTGAAGCTCGAGAAGGCCGGTTCGATCAGCGTCTCACCGACATCGTTCGTGTCACCGAACGGCACGTTGCGGCACAGGCCGTAGACCGTCTGGGCGTTGCCGACGCTCCGCGCCAGTTTGGTGCGGATGTGTTCCAACACGACCGGGTTGCGCTTTTGCGGCATGATCGAGGAAATCTGAATGAACGCGTCCGGCACGCGCAGAAAGCCGTATTCCCGCGATGCCCAGTTCATCAGATCGAAAACCATTCTGGATAGATTCGTGGCCAGTGTCATGCCCGCCGCCAGCGCTTCTAAGGTGTGATCCGCGCCACCGACGGCATCGATGGCGTTCTCGGCCAGACCCTCGAAGCCCAGAAGCGTTTCCGTGATCTCGCGCCGGATCGGGAAGCCCGTCGTGGTCATGGCCGCCGCGCCCAGGGGGTTGCGGTTGATGGTCGCGTAGGAGGCCTTCAGGCGCGTCGCGTCGCGTTCCAGGCAACCGATGATGCCGCCCAGGTAGTGCGCCAACGTCGTCGGTTGCGCCGGTTGCGCGTGCGTGTAACCGGGCATCAGCGCGTCGACGTGCTGCAAGGCCCTGGAGATCAGCACGCCCCGGAATTCGCCCAGGACTTCCAGTAAACCCAGTACCGTCTCGCGCAGCACGATGCGGATCATGGCGGCGTCGATATCGTTTCTGGAGCGCGCGATCTGGAGGTTGCCGCCCGCCTCCGAGCCAGCCAGCGCGATCAATTTCTGTTCGACCGCGAAGTACAGATCCTCGTATTCCTCGCGGTAGCTGTAGCCGCGCGCGCCGCCCGATTCGATCCCCTCGAGCGCCTCGAGCAACCTGGTGGCTTCCTGCGCGCCGAGCAACCCGACCTGCGCGAGCATGACCGCGTGCGCCTTGTTGACCAGCATCAAGGGTTTAAACAAATACCGTTTGGCCTGCGCGAAGTTCGGTCGCAGCACGTGCGCGACGTAGTCTTCACTCCAGCGTTTGCGCCCTTCCACGGGTTCATTCTAACGGGTTCAAGCAATTCGACCGTAGCAAAATCCATGCTCGAGACGCGGTTTGGTTCGTGATGATGCTGGGAACACCGTCTGGGACGCGAACAAAAGAATGCGTGCAAGATGGTCTCCTCGAGATGTCAGCGAAAGACGGGACGGGTTTAGGTTTTTGCGTACGCTTCGATTCGATAAGAACCGGGGTGACGAGCTACAACAGGAACGAACGAATCCCGAGCCGATCCATGACTCCGAACGCCCGTTTGAGCGCATCGAGCTGAACGGGTATCGCCAGTTGCTCGTCGCTTTGCGTGTCCAGGCACATCAATTCGTAGCCGCGTTGCCGAAACCACGGAGCCGCGCCGCTCAGCACCTCGAACACCTCTGTCGGAAGGGCTGAAACCGTACTGAGGAAGTGACCCTCGAGCCCCAGGGTGTGCGCCATTGCCTGGCATTGCCATTCGACCTGCTCGCTGGCTTTCCAGTCCACGCTCAGGAACAGCCACCAGCGGCAGTGCGATTCGTCCATCCACCAGCCTGCAGGGTATTCGGTCGGGTAATCCTGAAGGGCTTCCTTGAGGGCGTGCAGCTCGTCGCCGTACTCGTCTAGGGCTTGGCGGGTTTCCTCGAATCGCTCCCGAATCTGGCGGCACAGATCGGCTCGATTCACCTCGAGCGGCGAGAGGATGATGGCGAGCAGTTCGTCCACGTCGAGATCACTCTACACACGTCTCAAAGAATGGACAAGCTCAAAAACACCGTCCAGCACGCGAATTTAGGCTTGCGTGCTGGACGGTGTCCGTGATATCCGGTCAGGGCGGATCAACCCAGCTTGGCTCGAGGCGGCTCGGGCAACCCGAGCGTCAGGAAAAATGCGGGGATCAACAGTGCGACCGTGGCCAGCATGGCGATCTCGGGCGATGTGGCTTTGGCCAGCCCCGCGAACAGGATGTAGACCACGCCCGCCGTGCCCCACGAAAACCCCATCATCAAGGCGCTGGCGGTGGCGTTGTGACCGGGCGCGTATTCCTGCGCGGCCACGATCGCGACGGGAATCGTGGCATTGCCCAGCCCACCGACGATAAACGCCAGCGCCAGAAACGGCGCGAGGCCGATGCTGGACGGGGAAACCAGGATCAGCACCGCGAACAGCGGGATCAGCAAGCTGACGCTCGAGCGCAGGATCGTGACGCGCCCCAACCGATCCGAAAGCTGCCCGCCGACGATGCCGCCGATGGCGCTCGCCAGGCTGAAACTGGCCAGCGTAGCCGCGATCACGAAATCCGATTCGCCGCGCGCCTTGAAGACGAACGGAATCAAACTGCCGTAGGTCACTGTGGACAGCGACCGCAGCACGCTGACGCCCCAGAGCGTGCGGATCGGGCCTTTGAAGACCTCCAGGTAATCCGAAAGTCCGCGCGTTTTGACGCGTGTAGGGTTTGCGGTTCGCGTGGACGGGGCCATTGCGAAGGTCGCCACGCCCATCGCCAGCCCGAGCGGCATCAGCCAGACCAGGCCGTGCAAGCCCAACGCGGTCGCCGTGAACGGCCCGAGCGCCAGCCCCGCCGTGCCGCCCGCGCTGAAAATGCTGGCGTACAACCCGCGTTTCGCCTGGTCGCTGTTGGCCGCCACGTAGGCCGCACCGGACGGGTGAAAGATCGCGCTGCCCAGACCGCCCAGCATGACCAGCAGTCCTAGAACGTAAACGTTCGGCGCGTAGCCCATCAAGGTCATGCCGAGCGCCGTCAGGATCGGCCCGGCGGCGGCCAGGTAGCGCCTGTCCACGCGATCGCCGATCGCGCCGAAAATCGGTTGAATCACGGAACCGACCAGCGCCAGCAGGCTGACCAGCACGCCCGTCTCGACCAGCGTGACGCGGTACGCGTCGGCGATGGCGGGTTGCAACGGCCCGAGCAGGCTGGTGAAGTTGTCATTCACGAAATGGCTGGCGGTCACCAGGCCAATCACGAGCGTTCTGCCCGCAGCGGCGGTGTTTCTGACGGTGGTGCTCAACGGTTCTGCTCCTTTTTGAGTTGCCCCAGCCTCAGGTGCAATGGTCTGCGCCAGGCCAGCGCGAGTTCCGGGACGGACAAGAGTTTCTCGAGGTCATCGAGGTCGTCGCGCCCGTGGTGGCGGACGCGGTTGGCGTCTCGGATGCTGACGGCGTGCGCGGATCGCTCCAGCCGCACGAGTTCGTCGTTCGGGCCTACGCGCCCCGGCTCGAGGACGCGGAAGTACCAGCCCGTCAGTCCAGATTCCACCATCCAGGCCGTCAGCCTCGGCTCGCCGTGCAGCGCGGCGGGTTTGAAGCACGGCACGCGCGGCTGCGAAACCTGCACGACACTGGAACCGACCCGGAACGTGTCTCCGATGCACACGCTTTCCTCGAGCAAACCCTCCGTGGTGAAGTTCTCGCCGAAGGCCGGCATCGCCAGCGCGCGTCCCAGACGGTCTCTCCAGTGCGCGTAATGTTCAGCTGGATAAACGTTCACGGCTTTGTCCGCGCCGCCGTGGTGTTTCGCGTCCGCCACCTGATCGCCGCGCAAACCCAGCGTGCCGAGCTCGATAACGTTTCCGATGGCTTCCCTGGCGATGGCGCTCTGGACGGTTTCCGCGCCGTGCGCCAACGCTTTGGGGCGTCCAATGTTGAGCGACACGATACGGCTCACGATTCGCCCCTCTCGACCCTGGAGGTCAACCGTTCAGCACGGTGGTCTCGAGACATCGAAATTCGTGTGCAGAAGCGCGAATAGCCCGTGAGGTGCTGTCCCATGAGCAAGAAGCGCGAATAGCCCGTGAGGTGCTGTCCCATGAGCAAGAACGGTCTTCTCATGCCTTCGCCGATTTCAGTGCGGGCTCGCGTTCGGGCACGAACACCGTCAGCGCGAGCGCGATCAGCGGCAAGAGCGAGATCAGCGTCATCGTGCTGGCCGTGCCGTGCGCGTCTGCGAACGCGCCCAGGGCTGCGACGCCCAAGCCCTGCGCCGCGTAGGTCGTGCCGAGCGACAAGCCGCCCGCCAGACCCAGGTTGGCGGGCATGGCCTCCTGGATCATGACCACGATCACCGGCCAGGCCGCGCTGATAAACGTGCCCGTGACGCCAATCGCCAACACCCGCAGCAGACCGTCGGTGTGCAGGAAGGCGAACAGCGCCAAGATCGTGATCACCAGGCTGCCCGCCATCACGACGCGCCGCCCGTACCGATCCGCCAGCGTGCCGCCCGCCAGATTGCCGATCACGCCAGAGAGCGCCAGCACGGTCACGAGGAGCGCTGCCGCCTCAGGATTGAGCGCGCCGGACTCGTGAAAGAACAGCGGAATGAAGGTCTGAAGGCCCATGCTGACCGTGCCGCGCACCGCGATCAGCAGGATCAAAAACGCGACCAATCCGTAATTGTTCGCGGTGTTCGAGCTGGTCGCGCCACTTCCGACATCGCTGCGAACCCTCGAGATCACGCGCCACTGGCTCGCCAAGCCCACCAGCGCGAGGACCGTCGGTACGATCATCAACAGCCCGCCCGGCCTGCCCAGCTTCTGCGTCAGCACCGTCGCCAGGATTGGGCCGAGCGCGAAGCCGATGCTGCCGCCGGAAAAAAAGACGCTCACGCCAGTCGCTGGCCTGTCCGACATGAGCGCCCGCGCCCGAGCCAGCGCTTCGGGGTGAAACAACGCGCTGCCGATGCCGCTGACAATCACGGCTCCCAGCACCGTGATATAGGTCGGCCACCACAGCACGCTCGCCATCGCCAGCCCAGTCAGCAGGCAACCGATCCAGACGAGCGCCCGGTTCGGCTTGCGGTCACCCAGCAAACCGAAGATCGGTTGCGCCACCGCGATCACGATGTTGTTGGCCGTGATGATCGCGGCGGCGCTGGCGTAATTCAAGTGCAATTGAGCGAACAACAGCGGCAGCAGCACCGCCAGAGACCCCGTGTGCATGTCCACGCTCGAGTGCGCGGCGCTGATGGCGAAGAGGCTCGGGCGGGTTTTGGTGGATGGTGTCTGCATCGTGTTCCTCGAGAAATAACGGTGAAAGAACCTGTCTTCGGGCTGGATGGCGTTTTTGAGAATCCTGAAAGGACTGTCCCAGACGGCCTTCTCGAGATTCAGCGATTGATCTCCAGTTCGGATTTCGGCGCGGTAGACGCGACCAGAAGCACGCGGGCGGCGCGCCCGATGGCGTCGGCGCGGTGTGGCAGTCGAGCATCGTAGTGGGCGCTGTCGCCGGGTTCCAGCGTGAAGGTCTCTTCAGAGACGCGCAGGCTCACGCGACCGTCCAGCACGAACATCAGTTCCTCGCTGTCGTGGTGGTTCATGTCGGTGTTGGTGCGCCGTGCGGGAATGTGGAGCAGCACCGCGTTCAAGTGCGATGGTCGCTCGCCGCCCGTCAAGGGCACGTACTCGAGTTCGTTGCCGGTGCTTCGGCTGCGCGTTCCAGCCCGCACGATGGTGACGTTCGAGGTCTTGTTCTCGGATGTTGAAGACTCGAACAGCGTGGCGAGCGGCAACTCGAAGGCTTGCGCCAGCGAGATCAAGGCCGCCAGCGACGGCTGGCGCTCGCCCGCTTCGAGTCGGCTCAGGTACGGCTGGGACAGATCGGCGCGGGCGCTCAGTTCCTCGAGCGTCCAGTCGCGTTCCGAGCGCAGGTTTTTCAGTCTCGGGCCGAGTCGCGCCAGTTCGGCTTCGAGGTCGGTGGTCGTTTCGGGCACGCCCTGAGCTTACGGGGAATCTTGTCCGTCAGGCAAGAAGTCGAATAAAGATTGTCAGCTAGGCAAGATGGCTGATCTCGAGCTCGACGCGAAAACACCGTCCGGCACGCATTCTTGAATATACGTCCAGGACGGTGTCCTTCAACGACGAGCGTTCGAGCACCTCGCCCCGGACGCTTTCGTCGGCGAGGTGCGACCCACGAGAACGTGCGCGCGATGGTGTTTTAGAGCGTCAAAACTCGACCTCGACCGCCTGCAATTCCGCCGCTTTGGCTTCCGGCAGCACGTCGGAAGCGAACATGCCACCGCCCAACTCCGTGCCCGCCAGGTATTTCAGCTTGTCGGGCGTGCGGTACGGCGGGTAGAACTCGAAGTGCAGGTGCGCCTCGGGGTGCGCCTGACCGTCCGTCGGCGCCTGGTGCATGACCATCAGGTACGGAAAGGCGGGGCGTTTTTCAAAGAGGTGATCGTATTTCAACAGCACGGTTTTGAGCGCCCGCGCCAGGTCTGCGCGCTCGGGCTGGCTCAGATCCGCGATGCTGGGCGCGGCCCGTTTCGGCGCGATCCAGACCTCGTAGGTGTAGCGCGCGAAGGATGGCACGAATGCGACCGCGTGCTCGCCGCGGTAAATCACGCGCTGCCCGTCCTGCAGTTCCAGGTTGACGTGATCTTCCAGCAAGCCGCGCCCGTGCGTTTCAAAGTACGCGCGTTGCATCTCGAGTTCTCGGGCCGGGATCGGTGGGACGTGATCGTAAGCGTAAATCTGGCCGTGCGGGTGGTAGAGGGTCACGCCCATCTCGACGCCGCGATTCTCGAAGGGCAGGACGTAACGGATGTGATCCCGAGCGCCCAATTCAACGTACCGATCCGCCCAGACATCCAGCAACAGTTCGATGTGCGACACGGGCAAACTGCCCAGGCTGGCGTTCGCGTCCTGCGTGAAAACCACGACCTCGCACGCGCCCAGTCCCGGCGCGGTCGGCGTGATGCTGGCGGGTGGGTCGTGAGCGGTGGCGTTCAGGCTGGGGAAGCGGTTCTCGAAGACCGCCACGTCGTAATCGCCGGGCGGCAATTCCGTCGGGAAGCTCGCGTCCCGCGTCGGCGCGAGCGGGTTGTACTCGGGCGGCGGCAGGAACGTCCGATCCTGACGGTGCGCGGCGTAAGTGACCCACTCGCCGCGCAACGGGTGCCAGCGCAAATGCGGGTTGGCGGCGACCGGATCAACCGATGGGCTGGTGGCCTGAATGCCGTCCGGGATCGGGTTCCTGGCATAGAGCGCCAGCTCGCGCCCGTCGGGCTTTCGGAGGATTCGTTTGTGCATGGCATGACTCTATCGCGTCCTGGATCGGCCCGTCTCGAGCCGACGATTCGAGAAAACACCGTCCGGTGCGCAAATCAGGAATGTCGTGCTGGACGGTGTTCCCGGCTTTCATCAATCCCGGCTCCGGGCTTTTAAGCGCCAACGCGACCTCCTTTACCCGGCGAAAGCCGTCTGGCACGCAATTCCCTGGTGGTACGCTTGAACCATGACCCGAGAACAGCAACTGGACAATTACGCGCGCCTGTCCGTAGCAATCGGATTGAACCTGCGCGCCGGACAGCGTTTGTTCATCACGGCCCCTTTAGAGACCGCGCCGCTGGTGCACCGCATCGCGGAACATGCCTACAAGGCCGGAGCGAGGCTGGTTCAGGTCGTCTACAACGACGAACAACTCGAGCCGATCCGTTTCGCTCACGCGCCGCGCGATTCTTTTAACGAATATCCCGAGTGGATCGCGGCGGCCTGGTCGGGTGCGCTCGAGCGCGGCGATGCCTTCTTGAGCGTCGCCGCCGGCGATCCTGACCTGCTCAAGAACGCCGACCCAAAGCTCGTCCAGCAGGTGGCGCGCGTCCGCCAGGAGCGCCTGCTCGAGGCCAGAGAAGGGCTGATGCGGAACCAGGTCAACTGGTTGGTGGTCAGCGTCCCGATTCCCTCCTGGGCTCGCCGCGTCTTTCCAGACTTGCCCGAAGCCCAGGCGCTCGAGCAACTCTGGAATGCCATTTTCAAGACCGTCCGCGCCGACCAGCCCGACCCGGTGGCCGCGTGGCGCGCGCACCTCGAGAAACTCGACGCGCGCCGCAACTGGTTGAACGCGCAACGTTTCACGGAACTGCACCTGCGCGGTGGCGGCACCGACCTCCGCATCGGCCTGCCAGAGGGCCACATCTGGACGAGCGGTCAGAGCCTGGCGCAAAACGGCGTGCTGTTCTGCGCCAATTTGCCAACCGAGGAAGTCTTCACCATGCCCCACAAGGATCGCGTCAACGGAACGGTGCGTTCCACCAAACCCTTCGCGCACAACGGCGTGCTGGTCGAAGGCATCGAAGTCGAATTCCAGGCCGGTCGGATCGTTCGCGCCAGCGCCCAGCGCGGCCAGGAGACCTTCCTGGGCTTACTCGATACCGACGAAGGATCCCGGCGAATCGGCGAAATTGCCCTGGTGCCCCACAAGAACCCCGTCTCTGACGCAGGAATCCTCTTCCTCAACACCCTCTTCGACGAGAACGCCGCCAGCCACATCGCCCTCGGGCGGGCGTACCCGTTCACCCTACACGGTGGCCCAGCCATGGACGACCAGGAACTCGAGACCGCCGGAGCCAACATCAGCCTGGTGCACGAGGACTGGATGATCGGTTCCGACCAGATCGACGTGGACGGCATCACCGACGGTGAATCCATCCCCGTGATGCGCGGCGGGGAGTGGGCTTAGGTCGTCGCTGCGCCCCGATTCCGGCACTACCGCTCGAGAAAACCTCGCCTTTTGCCGCTTGCGCATTCTTGCAAATCAAGCTGGAGCGTTCGGCGCGACGAAGAGTGAAACCTGTAAAGACCGTCCAGTACGGCATTCCTACCGATTCGCGCCCGAGTATAAACCGACCGGCCCAAGCCTTGACACCTTTTCGGGGGCGGTTTACAATCCAGTGCCTCTCGGAGGGGTCGTGTGGACCGGTGGTGCAGTGGTTAGCATACCCGCCTGTCACGCGGGTGGTCGCGGGTTCAAGTCCCGTCCGGTCCGCCACACCAACCCCTCGAGAGTTTTTCTTCCCGCCCGTTCCGGGTGCTCGCCAAGGTAGCTCAGTTGGTAGAGCATGCGACTGAAAATCGCAGTGTCGCCGGTTCAATTCCGGCCCTTGGCACCAGGATAAACCCCGTCAATGACGGGGTTTTTGCGCTGATGTCAAAGTTGCTTCGGGCGATTGTACTGCGAAAAACGCGGCGGTCGTTGGACAATTCGCGTACACGGAAATCGTGCCAGCGGCATGATTCTCTTTCCAGAATGTGCTTTTAATGAGCCTAGGGTTATCTGATTCGAGGAGACGGCGGAACGAAATATGCCGTCATAGGGGGAATAATGTTCGTTCGTCTGAAACGATTTGTGCCGATTATCGCACTGTCTTGGTTGCTCACCGCTTGCCCACAACTGACCGCCCCCGCCGAACTGAGCGTGACACCCTCGAGCCTAACGCTCAATACGGGCGACAACCCCGTCAATTTGAACGCCGCCTTGAAGAATTCAAGCGCGACCATCACATGGTCGCTGGCAGGAGAAGGAAACCTGACCGCGACCACGGGTGCGGTCGTACAGTACGTTCCACCATCTGCTCTGGACGACCAGAAGACGGCCACCATCGTCGTGAGTGCGGGTGCGTTAGCGCGCACGATCACCGTCACTATCAAACCCAGACCCAACCTGTTTGTCAGTCCTGAAAACCCCACCCTTTCCGCAGGAGGCGCAGCGTTCGAGTTCACTGCGCGCCTAGATCACGCGACCGGAGAGATCAACTGGACGCTCTCTGGCCCAGGAGCGCTCAGCGCCACGACGGGCTCGAGCGTGCGCTACACACCACCCGCAACCCTGTCCGATGCCACTGCCGCGACCCTAACCGCGACCGCATCTGGCCTGAGCGTCAGCGTTACCATCGCCCTCGCGCCGTCGCAAACGGGCATCGTACTGAACCCGCTGGCTGCGACGCTGACCGCTGGTGATGCCCCCGTGAACTTCAACGCTGCCCTCACCAACTCAGGCGACACCATCTCATGGACACTCTCAGGGCCGGGCGTTATTGATGTCACGACTGGCTCGAGCGTGCGCTACACGCCACCAGCAACCCTGGACACCGAGCAGACCGCGACCCTGACGGCGAGCGGTGCAGGCTTGTCCCGAAGCGCCCAGATCACGATCAAACCGCGATCAAAACTGACAGTTGCGATCACCAGCCCGACTGGAACGGTCTACTCGCGCGATGCGGTCACCGTCCAGGTCAACGTTTCCGGCGGCGCACCGGAAACCGTAGAACTCCTGCGCGATGGAAACCCGCTCGCCACGCTCGTACCGCCCTATCAGTACACCTGGAATGTCACCAACGAACCCGAAGGAGCGTACCACCTGAGCGCCCGCGCAAAACGCGGCACTGAACGTTTCGACTCGAGCGCTAACCTGACGGTTAACGTTGACCGTACCCCACCTGCAATCGCGGCTCGCACCCCCGCGCCCAATGCGACAGACGTAGCGCGCAACGCACCGATCACCATCGGGTTCTCGGAATCGCTCGAGCCCTCGAGTGTCAATGATGCCAGTCTGACGCTCACTCAGAACGGTTCCCCTGCGACGCGAACGGTACAACTCTCGAGCGACGGTCGTACCATCACCGTCACGCCCGCGACGAATCCTGAACCCACGACCGTGTACGCAATCAGTTTGACAAACCTGCGCGACCGAGCCGGGAATACCGTGTCTGCTGCGTGGACGTGGACGGTTCCTGACTGGCTCGAGTTCGGATACTTGGGGCAGGGAGAGCATTTTGGATGCAGTCAGTTGAAACTGGATTTCAAAGACCGACCTGTCGTGTATTGCGTGAACTTGATTGGTGGTTACGTTTATGGCTCTGTTCAACGCCTGACCAACGGTGCTTGGGAATCACTCGGTGGAGGAGCATTCAACACTGAAACGACGCAAAGTGTGCTGGCTGCAAAATTCGCTCTCAGGGCTGATGGAACGCCCGTCGTAGCATCCATAGAAACCACTGGAACTACGAATGTCGTCTATGTTAAAGAATTGCGCGCAGGAACCTGGGTTTCTTTGGGGGGGCCGCTCAATATTGATCTCTCGAGGCAACTGGATACCTCATCACTCGATATTTCGCTCGACACGAACGGCTTGCCGATTGTCGCATTTATCGAAGCGAGCAAAATGTATGTTCGACGTTTTCAATCGGGTTCTTGGATGACTCTAGGAGGCGATGCTGTACCCAACGCATCACCAACCGGATACTCAGCGCCAGCAAGTCCAAAGATCTTAATTCTTGCAGATGGTTCTGTCCACGCATTCTGGCAGACTTTTGAATCTGCGTATGTCACTAACATTTTTCATCAGAAATGGAGCGGATCATGGGCTACTGAAATTGGGTTCGGCAGTTATAGCATTTTTAACTACGAACCATTCTTTTATTCGAGTGGAATTCTACTCTTAAAGCTCGGCTCGGGTCGTTCGGGTTACTACGGAACGAACGTCGGGGTAGAAAAACTGAATGGATTGGGTGGGCAATATTTCAGCATTTCGAGTTCAGGTAGATCAGCAGGTTTGTCAAGTAATGCAGTCATTTCTACTGATGGAGTCCTGTACACTGCCTATTTGCAAAGTCAGTCAGGATATCCCGGATTTCAAGGGTATGACGTGTTCGTGAGTGCTTTAACGAGTGATGTGTCCAAGTCTGTTGGTACTTCTCTTGAAAGCAACGCCACTACTCCTGTAGATTATGCGCCGACTAAGTTGTATATCGCCCTTGACTCTACTAACACTCCTGTCGTCGCTATCGTGGGTTCGGCAAGATTGATTCTGAAACGCTATAACCGTTGATCTTTTCACACTGGAGGAACATGAACAAGTACGTCGTGTTGTCTTTTGTCGTCGCGGTGTTGGCGGGCTGCAACAGTCCACCGCCAGCACCTTCGATCTCGAGCGTCGTCGTCACGCCCACCACGGCGTCCTGCTCGGTAGGCGGAACGCAACCGTTCGTTGCCGTGGCGCGCGACGCGAACGGATTGAGCCTCAACCCGCAACCGTCGTTCTCGTGGGCTTCGAGCCTGCCCTCGGTAGCGGGCGTAGACGCGGGAAGCGGGCTGGCCTCTTGTCAGGGCGCGGGCGTCACGAACGTTACGGCCAGCGCGGGTGGTGTGACCTCGAGTCCGGCATCGTTGACGGTCGCGGCGGGAGGGGCGCGATTCGACAGCGCGAAGTTCGATCAGGCTGTGTTCAATCCATAGCGAATGCCGTCCAGGATGGAGTTCTGCACCAACTGAAATGTGCGCTCTAGACGGTGCTTTCGAGTGTGCTTGAGTTTAAAAGGGGAATCGAATGAAGACAGCCAAGCAGTTTCGGAACGTTGTGATCGGTTTCGCTTTGGGTTCGTTGGGCGTATACGCGCTGGCCGTGACGATCCCGAACACATTCACTGGCGGCCAAACGATCAGCGCCGCCTTATTCAACGCGAACTTTGTCTCCCTCAAGACCGCCGTGGACGCGCTCGAGGCCAACGGCTCAGTCACTACCGCGCGTCTGGCAGATGGGTCGGTCACGGCGGGCAAGTTCTCCGCTTCGGGAGGCGCGGACGGCAAGGTACTGAAGCTTCAAGGCGGGAGCCTTGCCTGGGGCGACGACCAGGTCGGTACGGGCGGTGGCACGGCGTACACGGCGACGGATGGCGTGGCCTTGAATGGATCGCAGTTCAGCCTGGCGAATGGTGGCGTCTCGAGCGCCAAACTGGCGGATGGAGCGGTGTCTAGCGCGAAACTGGCGGACAATTCCGTCTCGAGCGCGAAGACCAGCAACGAGCCGGGGATCGCGGCCAGTCGCAGCAACCGGAGCAATTTCATTTCGAGCACACAGAGCGTTTCGGACGTGGTTTCGGCTTCGATCACCACGCCGGATGCCGGGCAGATCATCGTGGATGCGAGCTTCCAGGCGGGTTTGCAGGGCACGGCGGGTGCGAAGTGTTTCATCAACGCGCAGATTGACGAGACGCCGGGCGGTTCGATCGATCTAGATAACAGTTACGCGGTCGGTTTTGATACCTTGCCGAACGCGAGCTTGATCTATTTGCCGTACGCCACGCGCCGTATCTACCAGAAAGCTGCCGGGTCGTACACGTTTCGGCTCGAGGCGCTCAAGTCTGCTGACGCGGGTTGCTCGAGCGCGGACGCTTGGAATCCGCGCATTACGGTGATGTATGTGCCGACGACCTACGGCGCGGTGGTCACGAATTGAAGTTCTGATCGGCTGACAAAAGCGTGCCGGGGACACGTGTGGTGTCCCCGGCACATCTTTACCGCTGAGCTCAATCTCACACGGTGGGTCTTACAAATTTCTTACTCGTTATTCAACTTCTGGGGTTTCCGGCTGATCTACCACACGCCGTCCAGCGCGGGCTCGAGATGACTCGAGTTGTGTTTGCGTGACCGACCTTATACTTTCATTTCGTGTGGGTCTGACCCACACCAGGAGGAAGGATGAAGAAACTGATCGCGGTCGTCGGGGTGCTGGTGTTGGTTCTCTCGGGTTGCGCCTTGATCTTCAAGGGCGATTCGGCCAAGGTGACGTTCAATTCCAATCCTCAGGGTGCGACCGTGCTGCTCGATGGCAACAACATCGGGCTGACGCCGACCGAAGCGGTGCTGAAAACCAACAAGTCCTACACGATCACGTTCCGGTTGGCGGGCAGTCAGGAGCGCACGTACATCCTGAACAACCGCGTGGGTGCCTTGTGGATCGTGCTGGACATTCTGGCGGGCGTCGTGCCGATCATCATCGATGCCGCCACGGGCGCGTGGTACGAGTTCGACACGACGAACGTGAATGTCACCTTGACACCTGCCGCCATGTCGCACGCGCCGTTGCCGAAGTGGGTTCAGGAATTGATCCACACGCACCCGGAGCAATTTCGGTTGACGCAATAAGTTCTCGCGCTGCGGTTAGAACCGATCCGGGAGGGTCGGTTTTTGGTTGCGTGCGGATCCTCAAGGCTCGAGACGTTGGGGAGACCGTGCTGGACGGCATTCTTCGAGATCGAAACTGTGCGTCCAGGACGGTGTTCTCGAGCGTAGGTCTTCGGGCAATGCCCGTGCTTAAGCCATTGTTGTTATGCGCTCAATGCGCGCAGCAACTACAGTCTTGGCTAATCACCACGGAGGATTCACATGACCATGACTGCGCTGGACATCAGACCCGTAGACCTGAGACGAGCGAGCGACGCCGAGTACGCGGCCTTGACAGGGTTTTTGAACGTCATGCGGGCCGAGCGCGTCCCGGAAGACTCACCCGTGCCGCTCGAGGAGCGCGTGGCGGGTTGGCGCGCGATTCCCGAGCGCGAACACATTGAAACCTGGGCGGTCTGGGAGGACGATCAGTTGATCGGGTACGCGGATGCAGGTTTCGATGCGGTGGCGACGGAAAACACGCACCTGATCTGGGCGGAGGTTTCCGTGCGCCCATCGCACCGACGCCAGGGCATCGCGCGGGCATTGATCGAACGCGTCGTCGGGGTCGCCGTGCGCGCGGGACGACGATTGATCATCGGCGGCACGTCGGATCGCGCCCCAGCCGGGGAAGCGTTGATGAACCGTCTGGGCGCAAAGAAGGCGCTCGAGACGCACCTGAATCAGCTCCTGCTCGAGGATCTCGACCGCGAGTTGTTGCGGCGCTGGATTGTGGAAGGCCCGAACGGGGATTTCGAGCTGGGATTCTGGGACGGCGCGTACCCGGAAGATCAACTCGAGCGCATCTGTCAGCTGATGGACGTGATGAACACCGCGCCCAGGGGCGAGCTGGAGATGGATGACTGGAAGGTCACGCCGGCGCAACTGCGCGAATGGGAGCGGCAAACTTCAGCGACTGGAACGGTTCGCTGGACGATCCACGCGACCGATCGCAAGACGGGCGAGTTCGTCGGGTACACCGAAACCGGCTGGAACCCGAACCGCCCCGAAATTCTGGGGCAGTGGGGCACGGGCGTCTTCCCGGAGTATCGCGGTCGGGGGCTGGGCAAGTGGCTCAAGGCCGCCATGCTCGAGCGCGCACTGCGCGAGCGCCCGAGCATCACCAAGGTTCGCACCGGCAACGCGGACAGCAACGGGCCGATGTTGAAGATCAACCACGCCCTCGGTTTCAAGCCGTACATCGCGGACGCCGAATGGCAGGTCGAGGTCAATCAGGTGCTGGCCTACCTGGGTTCTTGAGGCGTTGAACGCAGCGACACCGTCCAGCACGCGTTTTGTGAATAGCGTGCTGGATGGTGCTTTGCCGTGTGGCCCAAGCCTTCTCGAGCCATTCGACTTCGCTCAAACGCATCCCTGCGCGGCGACGTACCCACGGAGGGCGAACCTCGTGTTCGCCATCGCGAACCGCTCGAGATGCAGGCTGCGTCTCGGGCTTGATGCTGCGAAACACCGTCCAGTACGAACTTCTTCCCTCGCGTGCCCGACGGTGTTTTTGAATCATCAACGCGCGAATTCGACGATCCAAGCGGAAAGCGGGTTGATTTGAGCGGAAAGCACGTCCAGGTGCGTCAATCCGGGCAACGAGCGCACCTGGATGCTGCGCCCGAGTTTCTTCTCGAGCGGTTTGAAACTCTCGGGATCCGTCACGATGCCGCGCCCACCCGCCACGACCAGCAAGGGCAGCTTGACCTCTGAAAGATGCGTCAGCCGTAGGCCCCTGTTGATCGCCCAGCTCGGAGCCTCGAGCCCGATGGCCGCGATGTCGATGGACAACCGGGACGGGAAGTACCACTCCTGGTAGTCCACGCCGGACAGACCACCGTCGGGGTTCGGCACGGCCTGCCAGAAGCGCCGCGCGAAATCCACGGGGTCCGTGAACTCGTTCGGGTCGTTGGGTGCGGGCGCAATCCATTCGACCCGCGCCCCATCATCGTTCGGCCCGATGACTTCTCCGACGCGCAAGCCGCCGCCGAGCAGCAGCCCGAACGCGTTCAGCCCGAGCTTGGCGTTGCCCGTGAAACCCGCCGAAGTCGAGAACGCGCTGATCGGCGAGAAATCGTTGTCGCCGCCTCCGCTGCCCAGGATGCCCGCCGCCAGGTTCGAGGCGGGGTACGGCACGAAACCGCCCGGTGAATCGCCGTTCGGATCGGTGGCGGCCAAGAGCGCGGCGGCGCTGTATTTCGCCAACCCTGACGGTCCCAACCCGAGCGCATCGAAGTACGGCGTGGCTGCGCCAGCCTCGAGTTCCCTGGCTCCGGCGGTTCGGATGCCGAACGGCCCGTCCTGGCCGTCGTCGTAGGTGCGCTCGCTGACTGGAACGTCGCTCGAAACGGTGCTTCCCGCTGCGCCATCCAGCAGGATCAGGCCGTCCAGATCGCTCGCACCCGGCGCGCCCCGAAAATCCCAGCCCGCGTAGAGCGCGACCATCACGCTGCCCAGGCTGTGACCGCCCAGAAAGACTTTCGGCGCGAGCGTCCTGGCGCGTGCAATCACGGCGCGCAAATCTTCGAGGTGCGTCTCGAGCCCCCAGTAGCCCATGAACGCCAGGTCTTTTGGGCTTTTGGGTTGAAAGCCTTTCTGCGTTCCAGCGTCCCGCACGAAGTACCGCCAGGCGATAGATGGATCGCGCGTTCGGTTGGCCTCGAGCAGCGCGCCCTGATCCTCGAGCTGGTTGGAACGCCGATCCACCGCCCAGACCTCGAGCGCTCCGTCCTGCGCCACCACGCTGCGCGCCAGTCGGTCGAAGTTCGTGGCTCCACCCAGGAATCCCGGCATCAGCACGACGATGGCGCGAGGATTCGCGCTCTGCGGGGCGCGGTAGCGCAGGTAAATCGCGTTGTTCAACGCGTCCGGCGTGTGCGGTTCCTTGAAACCCGGAATCACATCGCGTTCGACCCGGACGGCCTCGAGCGCTGCCGGGTTCGGCGCGGACTGGTTCGAGTACGGGCTGATGCTCGGCGCGCACGCCATCAACGCGAGTCCGACCACGACGGATGCGAGGTGTTTCATGGGTTCGAGCATACGGTCGGTGGACGCGGGAGACCCCGACGGAGGCCACCCTTCGGGCGTCGCTGCATGCAATCGCGCCGTTCGCGGTGTGCGGCTGGCACAAACCTCGACGCGCCAACAAACCACGTGCGAAGGTCAGTCTCGAGATGGTGTTGACGCGAGGGCAACTGGACAGGGTGTTGTAGGGGTAGGGCTTGTCCCTACCCTTCCCTCGGGACGTGTTCGATCACTTTCGCAGGAGGTCGAATGCTTTTCGGAGGGGCGCAGTAAATTGCGCCCCTCCGTCGGCAAGGTTTCTGGTGTGTCACCCGCTGTGAATGCTGCTGCAACGCGTCCCGAACGGTGTTCTCGAGAAGAAGACCTTCTGGAACGGTGTCGCGCTGAAAACCGGTCGCGAGTCCGCCCTCAGGCCTCAGCCCGAGCAGTCTGTCGCGCTCTGGAAACGACCGCCACCAGCGCCACCAGGATGCCGAGCGCGAGCGGCACGCCCAGCATCAGCGACACGATCCAGACCATGCGGTTGACTTCCGGACTGGGGGCACTCAGCGCGAACCGACCGCTCGATTGAAATTTGCCGACGCCCAACAGGTACAGCCCTTCCAGAGGTTGACCGTTGATGGTCGCTTTGAAGTGAATGTTCCACGTGCCTTCCGGCAACCCGAGCAGCACCTTAAACGCGCCAGCACCGGCGCGTTGGACTTCTCCGGGGATGGTGCGACCGCGCTCCCACTGGTCACCGATGGCGTTGACCTGCAAGGAATCGACGTTGATCGCGTCCGTACCGTTCGGGGCGAACACCGCCAGATCCATCCGACCGGCTTTCGGATCGAAACGGAACTCCGCCACACCTTTGCGCCGCACTTCCGCTTTGGCGTTTTCGGATTGCGCAAGCGCGAGGTTGGAAACCGCGATGCTCGAAACGAGGATAAACGCCATCAGCATGACCGCTAGAATTGAACCGGACTGCTTCACGCCGCCATTCTACGTCGCACTTCAAGGTCATCTGTACTCGAGAAAAAAGGGAGAACACCGTCAGGTACGGTGTTCTCGAAGGGCTGAAATCCGCGTCCAGGACGGTCTTCTCGGGATTATGTTCAGGAAGGAGTTCCTTCGTCGTAGGCCCTGATGATCTTGCCGACCAGCGGGTGACGCACCACGTCGGATTCCGTGAAATACACGAAATTGATGCCGTCGATGTTTTTCAGGATGCGTTTGGCTTCGCCCAGGCCGCTCAGGACGTTCTTCGGCAAGTCCACCTGCGTGATGTCGCCCGTGACCACGACCTTGGAAGAAAATCCCATGCGCGTCAGGAACATCTTCATCTGCTCGGGCGTGGTGTTCTGGGCTTCGTCCAGGATGATGAAGGCATCGTTCAGCGTGCGACCGCGCATGAAGGCCAGCGGTGCGACCTCGATGGCTCCGCTCGTCAAATAAGAATCGAAGCGTTCAGCGTCGATCATGTCGAACAGCGCGTCGTAGAGGGGCCGCAAGTACGGGTCGATCTTGGCTTGCAGGTCGCCCGGCAAGAAGCCCAGGCGCTCACCGGCCTCGACGGCGGGTCGGGTCAGGATGATGCGTTTGACGCGCTTGGCCTTGAAGGCCGCGACCGCCATGGCCACCGCCAGGTAGGTCTTGCCCGTACCCGCCGGGCCGATGCCGAAGGTGATGTCGGAAGAATTGATCGCGTCCACGTAGACGCTCTGACCCTTGGTTTTCGGGCGCAAGCGCTTGGGCAATTCCAGATCCTTGCTCAGCAGCTTCGTGTCTTCGAGCAGGCTTCCGCCCTCGCTCGAGACATCCACGGTGCGGTCGATCTCCTCGAGACTCAACTCGCCGCCCTGGCGCACCACGGACAGCAGATCGCGGATGGCGCGTTCGGCCAGTTCCACGTCTTCCGCTTCGCCTTCGATGCGGATCGAATCGCCGCGCGCCAGGATTTTCGCAATCAGCTTCTCGCGCAGGCGCTTGAGGTGTTGATCGTTCTCACCCAGCAGCGCGAGGGCTTCGTTGGGGTTGTGCAGCCGGATCGTTGCGGTCTGTGGCGTGTTCGTGTTGTCGGTCCTTTCCAGCGTCATCGGGCTCGAGTGTGACAGCCTTGGCTGCGGTTGGAATCCGGGTTTTGGCGTAGGCCAGCGTCTTTGCGGCTCATCTTCTGCGCGATTTGGGCGGGTTGAGGATCTCCGTCCAGATCACCGCTCGAACGATATCACCGCTGGTCGCACTGCTCCATGAGCGGGTCTGCGAACCCTTCGAGACGACGCTCGCGCCCTGAGATTCGCGTTCGGCGGCGATGGCGCGTTCTGCGGCGGCGGCGCTGATGTTGACGACCGCGCCCTGATCCTGAGCGCCAGCGGTCGTCACGGACGGTCTGATATTCGATTCAATCGGGGCGGAAACGGCTCGCGGTGCGGGTCGCGGCGTTTGCGGCGTTCGGGGTGGTGTGCGCCCAGCGCTCTGAGCTGGTGTTTGCCTGGTGGGTATCGTGGCTTGCGGCTGGCGAGTCTCGACGGCTTTGGTGAAATCGCGCAACAAATCCTCGAGCGATTGCGGTTGGCGCGATTGGGTCGAAGCGCTGGCGGGCGCGTCGCCCATCTTGCGCGCCATCTCGCGCCGCAAACGCTCCTGCTCGTTGACCTGACCGGATTGCTCGAGGTCGCTGGCGAAGCTTCCCGCTCGGCTCGGCTGGCGGAAATCATCCGGTGCGTCCCGCTCGAGCTGACCCGGCCTGGTGCGCTCCAGATAGCTCTGCATGGATTGCGTGTTCGGGTCCGCCTCGCGGCGCTTGCGCGCCAGTTCCGCGCCCTGGCGCTCGAGTTCCGCCTGCTGCGCCGCGCGCTTTTGAGCTTCGGAGGTCGCTTTGAGTATGCCCGAAAGAATCCTGAAGGCAAAAAACCCGATGGTCAGAATCGTGATGATCGCGTTGATCGGAATGTTCACGGCCAAGTCCTCGAGAACACCGTCCTGGACGATGTCCCTATCTTGCGTGCCAGACGGTGCGTAAAACCTTCACCAGTCAACGTCACTTGCTCGAGTCGCGCTTGGCGGATTCGCTGATCGCGCCGCGCATGGACGTGTCGGCCTGGATGTTCTGCATGTTGTAGTAATCCATCACGCCCAGCTTGCCGCTCCTGAAGGCTTCACTGAGCGCCATCGGAACCTGCGCTTCGGCCTCGACGACCTTGGCGCGCATCTCCTGGACGCGAGCCTGCATTTCCTGCTCCTGCGCGACCGCCATCGCGCGGCGCTCCTCGGCTTTGGCCTGCGCGATGCGCTTGTCGGCCTCGGCCTGATCGGTTCTGAGCTGCGCGCCGATGTTCTTGCCGACATCCACTTCCGCGATGTCGATCGAAAGAATCTCGAAGGCCGTACCCGCGTCCAATCCCTTGGCCAGCACCGTCTTTGAAATCTTGTCCGGGTATTCCAGAACTTCCTTGTGCGAGACCGCGCTGCCGATGCTGGCGACGATGCCTTCACCGACGCGCGCGATGATGGTTTCCTCGCCCGCGCCGCCGACCAGTCGGTCGATCTTGACGCGCACCGTGATGCGGGCTGTGGCCAGCAACTGAATGCCGTCCTGCGCCATGCCCTGCACCATCGGGGTCTGGATGACCTTCGGGCGCACGGAAACCTGCACGGCTTCCAGCACGTCTCGGCCCGCCAGGTCAATCGCGGTGGCCTGATCGAAGGACAGCGGGATTCCGGCCTTGTCCGCCGCGATCAGCGCGTCAACAACTTTATCCACGTCGCCACCCGCCAGGAAGTGCGCCTCGAGCTTGTTCTGACCGACATCTTTCAGGCCCGCCTTGCGCGCCTTGATCAGCGGGTAAATGATCCGCGATGGTGCGACGCGCCGCAACTGCATCCCGATCAGGCTGGGCAACGGAACCAGCACCCCGGACGCGACCGCAGAGATCCAGATCCCCAGGAACCTCCAGATGTAAGAGACGATGATGAGTACGAGTATGGCGACGATGATGATCAGAACCGTTGATGTTGACATTCAGTCTTCCCCTTTCGAGATTGAGCGATTGATGCGAGATGAACTTGAGTCTGTTCAAAAAACTCTTGACGGTATTCCCGAGAATACGCGAACCTCGACCGAGCTAAGAGACGCCGTCAGGTGCGGTGTTCTCGAGCATCGAATCTTCGGTTCACGTCCGCACGGATTTGACCACGACCCGGCGCCCCTCGACCCGCACGACCTCGAGCGAGGTTCCGACCGCGATGAATTCGCCGTCCGCCACGACATCGACGCGTTCGCCCTCGATGTCGGCCACGCCGGAAGGCCGCAGATCCGACAAGGCGCGCCCGTAGCGGCCCATCAGGTTCGGCCTGATGTTGCTGGTGCTGCCCGTCGCGGTGTTCCCCTCAAGGCTGGTCGCCAGCGCGAACCGCCGCGTCAACGTGCTGGACGGTAGCAACCAGAACGCCAGCCCGATCCCCACGCCCGTCAGGATCACGGCCAATCCCGCCACCAGCGGGAAATCGCTGCCGAATTGCAGGTAGATGCTCGCCAGGATGCTGCCTGCGCCCAACAACCCGACGACCGTGGAACCGGGAATCAGCACCAGTTCCGCGCCCAGCAACAGCAACCCGGCGATCAAGAGCAGCAGCGCCACGCTCGAGCCGTTGCCCGCCAGGAACGACCCGCCGAAGTACGCCAATAACGCCACGCCGCCGACCACGCCGGGCAGGGCCACGCCTGGATGCAGCAATTCGATCAGGATGCCGATCACGCCGATGGCCAAGAGGATGGCCGCCACGATCGGTTGGGACAGGAACGCGCCGAGTTGCTCGGCGCTGGAAAGTTCAACTCGTTCGAGCTTGACTTTGCTGAACCCCGCCGAGCGCACCGCGTCCTCGAGCGTGCGCGCTTCTAGGTTGGCGACTTTGTATTTCACCGCATCGCTCGAGGTCAGCGTCAGGATCTCGCCCTTGTCCTTCAGGCCGGGAATGACCTTGTTCGGGCTGACCATGCCCTCGGCGGCGTCCGCGTTGCGCCCGCGCGTCTCGGCCACGCTGCGGAATTTGGTGCGCAGGGCGCTGTTGATTTTCTCGCCGACATCGCCTTCCAGCGCCTGACCATTGCCCGTGATCGGCAGGGCCGCGCCGATCTCGCTGCCGGGCAGCATGGCGACGCTTTCCGCGCTCATGGCGATCAGTGCGCCCGCGCTGAAGGCGTTGGTCACGACCGCGACCGTGGGCACTGACGATGACACGATCCGATCCGACATGGCGATGGCGCTGTCCACGCGCCCGCCTGGGGTGTCCACGTCCAGCACCACGACGGGCACGTTGGCGGCTTCCGCCGCGTCGAGTTGCCTGTCCAGAAACGTCGCTAGGGCAGGGTTGATCTCGCCCTCGATTTTGATGATGCGTCCCGGCGTGGCCGGGTTCGCGGCCTGAGTTTGCCCACGGGCGAGGCCGATTAAACCCACCACGGCAAAGACGGCCAGGGCGAGCAGCTTCCATTGCGTTCTCATCGTTCCTCAATCTACGCGTTCGGGCGCGCCAGCGTTCCCCCAAAGCTCACACTCGAGGGTCACGAGGGGCTCGAGAATTTGAAAACACCGTCCTGAACGCGAGTCCCGACCCGATCACGCTCGGGTCACGCTCTCTCCTTAAACTCGTACCATGCGATGGAAGCTTCCTTGGATCGGTCTGATCGCCGCGTTCGCGTTCGTCTCGGTGGCTCAGGACGCCGGGTACACCATCGAGCGGCGCGCCGTCAAACTGGGCTCGAGACTGATTTCCGCGACCATCGTCCGGGCGTCACGCGATCGATTCCGCCTCGGCGTGAGTATCGCCAACGGTCTGGTCGGCGGTGCGGCTTCTCTGGCCAGCATGGCATCCCGAGCGAAGGCCGTCTGCGCCATCAACGGCACCTTCCTGGCCGCCTACGAGGGGCAGACCGGAGAACCGTACGGCACGCTCGCGGTCGGCGGGAAGTGGTTGCACCTGGGCAGCGCCGGGACGCGGCTGGACGTGCTGGATGACGGCTCGATTCGGTTCTCTCGGGACGATCTGCGCGTGCTGGGCAGCCTGGACGGGTCGGTAAACTATCCGAATAACTGGTACGCTTACGGCATCAACCAATCGCCGCAGAACGCGAACTCGAGCTACGTTTTCACGCCGGAACGCGGTTCCAAGCTGGGTTTCCGAGCGCCCTTCGCGGCGATCGTGCGGAACGGCTTCGTGGTGCGCGTGGCCAAGGGTGAAGACGCGCAGATCCCCACGGACGGCTTCGTGATTGCGCTCTCCGGTAACGAAATCGATCAACTCGGCTCGAGATTGACCGTCGGTCGCGGCGTCGCGTACCGCGTGGACTCGCGCTCCGGGCAACCGCTGAACGGCGTGCAGTACAGCCTGGGGGCTGGGCCGAAGCTGGTCACAGGCGGCGCGATCAGCCTGAATCTGGAATCTGAGGGTTTCCGGTCATCGAAGATTCTGAGCGAACGCGGCGCGCGCAGCGCCGTCGGATTGAACGCCACAGAACTCATCCTCGCGACCATCACCGACGCGACCGTGCGCGACGAGGCCGCCGTTATGGGGCAACTCGGTGCGACGGACGCCATGAACCTCGACGGCGGAGCCTCGAGCGCGCTGTGGTGCGGCGAGGACATCGTGGTGGGCGGTCGCAAGGTTCCCAACGCGCTGGTGCTGTGGAAAAAATAGGGGAGAGGGCTCGAGAACGCCGTCCTGGACACGGTTTGATGATTGCGTCCAGGACGGTGTCGCCGTGACCTACCCGTCGCGCCTCGAACCCCGTGGAGCGCGAGAGCGACCTCGGTCTCGCCGCCGGGCGGAGGAAAGGACGGCTGATTGCTCGACGCGACTCGAGATGCCCGCGAAGGGCGCGGTAAACTCGCTCACGTGACCATCGAAACCCGAGCCTTCCTGTTCGCGCACCCGGCGCGGCACTCGCTTTCGCCCGCGATGCACGACGCGGCGCTCAAAGCGATGGGTATTCCGGCGCGGTACGAGGCCAGGGACGTGCCGCCGGATCAGCTCAGAACTGCCCTGAACGCTTTGCGCGGGTCAAACATCTGGGGCGTGAACCTGTCCATCCCGCACAAGGAGCGCGCGTTTGAAATCGTGGACGACGTTTCCGAAGATGCGCGCGCCATCGGTGCGATCAATACGGTGATCGTGCGCGGCGACAGGCTCGAGGGGCGCAACACGGACGCGCCGGGCTTCATCGAGGGCTTGCGCGAGTCGGGCGTGGTCATTCCGGTGGCTGCGGTGACGGTTCTGGGGGCCGGCGGTGCGGCTCGCGGCATCGTCTGGGCGCTCCAACGCGCGGGCGCGGCCTGGGTCAAGGTCTGGAACCGCAACGTTGATCGCGCCGTGCGGCTGGCCGAGGAATTTGGTGCGACCGCCGTCTCGGACGATGAACTCGAGGCTGCCGTGGTCGAATCCGATCTCCTGGTCAACACGACCAGCGTGGGTCTCGAAGACCCCGATGTCTCGCCGTTGCCGCCGGGATGGCTGCCTTCTGGATCGTGGTTCCCGGACGGCCCGGTCGTTTGCGACATCGTCTACCGCCCGCTCGAGACGCGGCTTTTGCGCGAGGCTCGAGAGGCCGGGTTGACGACCGTGGATGGGCTGGGCATGCTCGTCCACCAGGGCGCGTTGGCGCTCGAGGCGTGGACGGAACGGGACGTTCCAGTGGACGCGATGCGCCGCGCCGCGCTGGGCGCGCTCGGGCATTGATAAGACGTTGGAAGGTCTGCTGGCTCGTGAGCTCTGACCGACGCACCGTCCAGCACGCGACCCCAAATGCGCGTCTGGGACGGTGTTCTCGTATCGAGCCCGACGTTATTTTCGAGCCCGTAGCCGTACACTCGAGCCATGAGAACCAAAACTGTTCACGTTGACGCGCTCGACCCGAGCGGTGAATCACGCGTTCGATTCGTGGCCCACAACCCGCGCGGCGAGCGCATCAACATCGAAGCGCACCACGCCGATCCCGCGCAGCACGACCCCGCCAGCGTCGGGCTGGGGCCGATGGAGGCGCTGCTGGGCGCACTGGGCGGTTGCACGGCGGTGGACGTGCAGGACATCATGCGCAAGCGCCGCACGCCGCTGACCGCGTATCGCCTCGAGATCGTCGGTGAGCGCGCGGAGGGCCTACCGGGGCGCTACACGAAAATCACCGTGCGCCATTTCGGTTCCGGCGAGGGCGTGACCGCCGAAGCCCTGCAGCCCGGCGCGGTGGTCGCGGTCGTCGTCACC
>CAXTKV010000052.1:0-25901 GCA_964244895.1 uncultured Deinococcales bacterium
CACGATCACGGCCACGTCCGTGGATGACCCGAGCATCAAGGGCGTCGCCGCCGTCACGGTGGTCGGGCCGCAGACCGTGCCCATCGGTTCCAGTTGTTGAAACTCGAGGGCTGGATTGGTCGCCGACGGGCGCGACCGATCCAGCCGATTTCAGGAGAGGTGATAAGGGATGTGCAAATGTCTCGAGCGATTTGCCAGGATCAACGCGAGATCGAACATGCTTTCAGACCCGCTGACCTTGTATCTGTGGTTTGAGGTCGAGCGCGGGATGCAGGCGAGCCTGCACGTCGGCTCGAGGGTTCACCGCTTCACGGGCACGCGGCAACTCGTCTCTTACCTGCTCGAACTCGCTGAGGAACCCGAGAGGTTCGAGGTCTCGAGCGTGGGTTGAAGAGAGCTACGCTCGAGAACACCGTCTGGGACGCAATTTTTTTGATCTCGAGAAATCGCGTGCTGGACGGTGTTTCTTCACTCAGGCTCGGAGTGTCGAGACGCCGTCTGAAGGCATCTCGAGTAGCGCGGTCCAGTCCTCGGGCAGCGGCTCGCCGATCTCCTCGAATTGCGCACGGCTGCACTTGTAGCGTCTGTTCAGGCCAGCCTCGTCGCCGACCACGCGGAGCGCCCGGAGGCTCAGGGCTAGCGCCTCGCGGTCGTAGGGGTCGCTCTCGAGTGCAATCTTCCCGAGGCGCGCGACCTCGTGCGGATCAAGCTCCAGGAGTTCTGCCATGACCTCGCGTAGCGTGTCCTGCAGCGTCTCGCGCAGGCTCGAGTCCCAGCTTGCACCCACGTCCTGAAGGTACGCACTGCGCCACAGGCCGGGATCGCGCGTCTCGAGGAAGCGCTCCACGTCGGAGTCCACCGCGCCCAGCGCGTACCCGCCCGCGCCGCGCAGAATCGCGTCCGGCCCGAGGCTCGTGCGCACCCGGAACACGAGTTGCCGCAGTGCACTCGCGCCCTTGTCCTCAGTCAGGTCGGGGTAGAGGGCGTCCAGAAGCTCGAGTTGCGGCACGTCGCGCCGCCCCGTGACGCGCGCCTCGAGAAGCAGCGCCAGCAACTCGCGGCCCTTGCGGGTGCGCTCGGAGATCGGCTGACCGTCAACCGTCATCGGGCCGAGCAGTTGGAGTTGTTTACGACTCGCGGCGTGATCGTTGGGCGCAGTGTTCGGCGTTGACTCGAGCGATGGGAAAAACCGGCCTGCCAGGTTACCCAGGTTCAGGTTCCCGCTGGCTCGCGCCCGACCGACGCGCGCCCGCGCCGATTCAACGTCCTGTGTGATCCGGTCAAGCTCGAGTCCGACGCGCTCCGTTTCGAGCAGGTCGAGCTTCGAGGTCGTGGCGGACTCGAGAGCTTCGAGCAGGGCGTTCACAGCCTCTGTGCGCTGATCCAGCCGCTCGAGGGCCAACCCGCGAACCCAGAGGCAAAGGGTCATAGCTCGAGCGTGATTCGCGTCGCGCGAAATCGCCTCGAGTGTCTGCGCGTGTTCGAGGGCGCGGGCGGATTGACCGTGCAGCGCCTCCGCGCAGCCCGCGACGTGCAAGGCCGATATGCGGGCCTCGAGATCGCTCAGGTCTCGAGCCTGGCGTTCCGCGTCCCGCGCGTGCTTGAGCGCGAGCGCACGCGCATACGGGGCGTCCCACTCCAAGTACAGGCTGGCGAGATCGCACGCGATCAACACGCGCTCGGGGAGCCTGTCCTCGAGGATGACCTGCGCCTCGAGCAACAAGCTTTCGGCGCGCTTGTGTTCACCCCGACGAACCAGGAGTTCGGCCAGACCCACCTGGGCGCAGGCGTGCGTGAACGGCTTGCCGGTCAGGGCCGCGAAGCGGACGGCGGCGGTCGCGTCCTCGGTGGCGCGCTCGAGATCACCCAGACGGTGAAAGATCGAGGAGCGGTTGACCCGAATGCTGGCCATCCAGCTCGCGGCCCGAGGCGTGGACGATCCCGCCTCGGCGCGTTCGACGGCCTCGAGCGCACGCGTGTACATCCGTTCAGCCAACACGAAATCTCCGACGTTCATGGCGACGTAGGCCAGTCCGCAGAGCGCCAGTATAAGATCGTCCCCGGTCAGCCCGGCCATCTCGAACACGTCCTGAGCCATGGCCTTTGCCAGCGCGACGCGCCCGAGTTGAGCCAGGGCGGTGGCGACGTTGACCCGAACCACCAAGCTCGCCTCCTTGTGTAGCGGGGCGTGCGCGTCCCAGACATCCAGTATCTGCTGTGGATCACGAAGGATTCGCAGCTCAATCATCGTCAGCCATCGCCGGGGTTCCGGCATGACTTCGTCCGGGAGTCGTTCGATCAGGCTTCTGGCCTCACGCGCACGGTTGAGGCTCACGAGCAACCGCGCGTGCCAGATGGCAACTTCGACGTTCCTCGGTTGCGCCTGAACAGCCAGGGCTGCCAGACGTTCACCTTCAAACAGACTGAACTTGGTCATGGCGATAGACGCCTCGAGCAGTTGGCGTCCCCGGTCGGCCTCGCTCGAGTACGCCACCGTTTTTACGAGGAGTTCCGCGACCTGCCGCTCGTTTCCTGCGGTGCGGGCGGCGATGATTGCACGCTCGAGCAGCAGTCGCGCTGTCTCGGGTGAAAGCTCGGCTTCCCCTACGAACGTCGCCGCTATCGCCGGATCGTCCTCGAGCACCTCAATCGCTTTTCGCGCAATCCGACGGCGTTCATCGGGTGCGAGCATTCCACGGGCCACCTCGCGGAACAGCGGGTGAACGAACTGCCCGCCGCGAAGAAGCCCGTGATGCTCGAGGTCGCGTTGTGCGGCCCTCAGTTGCTCGAGCGACAGCCCGCCGACCGCCGCCCAGACCTCTTCCGTGGACTGCTGGCCCAGCACCGCCCTGGCCTCGAGCGCCGCGCGAGCCTCGTGCGTGCCGAGCGCCACCTCGAGCATCTGGGCGATCACCGCCTCGACGCTGGCAGGCATCGCCTGGGCCGTGGGCACGGTCCAGTGCCAGTGTTGACCATCGCTCCAGAGGTGACCCAGACGCGTCAGGTGACGGAAGAACTCGAGCGCGTACAGCGGGTTGCCGCGCGTGTGATCGAAGATCCAGTCCAGTGCTTCGCTGGGCAGACTCGCGCCTGCCTCGCGCTCGAGCACTGTTCTCGAGGCATCCCGGTCGAGGGATTCGAGCCGCACGGACTCGAACACCTCGGGCGGTGGCGTGCGGCTGGTGACGATCAACCCGAGGCCGCGCGTGCGCTTGACGGCGCGGGCGAGCAGACCCCAAAGCGCCTGCTGTTCCGGGCTGGCCTCGTGCAAATCCTCGACGTGCAGCACGAACGGTGCGAGCGCAACGAGCCACGCACACAGCGCCGTGACCGTCTGCTCGGGCGTCGCGCCCCGCTCGAGATGCCCGAGCGCGACTTCGACCCAGGCGGACAGCCGTTCGGTCTGGGGTAACACACTCAACAGGGATCGGGTCCGGATCGTGGCGTGAACCGTCAGGTAGTGGCACGGGGTCTGCTGCAACAGCATTCCAACGGTGTGGGTTTTCCCAATGCCGGGTTCGCCCCACACGCACACGCTCAAGCTGGGGCGCTTGGAAACCACCGAACCGAGACGCTTGCCGATCTGAACCACGCCTAGATCAGGCACGATTACTGCCTCCGTCGTGGCAGGTATAGCACTTCGGAGGGCGCGCTGGGGTTTGGGGGCGTGCGAGGCTGGGTTAAGGACCATCGGACCTCATCCACCTTCGGATACGGACCTTCGTCGTGAATAGAGTCGAATGACTCGAAAACGCCTGGAGCGCGGGTGACACCCCCGCTCCATCCGCGCCCTGCGGGGCTAAGCCTCGCGCTCGAATGGGGTTGAACCTGGGGTCGTCGTAAAAGCAAGGGTCCTCGTTCGAGGCGACTGCCGGAACCCCAGGCTGATCCTGTTCCTCACTGCTCGCGCCGACCTGGACTCGAAGCTCTGAACGGTAGCGCACTTGACTTCGCTTTCAGTCAAGCCCGTTCGCGAAACGCTCGAGGTGTCGTCGGCGCGTTCCCAACGGCCATTCGCTCAGGGAGGGTAGGCCAGCGAGGCCACAAATCAGGAAGAATCTGCGGTAGACCTGCGGTCAAAACGCAAATAACAGACTCGAGTGACCCAAAATGAGTTCGAGCCAAAAGAAAGAACCTCGTGCTGGACGAGGTTCTTGGTCGGGGTGGCCAGATTTGAACTGACGACCACTTGACCCCCAGGCGTGTACAACGCAACACCGCCGATCACGCCACTTAACAGTATCTGCTCGAAATACCGTGCTGGACACGCCTTTTCCGCCTGAAGTCAAAACCGAAAACGCGAGTTGTCACGAGCCATCACCGGGCCGTTCCTGACAAAAACTCCTGACATTTTAAAACGTGCAAAACGGAAACGCGGCGTGTTACTATGTTTGGGTTGGGCACGTGGCGCTGCCCAGAATGTAAAAAAGCCGCCAGGACGCGGAATGTCCGCCTCTCGAAGCCCCGAAACTGACTGACCCTGGATGCCGGGGGGTTGACCTCACGCGAACTCGCTCGAGTTCCCGGAGTGTCGTCCCGCCGGGGCTCGCGCATGGGGGTCGGTCATGACCATGCTGCAACCAAAATCGCCATCTCGGGCCACAAGATCAACGCCGAATGCCCGCCTGAAAGACGCCAGGTGGCTTGCACAGCACCTCGACATCGGCGTCAACGCGGCGTATCGTCTCGCGTCAAGCCCCGGCTTTCCAACCGTCAGGATCGGCGGCGTCTTGCGATTCGATCCGGCGGCTGTCGAAACCTGGATCGCGGCCCAGGCGGTCGCACAATGAAAACGGGCGCGTCGGAAACGCGCCCCCTGACCGTCCTCGACACTGCCCACTTCGCCCTGTGCAGTGTAGCAAATCTCGGTGGCGTCAAGTGACCGCCGCCCGCCACATGCCAGCCTTGAGCGCCGCGCCCTCGATTACCGCGCCGATCACGGAGGTTTTCCGCCTTCGAGGATGTCAAACTCCGGGGCTGAAAAACGCCGTCGCGCAGCCCGTGCGCTTGGAGGTGGAACGGGCTGGGCGGCACGCTGGTTCATGGCGGGCGAAACCCCATCGGTGTACGTCATCCGGCTGGCCGCGCTCGGCCTCAAGGCGCTGGAAGGCCCGTCTCACCTCTGGTCGCGGCGTTCGGTGCAACGGATTAAAACGGCTGCCAACGCCGTTCTCGACGGCCCGAGCTACGTCAAGCTCGAAGTCGGTCGGGCTGGCTACGTTCACGCAATGGTTCTCAGCCATACCCGCCCTCGAGCGGCCTGTCGTGGCGGGCCAATCCGCACCGATCTTGAATGCACGCTGCGATATTTCTCAAAACCGCCCTTGCCCGCCTCGCTCGAGAGCGAAGGCGCGTACCTCGCCGCTCTTGCCAGCGCCAGACGCTCAGGCCGGACACTGCCCCGCACCTCGTGGACGTTCGAAGTCCCCAGGCCAGCGCCTTTAACAACTCGTTTGGAAAATGCCTCTTTCTCCCCGTCCTGCACGGCCTCCCCAGGCTCGACTTTTGGGGGGTTCCGTCCAGCACGGTGTTTTCGAGGGTTTTCGCATGAGTCGCTGTTCCGTCTGCGCGCACCAGGCGCGTTTGGGAATTGAGGCCGCTCTGGTGGCAGGAACATCCCGAAGGGCTACGGCGAGAGAATTCGGCACGACCGAGGCCGCGCTCCGGCGCCATGAAGCCCATTTGCGGCGTGCGTCGGCTCAAGCGACGCACCCAAGCGACGCAGCAACCAACGCACCCTTGCCGTCCGGGGTCGCGGCCTTGCTCCGCGCCGCATCCGCCGATCTCGTTCCGGGCCCTTTAGTGCTGCCATCGGGCCTCGTTCCGAACCCGTCGCAATACGCCCTCGGCTGGGGCGTCGAGATTTTGATCGGCGACCGCACCCAAGCTGTCGAAAAGTTGGTCGAACTCCGCGACGCTTGGAGGTCGAAGCTCGAAGCCGTGCTGCACGCCCCGTAACCTTTGGCAGCCCGCGAATCACGCGGTTCGCGGGTCGAACCCGAAAGGATGCAAATGCCCGAAAATACCGTCCCAGACGATCTAAAGCAGACCCGTGAACACGTCGTCAAGCTCGAGGCCGAGGCGCGCGAACTTGAAACCCGGCAGTCCGTTGCGCTCGAGGAAAGCCATGCCGCCCGAGGTGAACGCGACCTTGGCAGAATGGTCGAAGCCCGAACCCGTGCCCTCGCGCTGGATGATCTGCTCGAGGACGCACGTGCGGCCCTGGAAGCCGCACGCTCTGACCTCGCGCGGCTCGAGCAGCAAGATGCCCGCGAACGCACCCTCACGGCCTGCTTGGAGCGTTTGCGCGACCTCAATGGGTTCCACCAGAGGCTCGAGGAACGCCGCCGCGCCATTCTCGAATTCGTCGCACCGTTCGAGGCCGCGCAGCACGAGGATTTCGCCGCTTGGCACGCTGCCCACGCCGCCGCTATCGAACTGACCCGCACGCTGACCGGCCTGTACCCTGACGACGCCCTGGGTTCTTTAATCCCCGAGATCGAAGCGCGAGGCGCGACCCTCGATCCGTTGCGGTCGCACCCGCCGTTTTCGCCTTCGACTCTGATGACCGACGCATTCCCGTTGGACGACGGGAATGCGTCGGGGACGGTGTTCTTGAGGGCTTTCAGATCATTCTGGGCCGACAACCAAGCCCAGGAACGCGCCGCGCTCGATGCCGCGACCGCCGACACCGGACTGGCCCCAAGCCCGCGCTACCGCCCGATCTCGCAGACCGTGCCCGGTCAGAAAGTCGGTCACAATGACGCCTGAACGCCGCGCGACCCTTGCCATCCTTCGCGTTCGAGCCCGTCTCGAAACCGACCCCGACGAACTCGCCAACCTGCTGGCCCAGATCAAGGAACTCGAGCGTGAAGCCGTCCACGACGAGTTCGACGCGCGCATGAACGAGAAAGTCGCGCCCTTCAACGCGTTCGGCGTGCCCGTGCCGGACTTGCGATCGCTGAGCATGGGCACGCCGAACCCGAAGTCATGACCAGCGCCATCCCGCTCGAGACTCACCTTCGCGCCGCTCGCGTCGCCGCCCGTGCTGTAGCGCGGCAACGCGAGAAGGCCATCAAGCGCGCCTGGGCTGCCTCTGAAGCGGCCTTCGCCCAGTACGTTGACCCGGTGCTGGACAAGTACCCTGGCGAGGGTTCCGAACCTGTCACCCGCAGAGATTTTGAGGAGTACGGCCCCCTCATGACCCCGGCGCTCGTGCCCGTCGCGGAGTGGTTTTTTCTCGAGCGTGACGCGCCTTTAGATGAGTTCCCGCCCGCACCACCCGCCGACGCGCCCGAAGTTCTCGAACGCGTGGCCGCGTCCTACGACGAACCCGATGAATCCCTGACCGCTCTCCTCCGCGCGATGGCGCGGTGGATTCGGGTCATCCAGGGAAAACCACAACTGGAGGAAAATACTGATGAAAAGCTCCGCACGAAAACTGATCCTCTCTGAACGCGAACTCGAAGTCGTGAAACTCAGGAAAGCCGGGGCGACTCTGGAGCAGATCGCCGTCAAGCTCCAGTGCAGTATCAGCACGGTTCACCGCACCCTGACCCGCGCGCTCGAGTCTTATGCCCTGCGTGCATCCGAGGAGACCGCTGGACTCCGGGCGTTCCACGTTGAAATGCTGGAAGAACTCAAAGTTCCATTCTGGACAGCCGCGAAGCAGGGTGATCACATCGCGCTCGATGCCATCTTGAAGATTGAAGATCGCGTGTATCGCCTTCTCGGGCTTGAGGCTGCCCAGCGGATCGAGGTTGTAGTGCGCGAGGTTCACGCGTTCTACTCAGGCGTGATCGCGGAAGTCCTGGCGGATGATCCGAGCGCGTGGGCGAAGGTCATCAAGGCGCTCGACACGCGCACGCCACGTTCGGGCGCCGTGAACTGACGCCGTGATTCTGCGGGCCAACGGCGAGAACAGGGGGAAGGTCGGGCCGACGACGGCCACGCGTCGCGTGCTGGATTCGCTCAGGGCGGCGCTTGGGTCATGAAGAAACCCCCGACGGTTTCGAGATCGTCGGGGTCGGTTCGTTCCGTGTTCAGCGGCGCTCGAGGGCTTCTAAGAGTTCCTGGTCATTCGTTCCAATCCGGCCTTGCTCGAGAATCCGGTGTTGCACGTCGTCGAGAAGATCGTCTGGGACGGTCACGAGAAGACCAAAGGGTGTGACTTCGACCGTCATCTTGGTTCCCTGATCCAGAAACTCGATCAAGGCTTCAAAGTTTTTCAGGCTCAGGGGGACGATGGTGTGTTTCTTGAAGAATTTCAGCATAAGGTTCTCCTTGCTAGACGGCTCCCGGTGTCCGGGAGCCGTGCGGGATGGTGTTCTCAGTCAGGCCAGGTGATTTCCAGCACGACACGTTCCTCGAGTTCGGCCAGGACGTGCTGAGCCTCGCTGATGGCCTCGAGCAGCCCTGGAAGGCTGGTGAGGCAGTACCTGTTCATGATGTTGTGCATGTCGGCAAGGGTCGTCATTGACAGGGCTTCGATGGCCTTCACAACCCGTTCCTCGTGAGGTTGAACTCATGCTTCGATCATGGTCAGTACCGACCAATCCGATTCAGCCATTGGAGGGCATCCATCGGCCCACAGACGTAACTCCCGTGTCCCGTGACCTTGCACACGATCCCGTGTGGGCACACGGCCAAACGGATGCCCTCCAGCGGGCCGTCATGGAAACCTTTTTCCCGAAGCTCAAGAGAGCCCCCGTAGCTCAGTAAGACGGCTTCGAGCCGTTCCAGTGGTGAGACTTCAATCTTGGGACTATGATCCATGACGACACCTCCAAAGGGTTTCCCGAGAGGGCTTGAGTTCTCAGGCCCGGCCCTCTTGGGTATCTAAAGTCTAGCAGTTCTGCTATATTCAGTCAAGCAATACCTTTGTATACCTTGTGCTAGACTTCCGAGGTATGCAGCGGTTAACCTGGAAACTCGGAACGTTCCTCGAGACGCACAACATCAAGCCCCGCCAGGTCGAAAATGAAGCCATCCGCGCGGGCTTCAACTTCGGTCGCAACACGATCTATCGTCTCCTGCGCGGCGACGGCCCAGACCGCTACGACAAGGAAACCCTGACCGCATTGCTTGTGACGCTCGGCAAGATCACGGGCGAACCCGTCAGCCCGAACGATCTGCTCGAAGTCACGCTCGAGGGTTCGACCACCGAACCGATCAGGCGCACCCTCGAGCAAAAGCCCTTCACCTTCAACGCCCTCCCGTCCGACCTCGAGCGCGACGAGAACCCCGCCAGCATCGCGCGTGCCGTGAGCGCATGGCGCACGGAATCCCGCAAAGAACAAACCGCCCGCACCACGAAACGCGCCACCCCGAAGGCTCGAACCCCGTGAACATCGTGGTGGACACGGACGCGGCCTCATTCATCTTCAAGAAGGCCAAGCAAGCCGAGAAGTACCCGGCCTTGCTCGAGGGTCACACGCTCGTCCTGTCCTTCCAGAGCCTCGGTGAACTCGAACGCTGGACGCGAGAACGAAGCTGGGGCGAGGCGCGCACCGCGAACCTGCACGCGTTCCTGGATCGCTTCGTCATCCTGCACACGGACGCGGCCCTGTGCGCCCGATGGGGCGACGTGACCGCCAGAGCGACCGTCGCGGGCCGTCCGATCAGCGTGCAAGACGCGTGGGTCGCGGCGTGCGCGCTCGACCTGGACGCGCCTTTGCTGACGGAGAACGGGCGGCACTTCCGGCACGTCGAAGGCTTGAAGCTCCTGCTGGATGGTGAGGGCTGACGTGACCCAGAAGACCGTCACACCCACAAACGCCCGGACAAGGCGGGTCAGAAGCGCACCAGGAAGGTCACAGGCGGCGCTGTCGGCCTCGAGCGCCCGGTGAGGCTCACGGATGGCCCGAGCGGGTCTGAACTCGTCCTGAGCGAACGCAGGGGCCGGAACCCGAGCGACAAGACCTGAACGGAGGGCGGTCATGGCGAAACGGCGCGGGAATCTCGAAGGCAGCATCTTTCAGCGTTCAGACGGTCGCTGGGTCTTCGAGAGCCCAGAACTAGACTGGGGCGGCCACAAGTACATCACCGCGAAGACGCAAGCCGAGGTCATCGCCAAATCGAAGAAGTGGCTTCACGACCACCACAACGGCATGATCGCCAAAGACGGGAACGAAACTGTGGAATCGTTCCTGAACCGCTGGAAGGATCACGCCAACAAGGAATGGCGACCCAGCACGCGCGTCACGAACGAGAACGCCATCAAGAACCACCTCATTCCGACACTCGGGAAGCTCAAGCTCGGGAAGCTCAAACCGCTCGATCTCGAGAGCGCCTACAACAAGATGGCGGAACGAGGCGCGAAACCGCCGACGATCGCTTACGCGCACAAGATTCTCAAGCAAGCCCTCACCCAAGCCGTCCGGTGGGAACTGACGTTCCGAAACGTGGCGGACAGCGTGAAGCCGCCAAAACGCGAAACGAAAAGACGAGACGCTTGGACGACGGAAGACGTGCGTCGATTCATCACGCACCCAGAAGTCAGGGATCACCCACTGTTCGCCCTGTGGTATCTCGTCCTGGCCGCTGGCCTCCGTCGCGGCGAAGCTCTGGGCCTTCAGTGGTCGGACATTGACCGCAAGCGCAGACGGCTCGTCGTCGCCCGTCAGCTTCTCGAGCTACCAGACGGCTCGCTCGAGTACGGCCCGGTCAAGACGGAATCGGGCGAGGATCGGGTGATCTACCTGAGCGAAAGCACCATGCGCGTCCTGAGCGAGCATGAAGCGCGGCAAAAGGAACTTCGCCGCGCCATGCCGTCGGCCTACCAGGATCACGGGCTGGTGTTTCCACTCGAGGATGGAAGACCCCGCAACCCGAGAGGCACGACTCGGATGTGGGGCCGTCTCGTGCGGCGACTCGAGTTCCCCGTGAGCGTCTTGCACGGCACAAGGCACACGGCTGCGAGTCTGATGAACGCGCAAACCAGAGACCCGCGCTTGGTCGCCGACGTGCTAGGACACAGTGACGCGAGGTTCACGATGGACACCTACGTTCACACAGAGGATGAACGTCTGAAGCTCGCAGCACTCGATCTGGAGGCAATCAAGTCCGCAAACTAGGTTGACCCGTTAAGACAAAGCAGATTGATCCTTGTCATTGTCTGTAAGTAATGCTCTCAATTTGTGGTCGGCATCGTCAGGGTGAAACACGTCAATTGCATGACCCCAACCCGCCAAAGTCTCAATGAACTCGGATGGGTCATACGAGTAGTGATCTGTGCGACCATCAACGAACGAGAAGAAGTCTGCTTCCATCTTGTTCACATCCCGCGCGTGTGCCTCGAGCCTGTCGTACATGAATTGAACCGCGTCCACATTGCGTTGTGAAAGCTTTTTCGAGGTCGCATGTAGAGGCACCGACTCCAGAACAGTGTACGTGCTGTTCCTGACGAAAACGAAGTCCGGGCGGAAACGTGCCTTTCTCTTGCCATTGCCTCGAACGTCAATTGCAAGTGCGGGCTGAAGCAGCGGGTGTCCCTGCAATCCCGCCCGTCGCAATATGTCGTTGACACCGCCCTTGAGGTCAATGTTCTCAACGGGTGGGTATTCATCTTCTTCAACCAGCACGTTATACAGGTGGGTCAGGAGAACCGATGGGTCTTTGCCTTCGAGTCCCTGCACAAGAACCTCACCACCCTTGATGATTCCATAGTGCTGGCGGGATGACCCGAGGAGAGCGTTCTCACACCATGACAGAACTCCCTGTGCGTCGGCTGGACTCCGATCCTCAAGAGAAGCGTATTGCTCCACAGAGTGACGCCAAAACTCTACCCATTGTGCATAAGTCTCGGGATCAAACACGCGACTACGAACGCGCCGCCCATCAATCCCTGGCCCGTCATCAAGTTCAGGCATTCCCTCACCAAAGAAGCGGGCATAGACGCCCTTCTCGTGTAACAGGATCACACCGACGTTTCGGGGTTCCTGGCGTCGGAGATCAGCAGTGAACTTTGCCACGAGGAATCTAGGGTGAACAGAGGTAGGAGTCGCTATAAGAGCTTCCACTGAACCACGCTCCTAAACTCAGATTGGTTGCGATCAAGAAGCCTATCAAGGGTACTACGGCGGTTTTTGAGGTATACCCCAAGTGCCGCACTTTCGCCATCCGTCACGCCGATCTTGGTCACATGCTCGCACAAATCGTCGATGAAGAAATCAGGGATTGTACTTACCTTAGCGATCCATTTCGAGAGTAGGTCACAGCGATTGATGGCGTCGAGGAGACATTGGCGGTTGCCCGCGTACCCCCACGGATCTGGCTCCTGCACGATCCCCATAACGCCCGCGAGCCAGTTAAGATTGGCCTCGCCATCGCCTGGGCGAATCCCAAAAAGACTATGGCTGTGGTCAAAAACTGCGAGGTGATTGGTGATCTGGTCAAAAGCTAAGTTGCTTTGATGGCGGTCACGATTCCCGATCAGCACGTCGAAAACCACGACCCCGGCAGCCACCTCTGGCAGTTTGGCAAACACAAGTGGTGGAAAGATTGGTGGGAGGTTTGTGCCTCGCGGGTTGAAGTTCATTGAAATGAAATGTGCCATTCCCTGATCGTCGCGCTGGATGTATCCGGGCGGCGTGGGTAAGTGTAGAAGTGAGGCAAGCTGATTTGCAACGTACTCGTTCGCTACGCAGTAAGGCGCGGCAGGTACGATAGTCTTGGCGATCCCGCCAACGGTCACGAACTTCGAGCCGGTGACGCCATTGCCAACCGGCGCGTCCCAAGAGATGACCTTGTAGTCCGTGAACACTCTCCGCACCCCTGAGTCTGATTCCTGTCAAAATTCCTGTCCGCCCGAAGGTGAACAGGAATTTAAGTGGTCGGGGTGGCCAGATTTGAACTGACGACCACTTGACCCCCAGTCAAGTGCGCTACCAGGCTGCGCTACACCCCGACATCCCAGCCCGGCAAGGCTAGCAGACGTGCATCTCGAGGTCAAGGGGATTCGTGCCTCTGGAGGTCGAGTCCGGGTTTTCGGGTACAGTGAATACGATGCGTTCATTGCTTTTTCCCTGGTTGTCCGGTGCGCTGGTGGTGCTTTCTGGTGCGTTGGTGCTGACCTTACCAATTCCTTTCCCGATCAAGCTGGTGGTGGCTTGCCTGACGGTCTTCTTGACGGATGCCCTGGGCGGACGGTGGTTCGGTTACGCCAGCGTGCTGGTGCTGTTTGCGGGTCTCGCGAACGATCCCAGCGGTCAGTGGGCGACGATGCTGCCGCTGGTGGCGGGCAGCACGCTGGCAGCGTTGGTGGTGCGGCATTCGGAACGGACGTGGTTCGGGGTGTTGCTTTCGATGGTCGTGTTCATGTTGCCGGTTCTGGTGATGCAAACGGTTCGTCCACGTTTCGATCCAGCCTTGCAGGTGCCGTTGGGCTCGAGGTACGTGGTTTTGCACATGCTGGCTTCGAGCTTCGCGATTCTGGTTTCGAGTTTGCTGACCTGGCAGCAGCTTTCTCCACCGACTGCGACCGGGCAGCGCAAGACGGGTTGAAGGCGTGTTCTGGGCGTTGGTGCGCGGCGTGGGCGAGTTCGCTGGGCGCGTGGCCCGAGTGCGGGTGGCGCTCCTGGCGGCGGGTCTGGCGTATTACGCGACCTTCAGTCTGTTCCCGTTGCTGCTCTTGGCCGTGGCGGGTTTCGGTTTTGCGCTCGAACGCAACCAGAACCTGCGCGAGCGCGTGCTGAACTTCATCACCACTTCGATCCAGACGGCCTTTCCGACGGCGGCGGATCTCTTGAATTCGACGCTGCGCGATCTCAAGACGGGGTTGCTCGAGCGTTTGCAGTTGAACGCCGGAGTGAGCGGCGTGATCGGTCTGGTGGCGCTGGTGTGGGCCTCGAGCGGGTTTTTCACGGTCTTGCAGGATGCCCTGAACGATGCGATTCCAGGCGTGCGTTCGCGCCCGATCTGGATGGCGCGGGTGGTGGCCATCGCGACGGTCGCGGCCTTCGGGGCGCTGCTGATGATCTTGATGCTTTCGGGCGTGATCGTCTCGAGCCTGGCGGGATTGCCGGGGTTGGGCTTCTTGAAATCCTTCTCGGGTTCGTTGCTGACGGTGCTGGGCGCTTCGATGCTGTTCACGTTGGCGTATCGGTTTTTGCCCGCGCACTCGCCGGGTTGGCGGGCCGCGCTGGTGGCGGGCGTGCCGACGGCGGTCGTCTGGCAGTTGGCGCGCTCCGTGCTGGGTTTGCTGACGCCGATTGCGACCTACCAGGCGACCTACGGGGTGCTGGCGGGCTTCTTGTTGCTGCTGGCCTGGTTGTACCTGTCCATGCAGATTTTCTTGATGGGCGCGGTGCTGGCGGGCATGCTCGAGGGTCGGTTCAAACCGGAATCGGAAAAGCGAACTGAGGCCTGAACTCGCGCTGGGCTCAATGCGAACCTCAAATTCGAGGATCGCATGAACTCCGTCCAGCACATCGTTTTTGACCTTCTGAACGCACCGTCCCGAACGGGCTTCCCGAAGTGGACGGCCTCGGCGTTCGGGCGCGCGAAACAGTCGGAGGGGTTCCCGAGCAATTTGGGGGCTGCGCAGGGTCTGATACACTTCTCGAGCGAAGGAGTACGACCATGATCGAATTGCAGGACAAACTGAACGCCCTCCGGGGGTATCTTTGATGTCGCCGGGAAAACCGCGCGGCTGGAGAAGCTCGACCAGGAACTGAACGACCCGAACCTCTGGAACGACCCGGACAACGCCCGCAAGGTCACGCAGGAATCCACCCGTCTGCGCCGCGTGGTGGACGATTTCGGCAAGCTCGAGAACGACGTGACCGGCCTTTCGGAGATGCTCGAGATGGCCGACGAGGACGACAAGGCCAGCCTGGAACCAGACGTGCAGGACGCCACCAACCGCGTGGAAGGTCTCTACCGCGAGACGCTCTTCAACGATTCGCACTCGGATGCGCCCGCGATCGTCACGATCAAACCGGGCGCGGGCGGCACGGAATCGCAGGACTGGGCCGAGATGCTTTTACGGATGGTGCGCCGATTCGCGGAGCGCCACAGCATGACCGTCGAGATTCTGGACGTGTCCCCCGGCGAGCAGGCCGGCATCACCGAGGCCGAATTGATCGTGCGCGGCGAGCGCGCGTTCGGATTGCTGAAGCCCGAGAATGGCGTTCATCGCTTGGTGCGCGTCAGCCCCTACGACGGCAATTCCCGGCGTCACACGAGCTTCGCCAACATCGAAATCGTGCCCGAGATCGAGGACGCCAGCGAGGTCGAGATCAACCCAGCGGACGTGCGCATCGACGTGTTCCGATCCGGCGGGCACGGCGGCCAGGGCGTCAACACCACCGACAGCGCGGTGCGTTTGACCTACAAACCCGGCACGCCTGAAATGCTGATCGTGACCTGCCAGGACGGGCGCAGCCAGTTGAAGAACAAGGAAAAAGCCTTCACGGTCTTGCGTTCGCGCCTGTACGAGATGCAGGAACGCAAGAAGCGCGACGCCGAAATGAAGCTGCGCGGCGAGCAGAAAGCCATCGAGTGGGGCTCTCAGATCCGGTCTTACGTGCTGGACAAACAGTACGTCAAGGATCACCGCACCGGCGTGATGCGCCACGATCCAGCCAACGTGCTGGATGGCGACATCGACGAGTTCATCTGGGCGGGCTTGGAGTGGCAGGCGGGCAAGCGCGCCACGGCTGCCGCCAGCGACGACGACTGAGTGAAGACCGTCCCGGACGCGAATTCTCGAGATCGAGGAATTGCCTCTGGGACGGTCTTCTCGAGGCTTACTTCGAGCAATCCAGCTTGATCCGCAAGCTCGGGTCGGGCACGCTGAATTTCACGTTGAAAGACGTGTTCATGTCCTTCGGGTTGAACACCACGATCAGTTTCTGCGGTTTGCGCTGCTGCTCGTCCCAGTAGAAATTCACGGTTTGCGCGTGACTGCCGCCCGGCACGTAAGGCGGGTCAGAAATATCGTTGGTGTTTTCCGCCCCGACGGTCGAACCGTCCTCGAAGGCCAGTTGAACCCCGCCCCAGCCCGTCCCTGCGGGCGCCAGCCCGTTGGCCTGCGTGCCGTTGCGAAATTCCAGGCGAACGGAAACGCCGTTACGGTCGCCCACGATCGGTACGGGGGCGGTGGCGCGCACGCGCCAGATACCGTTGAAGATCCACTCGTTCAGGCAGCCTTCCAGAGCCACGACCTGGTTCGCGCCACCGTCTGTAGCGGCGTTTGGCAGGGTCAACGTCAGCGTGCTACCCGCCAGGCTCGAGCGCACGCCCGCCGCCTGGAGCGCCTTCAATGGCACGTAGGTCTCGCCCTTGACGACGATGGCGGAACCCGAGAAGGACTTGTTGTTGATCACCAGTTTGTACCCGGTCACGGCCTGCGCGAGCGCGATGGTTCCGAGCAATGCGGCCAAAACAATCAGGTTGCGTTTCATGCGGATGACCCTCCCTTGAGCATGGAAATTTGTTTCATCTTGCACCATTGAGCAGCCCAATGGGTTGGGTCAAATCGAGAAATTGCCGGTATTCAGAAACGATACTCGAGCGCAAAGCTGGCTGAAAAAAGCAACCAGCTCTGCAAGAGATAATTGCCGATATTGATCAGCGGGTTTGGATCCGATGCCCACAAGGACGGCAGGAGGATCGGTCGAAGTTCGGCAACCAGCGCGACATTCGCCGCAAGCACCCATTCCCAACCGATCACGCCGCGAAAACCGACGGACTTGAAGTCGGTGATGACGCCCGCACCGGCCATGAAGCTCAGGCCAGAATCGTTCAGGGGTAGTTTCGCGTACCCATCCACGCCCGCCCACAGGGTCAGGACATCCAGGTAGGCGCGCACGCCAAAATCCCTCGCCTCGTAGCCAACGCGCACCTCGAGCAGCGATGGCAAATCGAAGCCCGCGCCCATGCTGAAACCTTCCGCCTGAGCGTTCTGGGCGAGTGCGAGCAGGATGATGCCGAACAACCATCTCTGGATGCTCGAGGGTTTCATGGTTCCTCCAAATTCTGTTCTTTGGGAATACCGTCCACGAGGCGAAGTTTGACATCACCAGAAACATCGTCCTGGACGGCATTCAAAGTCCGAACTCGAGATCAGATCAGAACGCAGCGGAAGACCGTGAAGTTTGGCAAGGCGATGCTGCTGATGTTGCCCAGACTGTCCCTGGCCTCGATCACCAGCTTGACGGGCTGACCGCTGTAGCAATCGTTCCCGAAATCAGTGAAGGTTCCGAACATCGCCGCATTGTTCGAGGGCGTCCAATTAAGGTTCCCGTTCGAGGTCGTCCAGTTCGAGATCACGGTCGGTGCGGCGAACACGGTCGCGCTGTTCGGGCGGTAACTGATGGCCGTCCAACGGTAGGAGATCGGTGTGTTGCCTTCAGGGTCGGTCGCGCTCGCGGTGATCGGAATCGGCGCATTCCAGGCGTAGCCAGTTGCGAACGTGGTCGGCGGCAACGCACCCAGCGTGATGCTCGGCGGCAAGTTAACGGGCGGATCAACCACGGTGATCAGACGCCCCGGAGGCGCGACGTTGGCGAGGCCTTGCGGGTCCGTGGTGACCAAGCTGATGCTGCGCGTGCCGTTCGCGGTGAAGGTGAAGCTCAGGTCGCAACTCGGGGCCGTGCCGCTCCCGGTGAATGGAAAGCCCTCGTCGCTCGTGCTCGAGGAGCGCCAGGACAATCGGTTGCACGCGAGCGTGCTTGGATCTGGTCCAGGCCCCTCGTTCGCGTCGGTGGCAAAGCCACGGAACAGTACCGGCTGGCCCCGATACACGGTGATGGCGGTTGTAGGCAGGCTCATGGTGGCAATAGGCGGATTGTTTTCTACGGTGATCGTGATGCTGGCGCTGACCTCGTTACCGGTGGCGTCTCGAGCCGTCGCGGTGATCGTCTTGTCGCCCGCCGTAGTGAAGCGGTAGTGGGCGCGACGCCCGCCCCCGATCGCCTCGTCACGAACCGGCGCAGGGCTCCAGGTGACGGTGCAGCAGTCGGCGGCACCGTCCGGGTCGCTCAGGGTGGCGTCAATCAGGAAATCGCGGTTCAAGGGCGCGCTTCCGGTGAACCCGGACCTCGAGAGCGAGATCGTCGGCAGCGCGCCGACGCGGTGGGCGTAGAAGCCGCCGACCGCGCCCTGCGCGCTCCACGTGCCGCCCATCAGCCCCAAATCGTTGGTGTAGCGGAAGCTCGTGAAGCTCGTTGCGCCCGTGGGGAGCGGCAGGTCGAAGCTCAGCACCTGCGTTCCAAGGTGGAAGAAACCGGTCATGGTGAGCGACGGCGACGAGGGCGCGGCGTCCCTGTAGGTGCCGCTGACGGTCCCAATAGACGCGTTGACGCTCTGGATCGTGAGGAAGCCGTCCGTGCCGTCGCGGTTGATCTCCCAGGTGCCGAGGAAGCTGTCCGCTGGAAGGCCGTTCACCGCCGCACCCTTCGTGGCGTGAAAGGCCGCGATCGAGGAACCGTTGGCGTAGGTTCCGGCCAGCGCGAGGTGACCCCGAGTGAACAAGTATCCCGTGTACTTCGTACCCGAACGCGCGTCGAAGGCGAAGTTCGGGTTGGCGAAGTCGATGTAGAACTCGAGCTTGTTGCCGGTAATCGTGGCGTTGACGCGGTACGCGTTGCCATCGTCAGCAAAAAACGTGCCGAGGCGACGATCCGCACGACCACCGGAGACGGTGATCGAACTCGAGCCGGGGATGCGGTAGATGTCCAGCAATCCACGGTGCCCGTCGAAGTTCAGGTTCCAGCGTCCCAGCAGCAACTGGCCGGTCGAGGCCGGTTCGTCGGGGCCGCTGGCGCTCAGGATCGTAGCCGCCTCGTAGACCAGGCCGCGCGTCACCCAGTCGTAGCTGAACTTGAAGAAGCCCGCGTCTCCCCACGAGTTCTTGATCAGGAAGGTACGATCCCGGTCGTCGTAGCCAATCATCAGCATCGCGTGACCGCCCCCGCTTGTGAAGTCGGGCGCGGGGTTCCAGACGCCATTATCTGGTGTCGGGTCAGTTCCGCCACAGCAGTTGAAACCAAATGCGACTTCGCGGTTGTCAGCGAGCTGCGTCCTGAACCAATCAAGCGAACTCACCTGCCCGCTCCCCGCGAACCGCACGCCAAGCACCTTCGAGACGCTCGCATCCAGCGCGACCTGCGGCAGCACACTCAAGGTTGTGGACGCCGGGATGTGGTACTCGTGGGCCTGGGCGCTGAGGTTGAAGTCGTCCTCCGCGCGCTGAGTGTCCGGGTTGCTGATTCGTGGCACGTCACCGGCCTGATCGGTGTTCTCGAAATCGCCCAAGCCGACGTACGGCATGGTTCCCTCGCGCGGTAGGCCGAAACCGTTGGCAAGGTACAGCAGGTTGAACGACACGCTGCCGCCACCCCACGATCCGACCTGCGTTTCCGCCGTCGGCAGCACCCGCTCAGTGGCGATGAAGTTGAGTTTCTGCGCGTGGGCCATGAACTGCTCGGAGAGGTCAACCTCTCGCCCCGTGCGGTGTTTGATCGCGGCCTCGAGCGCTGCCGTCGCGGCGAAGTTGGTGCAGGTGCTGCGGGATTGCTGGTTCTTGATCGGCGTCTGAAAGGCGCTCAGGTCAACATGGTCGGGCAGCGTCAACGCGTGGATTCTCGAGCTCGAGAATCCTTGTGGCTCGATGTCCGGCGGCGTCGGGTAAAGCACCCGATCCTCGGGGCGCTCGAGCAAAAATATTTGGCCGTCCTTGAGCTTAACGGCGGGTCGGTCACCCACCTTGGTCGTGCCCTCGATCAGCTTGCCGGGATCGTCCGTCTGCGCCGACGGCGGAGGGGCAGGCGGAGGCGGGATAACGTGCGGGTCAGGACACGCGACCAGCGACAGCGCGACGATCAGACCGACGATCAGGTTTGAACGTGCAAGGCGTGCATTCACGGTTTCCTCCTTCTTGCAATGCTCACCGGAGTCCCCGGCGAGCGCTCTTGGGTGGGTTCTGGGTTTCAAAGAAAGCCTCGCGTTCCGCTAGGCTGGCGAAGTACACGGGACGTTCCGCGTTCGGGGCGCGAAGCTCGACGCGCAAGTTGTTGTCCCGATCCCGCCAGACGTTGATGACGTAAACCTGGCGTTCTGTGGGCACGTTCTCACCTCCTGGCAACAGGTTGTCAGGGCGAGCGTCGCAAGAGCGTCGCAAGAAATAATGGTGTTCCAGACGGTCTTTTTCGGGCACTCGAGGTGCTCTGTTCGCGTCTTGCGACGCTCGAGATCGCGGTTTCAGGCGCGAGCGATGCGCAACACGAATGCCAGACGCGCAAGAACACCGTCCAGGACGCATTCCTAAATTCGCGTCCTGGACGGTGTTCTTAAGAAGGGCGAACTTCAGATCAGGCGCGGCGGGTCGGGCCAGACGCCGTTCAAGGCGGCCAGAATGTCGCGGTTGAACGTGAACGCCTCGAGATACCGTTGCTGTCTGGCCTCTGGGACGGCAGCGACGGCTTCCTCGAGCAAATTTCGGGCTCGCCTGAAGGACAGGTTGGCTCCGGCAACATCACCGTTCTGGCGGAGCAATTGGGCGTGAATCCACGGGACGCGCTGCGGGAAATCCAGGCCGGAACCTTGAAGCGCCCCGAGCGCTTCCTCTGAAAGGCGAAGCGCTTCGAGCGTGTCGCCGTCCAACCACGAACACAACGCCAGTTGCGCCTGATCGCCCATCCACGGCGTCATGCGTGGATGGGTTCGCTTCAGAGATGTGGCGACGCGGAAGTGATCGCGCGCTCGGCTGACGTTTCCCCGGCGCAGCGCACACATGCCCAGCCCCGAATTGGCATCGGCCAGGTAATGCGGCGGACTGTCGGGCTCGAGGTGTTCAATGACAGCCTCGAACCGCTGACGCGCACGCTCGGGCTGGTTCTGGTGCAGCTCGAGAAAGCCCGTGCCCAGGAGCGCCTCGATCACGCCACCACGGTCGTTGATAAGGCTGGCGAGGTCGAAGGCGAGCGTCGCCAACTCGAGGCTGCGCTCGAAATCGGCGGTCAGCAGGCACACCCAACTGAGGTTGATCGCGCTCGAGATCCGAAGTTGCGGGCGGTCGAGATGCGCGCTGTACTCCGCGACGCGCTCGAAAGCGACGGCGGCCTCGGCGTAGCGTCCGCGCAACAGGAACGAAAGCCCGAGGATATTGGTACACGACGCTTCTATTTCTGTGGCTCCCATGGTTCGCGCGAGCGCCTGAGCTTGGAGGGCCAGGGTCTGGGCTTCCTCGAAATGCTCCGTGAGGTTGGCGTGGCGAGCGCGCACGCGCAACACCTCGAGTCGCGCCCGTGGGTCGCGTTCGGCCAGCGGCTGGGCGCGCTCGAGCCAAGACTGCGCTTCGGCGTGTGCGCCGCGCTCCTGGTCCATCAAGGCGAGCGCCAACGCGGCCCGGACGGCGTGTTCGGGTGCGGCGTTTTGGAAGAGTTCACTGGCGGTGGCGCGAGCCGTCTCGCCGCGCGCGAAGTGCGTCAGCAGCCGAATCAGCGCCAGTTTCGCTTCCGGCAGCGAGCAGCGCTCAAAGTGCCGCGCGGCTTCCTCGAGTTGACCGCGCGCCTCCGCCAGCCGACCGCGCCGGTACTCGAGCCTGTCACGCTGGGTCGGATCGGTCAGCAGCGGCTCGAGCTTTCGCAGTTCCTGTTCGCGCGATTCGGGCTCACCGAGCCAGTGGAGCGCCTCCTCTCGTTCAAAACGCAACTGCGCTTCGCGTTCCGGGTCGTGGCCGAGCCGCGCGTGCGCCTCGAGCGCCTTCGCGAGCAGTTCGGTCACCTCGCGGTGCGCGTAACGCGTGATCGCCTCGCGCGCGGCGCGTTCGGCCCAGTCGCGCATCATGACCCAGTTCCCGGCAGCCTCGGCGTGGCGCAGAATCTCGGCGGCCAGACCGGGTTCGGCGGGCGCGTTTGAAAGCACCTCGCCGAGCCGCGCGTGCAGCGTCAGGCGGCGGGCCGTCGAAAGTCCCTCGTCGAGCGCAGCCCGCGAGAGGTCGTGCGCCAGACGGTATCCGCTGGCCGCGCCACGCACCAGCCCCGTCTGCTCGAGCACCTCGAGCGCGTTCATCACGTCCGCGCTCGATCCCTGCGAGGCGCGCTCGAGCGTGCCGGGGTCGAGATCGCGCCCGCTCAGGGCGAGCAGTTCCGCGAGCCTTCTGGGTAATTCTTCGAGCCTGTAAAAACGAGCCCGCACGGATTCGAGCACGCTTTCGGGCAAGCGAAGCTCACAGTAGTCGCGGGTGTCGTCATCGTAGGGCGTGTGCCAGCCGTCGGCGTCGGCGCGCAACTCGCCGCGCTCGAACAGCGCCCGCAGCGTCTCGAGCACGTAGAACGCGTTGCCCTGAGTGGTGGCGTGCAGGCGTTCAGAGAAGACCCGCCCGCCCTGGCTGCCCGATAGACCGCGCACCAGTTCCAGCACGTCCGCCGCCCCCAGGGGTGCGAGCCGGACGCGCCGCGAGAGGCCCTCGCGCTCGAGTTCGCGCGCGGCCCGCTCGAGCCAGCCGCCCGGCGCGAGACCTTCAGGCCTCGTCGTGCCGATCACGCGAACCCGCGCGCGCTCGGCGCGCCGCACCAGGTAGGGCAGGAAGCGCAAGGTGGATTCGTCCGCCCACTGAAGATCGTCCAGCAGGATCGTACCGCCGGGCTCGAGGGCGCTCAAAAGCGTGCGCGCCAGCCCTTCCCGGAAGCGGGCTTCGTTCGTCCCCTCAGCTTCGATCGAGCCTGTTAAGGTCTGCGCGAGTTCGGGCAGCAAGCGCGCAGCTTCAACCCGCCAGACCGGTTCGAGGTCGCGGGGACGCCAGCCCGCCTCGAAGCGGCTGCGCAGACCCTCGATCAGCCCGCCGAAACCCACCTGTGCGGCCAGTTCGCGGTGCGGCACGAACAGGCACGCACCCTTCGCGCGGGCGAAATCCGATGCCAGACGCGTCTTGCCCTCGCCCGCCTCAGCGACGATCAGGCTCAATCCAGTCGGCGCGCGCTCGAGTTCGGCCCAGACCGATTCGCGGCCCACCAGGGGCGGCGCGTTCAGACCGGACGGTGTCGATGTCGGCGGTTCGGGGTCGGCGCGTTGCGAACCGTTCACCCCGAGCGTGCGCGCAAATTCCTGCATGGCTGCGCTCGGTTCCAATCCCATCTCGCGCCCCAGAAAGGTGGTGAAATCCCGGTAATGCTCGAGCGCCAACGCGGGTTCGGAGCGCTGAACCAGCAATCGCATGGCGGCGCGGTGCGAGTCCTCGCGCAATGGATCGCGCGCCAGCAGCCGTCGGTGCGTCTCTAGGGCGCCGTCCGCGTTTCCATCCCGCTCGAGCCCTGCGGCGCAGGCGGCCAACACCTCGTCGTAGCGTTCCTCCCAGCGTTCGCGCGCCAGAGCCAGCCAGGTTTCAAACTCGAGCGCGTCCTGCAATTCCAAACCTTCGAGCAAGGCTCCCCTACGAAACGCGAGCGCCCCGGCCCAATCGCCTCGCGCCACGGCGCGCTCGAAGCCTTCGATGTCGCTCGAGACACCGTTGAGCGCCAGCCGTTCGCCCCGATCCTCGAGCAAGCTTCCAAGCGCGGTTTTCTTGAGTCGGTACAACTCGCCGCGCAGGTTCGCTCGGGCGCGCTCGTCGGTGGCGTCCCAGAGCAGTTCCGCCAGGCGCGAGCGAGCCGTCGGCCCCTCGAGCGCCAGGAACGCCAGCAGCGCCAGCAATTTGCGCGTCGGCAGGGCCACGACCCGGTTCTCGAAGCGAAGCTCGAGTGGGCCGAACAGGAGAAGCCGGGCGGAGATATCGACCATGTGACGAGCCAAGAGCATCGTAGCAGACGCATATTCGTCGCATTTCAGGAAGGTTCCGCAGACCGTCGGCGACGCCTCGGTCGCGTGAGCGAAAGACCAGCATCCGACGCGAAAACTGGTTCCCTCGAAGGCTCGGCCCGATTGATTCAATCCTGATTCCGGGGCGCTTGACTTCCCTTGAGGCTCGAGCTTAAAGTCTGAGTAATCGATTACGAAAACGATTACAAGCCCGGTTTCGGGCTGATTCCCGTCTCGTTCGCAACCCGAGGTGAAGGTTCACGATGGCTTCTCCCCTGCTGGAATTGCGCCACATCAAAAAAGCCTTCGGCGCGGTTCAGGCCATCAAGGGCATCAGCTTCGCGCTCCAGAAAGGGCAGGTGCTGGCGCTGGTCGGTGACAACGGCGCGGGCAAGAGCACGCTGGTGAAAATCCTGTCCGGCGTTCAGACCGCAGACAGCGGCGGGATCAAAATCGAAGGCGTGAACCAGCACTACCAGACGCCCTTCGAGGCCAAAGCTGCGGGCATAGAGACCGTCTACCAGCACCTGGCCTTGATCGAGGACCTGGACGTGGCCGACAACGTCTACCTGGGGCGCGAAACCACGCGCGGCGGCGCGATCGGGCGGCTCCTGGGCTGGCTGGATCGGGGGCAGATGCGGCGCGACACGGGTAAAGCCCTCGAGCAACTGCACATCAAGATCCCCAGCCCGACCCTGGACGTGCGGCGCATGAGCGGTGGGCAACGTCAGGCCGTCGCCATCGGACGCGCGATCATCTGGGGACGCAAATTGCTGATCCTGGACGAACCGACCGCCGCGCTCGGCGTCGAGGAGACCGAGGGCGTGCTGGCGATGATCGAGCAGCTGCGCGACCAAGGCATGACCTTCATTCTGGTGTCCCACAACATGCGCGACGTTCACCGCGTGGCCGACCAGATCGTGGTCTTGAAGCAGGGCGCGCACGTCGCGACCCTGGACAAATCCCAGACCACGCAGCAGGAAATCGTCGAGTACATCACGGGCACGAAATCCGCGCAGCCCGGATTGGGCGCGGAACTCGAGGTGAGCGCGTGAAGCTCAGGTTCTGGTTCTCCAGGTGCACGGGAGGAAGTGTTTGTCGCGTGACCCCTCCGTCTCTCGCATCGGAAGGATCGATGCTCGAGCCACCTCCCCTACTTCGCAGAGGAGGACGAAGAGCTTCCCGGTTCCGTGCAATCTCGAGCGTACATTCGGCGACGAGACCCGTTCTCTCAAGATTCAGAGAGCACCGTCCCAGACGCATTCCTGAGTTCATGTCCAGGACGGTGTTCTGATGAGTACGATCAAACGCGTGGCATCCAGCGCGGGCGTCAGCGTGGCCACGGTTTCCAGGGTCGTGAACGGCACGGGCGTGGTCAGGGACGAGTTGCGCGAGCGGGTCGAACGCGCCATGACCGATCTGAATTACCGTCCCAGCGCGCTCGCGCGCGGCCTGCGGCGGCAGGAGACGCTGACGGTCGGGATTCTGGTGCCGAAGCTCGATCACCCGTTCTTTGGGGCGCTGGCCTTCGCCATCGAACGCGCGCTGTTCGCGTCGGGGTATCGGAGCTTCATGTGCAGCGCCGAGGAGAACCTGGAGCGGGAACTCGAGTACGTTTCGATGCTCCTGAATCAGCGCGTGGACGGCGTGATCATCGTGCCGACGGGCCGGGACGCGGCGGGCGTGCGCACGCTGCGGGATCACGGTGTGGCCGTCGTGACGGTGGATCGCGATCCGCCCGGATTGGACGTGGACAGCGTCTGCATCGACAACTTCGGTGGCGCGAGGGCGCTGGCGGCGCACCTGCTGGAATTGGGGCATCGGCGCATCGGCATCGCCTGCCCACCCGAGACGAGCGAACCCGTGGCGAACCGCTTGCGCGGCATCCGCGCGGCCTTCGCGGATCGCGGATTGAGCCTCGAGCCGGAATGGATCGTCAGCGGCACGCTCGAGCAATTCGAGATGGGTTACAGCGCCGGGAACGCGTTACTCTCGAGCGAGGCGCGTCCGACGGCGATCATGGCCTTGACGGACGTGATGGCGCTCGGCGTGATGCGGGCCGCCTACGACGCGGGCTTGCGCGTGCCGCAGGATCTGTCCGTCACGGGTTACGACGACATCCCGTTGGCTGCGCAGGTGATTCCGGGCTTCACCACGGT
>CAXTKV010000053.1:0-25882 GCA_964244895.1 uncultured Deinococcales bacterium
TAATACAAACGAGTTGAATCAATTTGGAATTGGTGAACTCTCGCAACTAGAGTTTATGAAATTTGAGGATATTGTAAATATTCAATCTTCGACCAGGGTTCTGATAAAGCGAAAATACTATCCCTGAATCCCAGTTCACGAACCTATTTTGTACATACCATCCTCAAACACATCATTACACTTTGAGGAGGAATACCCATGCTTTCTATCTTGTTTAGAGCGCGAGACAGGTGTACTCGAAAGTAATCTTATAGCAGCTACCTGCGATATATGATGTTTCCGCCCTATTCGAGAGCTTCGTCAGAGCTGCCTTACCTTTCTCTGTAGCTGCTCCAGCGGCAATGCTGCTTCCATTGGTTGCTCCTCGAAGTCGTGCGTGTACACCTGCAAGATTGCTTCGGTGCTACCCCGGTGCTACCACCTGTTTCTCGAGACTCGAGACATATCAAAAGCTTGCGTGCCAGACGGCGACAATTGTGCCGCCGCCCGGTGCTACTGTGGTGCTACCCGCCGCTGCATCGCCTTGCAAACAGTTCGTGATGTCTCGAGATTCGCGTTCCTGACAGTGTTCCACAACGCAACTTTGAGTGGCCCGAGTTGTACAATCTGACTGTTCTTGAAACTCAAGCCTTACAGAAAAGCTTCGTCAAAAACAAAAACACCGTCCAGCACACACTTCTAAATTCGCGTGCCAGACGGTGTTTCTCGAGGAATCTCTTTTACTCCGTGCTGACGCTCGCGTCCACCTGCTGGTTGGCGGGCACAACCATGCGGAAGTGCGCGGCGGGATCGACCAGCAACTCCGCGACGCGGCGCGCGGCATCGGATTGCTCGCTGTTGACCAGGGCTTCGTGGTACGCGCCCAGCAATTCGCGCACGTCACCGATGCCGTGATCGTTGAGCTTGTAAAGCTTGACCAGCGCGCCTTTCGCCAGTCGGCGCTGAAGGGCCGCATCATCTAATCCCAGGCTCGGTTCATGGCGCAGGTAGACCACGCCGCCCGTCATGCCGCTGCAAATCCACGGCCCCGGATCGCCCAGCACGACCACGCGACCCATGGTCATGTACTCGAACGCGAAACCCTTGGCGTTGGCTCGGGCCGCCAGCATCCCGAGGTGGTCTTCCAGGGGTTTCTTGACCTCGCCGCCCAGCACCACGTCCGCGCCGGAAAGCCGGATGCAGAAGCGGCTATCCGCGTCGCCCTGCACGATGAACGATCCGCCGATCGCGCCGTAGCCGAAGCTCTTGCCGACCGATCCGTCCACGCGCACGCCCTGGTCGTTCAATCCCTTCAGCACGACGACCTTGCCGCCGAACGATCCCTTGCCGACGCCGTCCTGCGCGCCGCCGTCGACCAGAATCTCGAGCTGATCGGTGTTGAAGGCGGCCAGACCGTTGCCGGGAATGCTGCCGGAATCGAAGTACAGTTTCGCCCGTTCGAGCTTCATCTTGGGGTCGTTCTTGCGGCGCGAAAGCTCACCGGTCAGGTGCGTGCCCAGAGCGCGGTCGGCGCTCTGCACGGGGCCGTCCTGGTAGACCAGGCGGTCTTCTCCGCTCACGGCGGCTTCCGTCAGCCAGCTCGAGACCATCCGGGTCAGGCTATTCAAGGGCTTGCGGATGATCCGGCCCGTGTCCTTGCTGGGCAAGGCCAGCGGTTCGATGTTCTCGAGCAAATACGCCAGGTCGAGCTTGTCCTTGTGGACGAACTGCGCCAGGTGTTCGACGCGCCCGACCATGTCCTGAAGGCGAGCGTACCCCAGGGTCGCGATCATGGCGCGAACCTCACTGGCCATACCGCTAAAGAACCGCATGAGTTGATCCACGGCGCGATCGTACTCGCGCGGAACCCAGCGCTTCATGCCCTTGTGGTCGGCCTCTTCCTGGGTTTCGACCTGCGTGGCGATACCGACGTGGCAGGTGTCCAGCTGGCAGCCGCGACAGATCGTGCAGCCGATGGCGGCCATCGGAACCGTGCCGAAGGCCACCCGGTTGGCACCCAGGCAGACCATCTTGATCACGTCCAGCGCGGTCTTCATGCCGCCGTCCACCCAGAGTTCGACCTTGTCGCGGATGCCCGCCGCGACCAGCGCACGGTGGGCGCGGCGCAAGCCCAGTTCGGCGGGCATGCCCGCATACTTGAGCGCGTGCGCTCGGGCCGCACCCGTGCCACCCTCGAAGCCGGAGAGGGTGATCACGTCGGCTCCAGCTTTAGCGATGCCGACGGCGATCGTGCCGATGCTGGGCACGACCGGCACCTTGACGCAGACCTTGGCATAGGGGTTGATGGTCTTCAATTCCTCGATCAGTTGCGCCAGGTCTTCGATGCTGTACAGGTCGTGGTTGTTGCTGGGCGAGATCAAGTCCACGCCCGGCACAGCGTGGCGAGCCTTAGCGACCTTCTCCGTGACTTTCGATCCGGGCAGGTGGCCGCCCTCGCCGGGTTTCGCGCCCTGACCGATCTTAATCTCGATGAACCCCGCCGAATTGAGCATTTCGCTCGAGACACCGAAACGACCCGAGGCGACCTGCTGACCGCGCCAGCGCACGTAGCGCCCGATCATATCGGCGATCTCGCCGCCCTCGCCGTTCATGGCGACCATGTCCAGGCGCTTGGCGGCCTCCGGGTAGGCGCGGAAGGCGGTCTCACCCTGGGAGCCGAAGCTCATGCCGGAGATCACGAAGGGCAGGCTGTGCTTGCCCGCACTGATGTCGATCTCTTCAGAGAGGCGCTGTTCTTCTTCGGTCGATGGCCCTTCTAAACCCTTGACTTCTAAAAGGTTGCGGGCCGCGACCGGGAACTCGAGTTCCAGGCTTCGCACGCGGGCGGTGTAATCGCTGTGCGTGATCTCGCCGTTGGCGGCGGCGAAAACGTGCTTGTAGACGCGCGTGTTCAAGCGCGCGTCGCGTTGCAGGCTGGCCGCGCCGAGTTGCCACTGGTGGCGGCGATCCATCATGGTGGTCTCGAGTTCCGCCATGCCGTAGCCGTTCTTGTCCGAGGCCAGGAAGGATCGCACGCCCAACCTGTCAGCCAGGTCGGGCTTGAGGCCGATGGCGGCGAAGATCCGCCCGTAGCCGCGCAGTTCCGAGATGCCCATCGTGCTCATGACCTTCTCGCAGCCCTTGGTCAAACCGGACACGAGCTTGGCGGCGCGCTCCGTACCATTTTCTGCGGTGATGGGCGCGAACATGTCGAACATTAGCCAGGGTTCCACGGCGTCCGCTCCCAACCCCAGCATGACCATCACGTCGTGCAGGTTGCGGATCGCGCCGGAAGAAATGATCAGGCTGGTCGTGCGGCGCAACGAGACGCCCGCATCGGATCTCGCCTCGAGCGCGCGGTTGGCTTCCGCCACGGCCAGCGCCGGGTCAATCGGCACGTTGCCGGATTTGAACACGCCGCGATCCTCTAAAACGATCAGTTCCGCTCCTGCTTTCGCGGCGCCCACGACGGCCTCGCGCAGCCGATCCAGGGCTTTCTCGAGCGGTTCGCCGAAGCCGCCCTCGACCTCGCGTTCGGCGCGGATGTATGTCGTGGCCAGGGTTTCCTGGAGTTCCGCGATGGTTACGGTTCCGGCGGCCTTGGCGGTTTCCTCGTCCAGCGGCAAAATTGGCGTGATGATCTCGACCACCGTGCCGCCGTGCTTGCCATCGGGCAGGGCGCGCCGCCCGAGGATCACGCGGGTGCTGAACTGTTCGATCTCGCGCTCGCGGTCAATCGCGGGGTTGGTCACGACCGCGACGGTCTCTTTCATGAACTCCGCCAGGTTCGCTGCGGGTGCGCGCAGCGCGGCCAGCGGCCCGTCGAAACCCAGGCTCGAGATCGGCTCGTTGCCGCGCTCGGTGATGGCCTTGACGTACTCCTCGTCCCATTTTTCCCAGCCGAAGGCGGCTGGGGCGGCGCTCGATGGCGTGTGCATCTCGGCGCGTTCGGCTTCCGAAAAACGCTCGCGCGGGGTCGGGCGCTTCAACGGCCCGCCGATGTGGGCGCGCGCGCCGACCATCACGGCCTCGCGGTTGTGGACGCGTTCCAGCAAGAGGCGCTGCGCCTCGTGATGCGGCATCGGTTGAACGCTGCCGGGGCGCATGGTGACGGCCATCTTCTCGCCGGGCGCGAGCGGCCTGGGATCGGTCACGAACGCACCCAATGGCAGCACGCCGCGCTCAGAAGACCAGAAGAATTCTTTTTCGGTTTCACCGAACCACAAGGGGCGCAAGCCGAGCGCGTCCACAGAAAACGCACACTCGTTGCCGTGGCGCATGACGAGCGCCGCTGGCCCCTGCGCGAGCGGCCCGAAGGCTTGGCGCAAGCCCATGTACGTGTCCTGCAATGCGGGGCTGAAAGTCTTGATCTCGCCGAGCACGGGCGGGAAGGCCATCTCGAGCGCCTCGAACAGTGACAATCCGTAGGCGTACATCACACCTTCCAGCACGCGGTTCAGGTCTTGCGAATCCGAACCGCCGGTCAGCGGGATGCCCAACTGTTCACCCTCGCGCCGCAGGCGTTCGATGGTGTTGATCTCGCCGTTGTGGCCGAGCAAACTGAAGGGCTGCACCTGTTCGAACGTGCTCATCGTGTTGGTGCTGTAGCGGTTGTGCCCGACCGTGCTGACCGATTCAAAGTCTGGGCGGCGCAATTCCGGGTAGTACCGATCCAGAATTTCGGCGCTGCCGCGCACCTTGTACACGACCGCGTGTGTGGATTGCGAGACGACGTGGACGGGCGTGTTCGTCTCGAGTTCCAGGTCGAGCTGAAACAACTTCCCGGCGCGTTCGTTGTCCGTTTCGCCCTCGACGATGCCCGCGACCTGGTAAAAGACGGGTTCCGTCAGGCTGGCCATCGGCCCCAGCACGCTGCTGTGGGTCTGACCGCGACGCTCCAACAGCACGCGCACGCCGTACTTTCCGGCGCGGGCGCGCAGGTGATCCAGCACGTCTCTGGGGTTGATGGAAACGGGAATGAAGTAATGACCGACGAAGAAACCGGGGTCATTCACCAGGTTGACCTCGAGCCCGGCCTGAGCGATCCATTCGCGCCAGAGTTTGCGCGGGATGTCCGTCATCACGCCGCAGCCGTCACCCTCGCCGCGCACCTCACCGGAACGGTGCGCCATCTGCGAGAGCGCCTGGATGGCGCGTTTGACGTTGCCGTGCGTGGGCGTGCCGGTCTTGCGCACCGTCGCGATAATGCCGCAGGCGTCGTGACCGATGGGTTCACGCAGCGCGTTGGGGATGATTTTCTCGAGGCGCGCGCGTTCAGCTTGACGGTACAGGCTCCCCCGCTTCTGAGCATCGCGGTGCTGGACGGGCTTGGAATCGGTCATCGGCACTCCCTCCTGGGACATTCCTGGGCTGTTCGGGTTGATGCAGCGTCAGTGGCGAAAATGGCTCGAGCCCGGAGCTTTCGGGCGTCGAGCCGCGGTGACGTCGGATGAGTATACGAAAATGCGGAATAACGAGTCAATCGCGTTTCTGGGCGAAATGTCCCGACGGGCACGCGAAAAAGATTCTTTGCAGCTCGTGCTCAGTATTCACGAACGCTCGAGATCTTGCATTCGGTGGTCGTTCGTCGGGAAATTCGTGCAGCCCGAGAGAATCCAAATCGGTTCTCGGAACCGCAGTCGTAGGTCGTGTCGCACGTCTACGTGAGGCTCACTCGAAGAATGTTCTCGAGTCGATCTGAACACTTCGACGACGCCCCGAGCGAGCCATAGGTCAGAGAACCGTACCAGCGCGATGAATTCTTGTTTTCGCCGTGCTGAACGGTGTTCTTGAAGACCGCAAGCACCGTCCTGTACGCGAATTGATCGATAACACAAAAACAGTGTTCTGGTCGGTGTTCCTATCTGCTTCACCGCCTAAACCCGAGTTGACACGCCCAAACCGCGATGGTACATTACGCCCTCGAGCGTCCGCGCTCGCGCCCATTTGGTCTGTCTGCCACCCTAGCTCAATTGGTAGAGCGCCCGATTTGTAATCGGAAGGTTGTCGGTTCGATTCCGATGGGTGGCTCCAGGTTCCACGCAGGATCCCGTTTGGCCGATGGTGGGTTCGGGTAGGTGCCCGAGTGGTTAAAGGGGACGGACTGTAAATCCGTTGGCTTACGCCTACGATGGTTCGAATCCATCCCTGCCCACCACGAGAACGCCCCCGCACCAATCGGGGGCGTTTGCCATTGTCACGGCTTCTGTACTTCTCGCGATCGTGCGGCCTCGAGTCTCCTTTCGAGATCGTGAAAGAAGCGATTTGCGTGCTGGACAGTGTTTTTCTAGCGAACACCGTTCAGCGCGGTGTCTGTGTATGGCTCGAGCCCGAGGCGCACGTTTTGACTCGAGGCTGATGATCTTTAGCAACCAATCTAACGGTTCAGATCAAATCAGTTAGCAGTATTTGTTATTCAGGACTTGACATTTCGCCAGAAGTGATCCTAAGATTCTTCAAACGAACGGCGAAAACCGCCAAGGGTCTGAAAACCCGCGAAAGGAGCACCATGACCGCCAACGAACGAACCCGCGTCCTCGAGATGGTCGCCAAGGGAACCATCAGCATCGAACAAGCAGATCAACTGCTTGAGGCGCTGGAAAGTGCAAACAGGCGAAGTGACGTATCGGAAACGCCGGAGGCACCAGCGGAGGACGAATCCTGGAAACGCTCTGGGCCGAACTGGGCGCGCAATGCGCAGCAATGGGGACGTTTTGGGCAAGAGTTCGGGCGCAGATTCAACCAACCGCCCGAGCCACCGCATCCGCCCACCATGCCCAGACCGCCGCGCCCACCGCGCCCACCGCGCCCACCTCGAGCCCCAAAGGGCGTGGGGGGCGGCAAGCTCAGCTTCGAGCAGATGATCGAACTGGGCAAATTTGGCATCAGCGCGAACTTCGTGCGGCAACTCGGAGAAGCCGGACTGAGCGAGCTCTCGTTCGACGAAATCATCGAGCTGGGCAAGTTCGGGATCGACGCGGATTACGTGATCGAATTGCGAAAACTGGCCGATGAAATGGGATCGGGCGAGTTGACGGTGGATCGGATTATCGAGCTGGGCAAGTTCGGTGTGAACCCCGAAAACGTGCGCGAGATGCTCCAGAGCGGATTGTTCGACCTGAGCAAGATGACCGACCGCGACGTGGAACGCCAGGATCGCAGGCGCGCGAGGGTCGAGGCGAAACTGGCCAAAATCCACACCAGGCTCGAACACACCGGCACCGAGCGCGACCGGCAAAAACTCCGCGAGATGGCGCAAGAACTTCAGGATGAGCTCGAGGAAGTCGAAACCATGCGCGCGGAAATCGAGAAAGAGGTCGAAACCGATGCCGAACTTCGAGCTGACGCGCCTGAAACCGAGCGCGACCAGGCGTGAAACGCCACCTGGAACGCTACCCGCTCTTGACGCGCGACCCGGTGACGGGCGAGGAATTGACCGTGACCCGCCTCGAGAACCGCGCTCGAGGGCTCGTGCTGGAAGCTGAATTCAGCCTCGGCTGGATCGCCAAATTGACGCCCGACCAACTCGAATTCGCGGGCTTGCTGCTGCGCTACCGGGGCAACGTGCAGAAGCTCGCCAACGAGATGGGCGTGGCCTACAACACCGCCCGCTCGAGGCTGGACGCGATCGTCGAAGCGCTCGGCGGCGCACCGGACGATGCCAAGCTCGACAAATCCGAAGTGGACAAATCGAGCGTGCTCGAGCAGCTCGAGAAGGGCGAGATCACCTTTGAAGCCGCGATGAAATCCCTCAAAGGTTGAGCGTTTCGCCCTGAATCGGGAACGGTATCTCGAGATCGCGTTTCGAGCGCGACGAAAGCCTTACGCGCCACGCGAAAGCGTAAACCCTGAAGGGCTGCCGTGCACACTCCGTCTCGAAAGCACTCCGTCTCGAAAGATCGTGACCGCTCGAGGGCGAACATGGAGTTCGCCCCCACGCAGGCTGCGGGATGGCTCGAGCAAACTCGATGATCGCCAGAAATCCATATCGCTTTGCGTCCCGCAAAAGATGTCCGTTCAGTCGACCGAAACGATCAAGTCTCCCCCATCTGGCTCGAGAACACCGTCCAGCACCCATTCATAATCTCGCGTGCTGGACGGTGTTCTGAGCGCTCAGAACTTGACGCGACCCATCGAGACGTGATCGATCCACTCGAACTCGCCCGCCTCGAGATGCCAGCCGAGCGCACCGGCGTTGTGCTTGGCCTGATCCGCGTTGCGCGCGCCCGGAATCGGCAGCGCGCCGCGCATCACCAGCCAATTCAGCGCCACCTGCGCGCTCGATTTGCCGCGCACCTTGCCGATTTCGGTCAGCACCTCGACCAGCGCGGCGTTTTTTTGAAGGGATGCCGAACCGAACTGCGGCGAGTAGCGCCGCACACCCTTGGGCCTGATGGCTTTGCTGCCGTTCAGCGCGTGGTATTTGCCGGTCAGCAACCCCTGCGCCAGCGGGCTGTAGGCGATCAGGGTCGCGCCCAATTCCTGGCAGGCGCTCAGCACGCCGTTCGTTTCCGGCGCGCGCCTGAGCAAGCTGTACTCGACCTGGTTGCTGGCGAGTTTCAACCCGTGCGTCTCGAGCCGACGCGCCGCGAGGCGCATCTGGGCTGCAGAAAAATTGGACACGCCGATCATGCGGATGCGTCCGGTCTTGACGCCCCTGGCCATTGCGTCCATCAGCGCGGGAATCCCGATCCACGGTACGGGCCAGTGCACCTGGTAGAGGTCGACCATGTCAATTCCCATGCGATCCATGCTGCGCTCGAGCGCGCCGGGTAGGGCGCGGGCGGAAACCCGAAATGGCGTCCAGAATTTGGTGGCGACCAGCACCCTGGAACGCTCGTGTTGCTCGCGGATGAAACGACCCAGCAAGCGTTCAGATTGGCCGTTCGCGTAAAATTCCGCCGTGTCGAACAGGTTCAATCCTGCCGTGCGACTCTCCAGGTACGCGCCGTGCGCGGATTGCTCGCTGTCTTCGCGCGAGCCACCCCAGTAGGTCGTCTCGCCCCACTGCCAGGTGCCGATGCCCAGAGCCGGAACTTCCAACGGCCCGAGCAGCACCGTCTGGATTCTGGTCGTCGGTGCGCTCACCCACTTATCGTGACACGGCCCGAGGTTGTGCGCTCCGTTTCTCGAGCTCCTGCTTGACCTCAGTGGCGTGCGTGTACGGGTTGACGCGCCGCCAGTGGAAGGCCAGCTTGCCCTGGGGATCGATTAAGAAGGTCTGGCGATCCGCCACGCCGAACAACCCGGTCAGGCCGCCCAGCACGCCGTAATCCTTGCTGATGGCTTTGGTCGTGTCCGCGATCAGCGCGAAGCTCAGGTCGCATTTCTGGCGGAACTCCTGGTGGGACGCGCCCGAATCGGTGCTGACGCCGACGACTTTCGCGCCGTTCGCCTCGAGTTCGGGCAGGATCGCTTCGAATTTGGCGGCCTCGACGGAGCAGCCGGGCGTGTTGTCTTTCGGGTAGAAGTACAGCACCAGCCAGCTTCCGTTGAAGTCCTGAAGGCGGACGTGGCGGTCGTGGTCATCGAGGGCGCTGAAGTCTGGGGCGGGATCACCGATGTTCATGTTGAGAGCCTACTCGTGTGGCACGCGAAAAAACGTACTGACCCGTACTCGAATAACGTTCCTGGCTCACACTCGAGAAGCGCATTTCACACGGACACCGTCCAGCAGGCATCTCTCGAGATCGCATCTCTCGCGTGCTGGACGGTGTCGTTCATGCTCGAGAAATCAGCTACGCATCCGCCTGACGCAGCACCCACAGGCCACCGCCGAGCACGACGAAACGCGCGATCCACGCAGCGAACCAGCCCCATTGGTCGAAGAACCCGAGCGTGTCCAGAAACCCGATGCCCAGGATCGAAAAAATCATCGAGGAGACGGCTGCGGTGATCACGATCCAGCCGATGCGGCGGAGTTTCACACCGAAAATCATAGGCGGGTTTCGGCGCATTTTCGGGTCACGCGCTATCGTTGCGCATGGATTTGAAACCCTTCATCGCGCAGGCCAAAGAAGACCTCACGAAGCTCGTGGCGCTCGAGAGCGTCAGCGCACAGGGGCGGATGCTGCCTGAAACCGCCGCCTTCGTGACGGCCTTGCTGACTGCCGAAGGCTTCAGCGTCAGGTCGTATCCGGGTCAGACCGCGCCGATCCTGGTGGCGGAAGCCGGGAACGGCCCGCGCACGATGCTGATCTACAACCACTACGACGTGCAACCCGAATCGCCCTTGGACTTGTGGAAATCCCCGCCGTTCACGCTGACGGAGCGCGCCGATTCGGACGGTGTTCTTCGATGGTTCGCGCGCGGCGTCAGCGACGACAAGGGCGAGCTGATCTCGAGACTGGCGGGCTTGCGGGCGCTCAAAGCCCAGAATGGCGGAACGCTTCCGCTGAACATCAAATGGTTGATCGAGGGCGAAGAAGAGATCGGCAGCCCGAGCTTGGAGCACTTCGTGAGCGAACACGCGGGCGAGCTTCAGGCGGACGGCTGCTGGTGGGAGTTCGGCAGTTTCGACCCGGAAGGCCGCCCGGTGCTGTACGCGGGTTTGAAGGGCATCATCTGCCTGGAATTGCGCTCCAGGACGGCGGATTCTGATCTGCATTCCGCCAACGGAGCCGTGGTGGACAACCCGCTCTGGCGGCTGGCCAAGGCCGTGGCCTCCATGCGCGACGAGAACGGGCGCGTCACGATAGCGGGTTTCCACGACGATGTTCGCCCGCCGTCCGCGACCGACCTGGAGTACGTGGCGCGCATCCCGGATGAGTCCAAGGCGCTCCAGAAGGCCTACGGCATCAAAGGATTCCTGGAGAACGCCTCGGGCGCCAGGTTTTACCAGCGCGCCGACCTGGAACCCGTGCTGAACGTCAACGGTTTTCACGGCGGTTACGGCGACGCGGGTTCCAAGACGGTGCTGCCCGCTTCGGGCTTCGTCAAGCTGGACTTTCGGCTCGTGCCGGATCAGAAACCGGGGCGCATCGTGGAACTTCTCAGGGCGCACCTGTCCAGCATCGACCTGGCCGATATCGAAGTCTTGGAACTCGAGACGCACGAGAACCCGGCGCGCAGCGACCTGAACCACCCGTTCATGAAGATCGCCATAGAAACCGCGCGCGACGTTCACGGCAAGGAACCAGTCGTCCACCCCAGTTCGGGCGGTTCCGGCCCGATGCACCCGTTCATCGAATCCGTCGGCGTGCCGGTCGTGGCGGCGGGCATCGGCAACATTCAGGGTTTCGTTCACGCGCCCAACGAGAACATCGTGGTCGAGCATTTCGAGAAAGGTGTGGCCTACGCGCTGGAATTTTTCTCTCGGGTCGCCAGGATGTAAAGACCGTCCCAGACTGTGTTCGCCGCGATCAGAATACTGCGTGCCGAACGGTGTTCTCGATCAGGGGTCGTTGATCGGGGCGCACTGCAGCCCGACGAGGAACGCCTCGCAAATCACTGAAACAGCTGGCCTGGGAACGGCTGGAAATCTCGATCAGGGCGCAAAAGACGCGAGCGCACCGCCCGCAGGACTCATCGTCACCAAATTGTCAAGCTTGCCCACCCAGGCGTTAGTATGCTCGCGAGTGAAGTCAACTCGAGGAGGAGGGCATATGAAAGAATTCTTGCGAAACGCCGTCATCACCGCGCTGATCGCGGGTGCGGCGGGTTCGGTGATCTCGAGTCAGGCGCAGAACTCGAGAACCAGCACGCTGGTTTACGGTGGGGATTTCACGGACTTGATCACGCTCGATCCAGGGCAGAGTTACGAGTTCTCCGGCGGTCTGATCACGGACAACCTCTACCAGACGCTCGTCAAATTCGACGGAGAGGACCTCTCGAAACTCAAACCGAGTCTCGCCATCACCTGGGCTGTCAAATCGGCTGGCGATTCGTGGAAAGTCACGTTCAAGCTCGGGCTTCAGAAATTCGCCAGTGGACGGCGCGTGACCGCTGCCGACGTGGTTTACACCTTCGATCGCGCGATTGCGCTCAAGGGCAACGGCTCGTTTTTGTTCACCGATGTCGCCAACATGAAGGTTGGTTCGACCAAAGCGCTCGACCCACAAACAGTCGAGGTGACGCTGCCCAAAACCGCCAGCCCACAATCGTTCTTGAGCTTGCTGACGTTTAACATCGGCGGCATCGTTGACGCCGAAGAGGTCAAAAAGCACGAAGTCAACGGTGATTTCGGCTCGAACTGGCTCAAGACCAACAGCGCCGGTTCGGGGCCGTTCATCTTGAAGCAATGGGATCAGGGTCAGCAGGTCGTGTTGGACACCAACCCGAACTCGCTCTTGAAGTCGAAACTCTCGCGGGTCGTCTTGAAGAACATCCAAGAATCCAACGCTCAGAAGATCGCGCTCGAATCCGGCGAGATTGACATCGCCGAGAACCTCTCTCCCGAGATGGTGATCGAGAAGCAAAAAGACGCCAAGTTCAGCGTCTACAAGGCCGATTCCTCGCGCCTTCAGTACGTCGCCATGAACAGCGGTACGAGCAGCCCCTTCGCCGATGCCAGGGTGCGTCAGGCCGTGCGCTGGGCCATCGACCAGGACAGCATCGTCAAGGATCTGGCGGGCGGTTTCGCCAAGAAGATGCAGACGATCATCCCGGCGGGCTTGCTCGGCGCGAACACCGCCACGCCCTACAAGGTTGATCTCGAGAAAGCCAAGGGCTTGCTGACCGCCGCCGGTAAGGGCAGCGGCTTCGAGTTCGAGTTCCTGGTTCCGACCGGCGTGTGCGGCGCGGGCATTCCGTGCGCTGACTTGGCCGCCAAGATCCAGGCCGACCTGGCCAAGATCGGGCTGAAAGCCAACATCAAGCAGATCGCGCAGTCCGAAGGCTTGAAGATCTACCGCGCGCAGAAAGCCCAGATGGTCTTGTTTCAGTGGAGCCCGGACTTTCCAGATCCGGACGGCAACGGCACGCCGATGGCCGATTTCAACGCCAAATCGCTCGCGTGGCGCAACGACTGGAACAGCCCGGCGGCCAGCAAGTTGGCCCAACAGGCGGCGCTCGAGCCGAACACCGCCAAGCGGATCGCGCTCTACAAGCAACTGACGGAACTCGTGCTGAACGACGGGCCATTCGCGGTGCTGTTCCAGCCGAGCGTGCCGGTGGTGCTCTCGAGCAAGGTCGAGAATTACCTCAGGAACGCCCAGGGTCAGGTTCGTTTCGAGATCATCTCCAAGAAGCCTTAAGGCTGCAATTCAACCCGTCGGGGCGATCGATTGGTCGTCCCGGCGTTTCACCACAAAGACCGTTCAGCACGCAAAATTCAGAGATATGAGCGACACCGTCCCAGACGCTCTCGAGCGGGATAGACCGAGTTCTCGAGGCGCACAAGCCGTTGGAGACCATAAAAAAGATGCTGAATTTCTTGATCCGCCGACTGTTCTTCGTGGTGTTCGTCGTCTGGGGCGTGACGATCGCCACGTTCTTCTTGTCTCAGGTCGTACCCGGCGATCCGGCCATCGCTGCGCTGGGCGACCACGCCCGCGAGGATCAGATCGCGGAATGGCGCACCAGGCACGGATTGAACCAGCCCGTGCCCGTGCAATACGCGATCTACCTGGGGAACCTCCTGCGCGGCGACCTGGGGCAATCCCTGAAAACCGGGCGCAACATCATCGACGACCTGCGCGATTTCTTTCCCGGAACCCTGGAATTGGCCTTCACGGCACTGGTGATTTCCGCGCTTTTGGGCGTCCCAGCGGGTGTGATCGCGGCGCTGCAGCAGGACAAATGGCCGGACGTGCTGGTGCGCGTGCTGGCCCTATTGGGCGGAGCCGTACCGATTTACTGGCTGGCGATTCTGCTGCTGGAATTCCTGCACAACAAGCTCGGGATTCTGCCCGGCCCCGGACGGCTGGACTCGTACCTGCTTTCACCGCCGCGCGTGACCGGCATGGTCAGCATCGACGCGCTGCTGGCGCGGGACTGGGAAGTTTACGCGGATTCTTTGCGCCGTTTGATCCTGCCCGCCTTCGTGCTCGGCGCGTTCTCCTCGGCCTTGCTGGCCCGCATGACCCGCGCCGCCATGCTCGAGACGCTCAGTCAGGATTACATCCGAACCGCCAGAGCCAAAGGCGTCTCCGGCTGGACGGTGATCGTCAAGCACGCCGCCAGAAACGCCAGCTTGCCGATCCTGACCGTGCTGGGCAGCATCCTGGGCGGATTGCTGTCGGGCGCCGTGCTGACCGAAACGATCTTCTCGTGGCCCGGCATCGGACGTTACGCCACGGATGCCGCCATCAGCCTGGATTTTCCCGCCGTGATGGGCGTGACGCTGGTGGCCGGACTGACGTACGCGCTGGTCAACCTGGTGGTGGATTTGTTGTACGCCGCGCTCGACCCGAGGATCGCGTATGGGTGAAGTCGCCGCGAGCCGCGAGCCGCGAGCCGCGAGGAAAACCTCTGAGCAATCGGTTCTGAACGCAGGAGCATCGTCCAGGACAGCCTTCTCGAGTGTGCCTCATTTGGCGCGCAGGCCGGTCTTCCCAAGTTACAACCCCACGCCTCGCGCTGTTGCCTCGCGGCTCGCGGCTCGCGGCTTACGGCCACCATTCGGGGCCAACCGTGGCTAGCTCCATCACCACGGTTGCGGCCAGCGCAACCTCGAGCCCAAAAGCCTCCAAAGCATGGCTGAGGTTCTGGAAGAACCCAGCATCGGTCGCGGGCGTGGCATTGCTGACCATCGTCGTGCTGATCGCGGTGCTGGCACCCATCATTTCATCCGATCCGATCAGTCAGAACCTGCCGGAACGCCTGAAACCACCGTCCGCCGCGCACGTTTTCGGCACGGATCAACTCGGGCGGGACGTGTGGGGGCGGGTGGCGCACGGCGCGCTGATTTCCTTGCGGATCGGCGTGTTCGTGACGGCGCTTTCGATGGTCATCGGCGTGATCGTCGGCCTTCTGGCGGGCACCATCGGCGGCGCGTGGGACAACCTGCTGATGCGCGTGACCGACATCTTTTTTGCCTTTCCCAGTTTGATCCTGGCCATGGCGATCTCGGCGGCCCTCGGCCCCAGCCTGGACAACGTGATCATCGCGGTCGCGATCGTCAACTGGCCCAGCTACGCTCGGCTGGTGCGGGCGCAAGCGCTGGCCTTGCGCGAACGAGAATTCGTCGAGGCGGCCCGAGCGCTCGGCTCGAGCCAGGGACGGATCGCGTGGCGGCACGTGCTGCCGAACACGCTGCAACCCGTGCTGATCCAATCGAGCTTCGATGTCGGCCAGGCGATCCTGACGGCGGCGGGATTGTCCTTCATCGGTTTCGGCGCGCAACCCCCGATCCCCGAATGGGGCGCGATGGTCTCTGAAACGCGCACCTTCATCAGCAACGCCCCGTGGGCCTCGAGCGCCCCGGCGGTGGCGATTCTGATCACCGTGCTGGCGTTCAATCTGATCGGGGACGGTCTGCGCGACGCGCTCGATCCTCGAGCAAAAAATTAAATTGACCCGAGCGATTCCGACGGTTCCGCTACACTCCAGCCATGTCGGAAGGATTGCGAAACGTTCTCGAGCAAATTCGCAAATCATGGCTATTAAAAATTGTCCTGATCATCTCGACAACCTTGATGTTTCGGTTTCAAACCGATCCCGACGTTCACCGAATCGTCGCGCTGGACGCAAAATCTGGTGCTGTAGTTTGGAGAGCAGCGCTTTCTGGCGAAAGAGAATCGTGGTTATTTGGCCCCGTTATCGCTTCGGGCACGATCATGGCTGTCTCACATGACATCTGGAACACCTGGCGACTCGAGACCTTCGAGATGACAACGGGAAAACCCCTCTGGACGAAACTGCTCGAACCGTGGGGGATCCCGGATGTTTTGAGCGTAAAAGGCATCACCGTAATCGGTCTTGAATCTGGAGAAATGAAGCGCTTGGTCGCAGTTCAAACGCGAGATGGACATGAAATCTGGTCTCAAACTGTACAACGCAGAAGCGTACTACTCGAATCGGACGGAAATATACTTACGACGCGCTCTGAAATGAACCAGGTTTTTCTCGAGGAACGTCGGATGACTGATGGGAAGGTGCTGCATTCATTCAACTTCATGCAGGGCGACCTATGGGACATCGGAGCGGTCGAGGTCGCCAACAAGGTATTTTATTTTTCACGAAAGAGCAGTCTATGCAATTTCAAGATCGAAATGCCTAAAGTAACTTGTTTATCGACCGATTCCAATATTGAAAACTTTTCTCTGTCGAATACAACTATTGTTCATAACGGAAAATCTGTATTTGGATTTCAAAATGGAAAAACGACCTGGAAGTTAGTAGATTCGAGGGATACGTATTTGTATATTTCAGAATCGAATCTGTTTAGCAATAAGATTTACTTAACCACCCGGAACGTCGCAAAAACCTTTCAAATATATTGTGTAGAAAAAACCAAAGGAACAAAAAATTTATTTTACACTTTCAATTTAGCGAACGCGCCACTCGAATTACTGATCTCAGATAACAGATCATCTTTATTCGTGACGGTAAAGGACAATCTCTTTTCTATTTCTCGAGATGGAAAAGAGCAATGGCGTCATTATATCGGTGGAATCGGTGGTAGTTTAACGGCGACCGATCAGCTTGTTTTCGGGTATGAGCAAACTTCGCGGATTCAAAACGCATTCACGGAACTTCTACCGTTTCTCGCTTGGTAACGGCGAACGCAACCAGGGTTTCAAGTTACAACACCGTCCTGGGCAGTATTCGATAAATCACGTCCAGGACGGTGTTTTTGAAGGCAGTTCGTACTGAAAAAGTATCTGTCTCGAGAAAACCCATCCTCAGTCCAGGTTGACGCGAGTTCCATCGGCCCACAAGCCTTCGAGGTCGTAGAACTTGCGCGCTTCGGGCGTCATCAGGTGAACCAGGATCGCGCCCAGGTTGACCAGCACCCAACGCGGGCTCGGGCCTTCGACGCTGGCGGGACGAACGCCGATCTCGAGCAGTTTCTCGCGCACGCTGCGCTCGAGCGCCTGGAGTTGCGGCTGGCTGTTGGCGCTGGCGATCACGAAGTAATCGAGGGTATCGGAGACCTTCGTCAGATCCAGGATCACGATGGTCTCGCCCTTCTTGTCCAGGAGGGCTTCGCGAATCACGCGCAGTTGGGTTTTCAGGTCGGTCTGGGTCAGGCTCAAGGGGTTCTCCTTTTTACGGTTGGCTGATTCGTTGCGCCTCGAGCGTCAGCGCCACGTAGTCCTTGGCGGCCTCGCGCCCGAGCTGAATGGCGATTGCGCCCGCACCGTTCGGGTAACGGTACGGTGCGAAAACGGGAACGCCCAGGAAGCTGGCGTAATTTTCGACGGCGACCTGGTCAGCCCACGGTCGGTACAGGACTTGCGTGGGCACGTCGGCAGCCTCGAGTTCCAGCACGGTCGCTTCGGGCATGCCTGAGCGCTTCAGGTAGGCCGCGAAGGCGCGGCCTAATCCTGGAACACCGGACTGATCCACGACCGTGACAGCTTGGGTCGGAAGGCCCGTCTGGTTGGCGTCCGTGGTCTGAGTCCCGAGGATCGGAGCCATCAGGCGCGCGATGCCTTCCTGGTCGGGCAGCAGGTTCGTGCCGAAACGCGCGTTTTCGATGGTCGGCAAGGTGGCAAAGTTCGGCTTGATGGCGCGCAGTTGGGGGAGCACGGTTCTGACCAGTTCCAGGTCGGCGTTGGTGGTCACGTCGTTGGAAAGCCCAGCGATCAGGGTCGGAATCGCGCCGACCACGGCGGGCGATTTGATCTTCTCGAGCAACTGCCCGATCATGGCCTTGCCGCGATCCATTCGGGCGTAATCGCTGCCGTAGCCGTGCCGGAAGCGCAGGTACCCCACGGCGGTCTTGCCATTCAGGTGCTGGTTCCCGGCGGGCAGGTGAATGTGCAGGTTGGCGGCCACGTCGTCGTAGTCCATGGCTTCGGGCAAGTACACGTCCACGCCACCGAGCGCATCGATCACCTTCTCGACCAGTTCGACGTTGAAAATGCCGTAGTAGTCGATATTCACGCCCATCAGGCTTTCCAGGTTCGTCTTGAGTGCTTCCGCGCCGCCCCGAGCGTAAACCTCGCCTGCACCGGCGTCCTTGATGGTGATGCCAGCCTGCGTCAGGGCTTCCTGGCCGCCGTAATCGAAGCTCGAGTTGATCTTGTGGGTGCCGTACTTGTCGGTCATTTGCGTGTCGCGCGGGATCGAGATCACGTCCATGCGCTGCGAGCTGACGTGAATGAAGATCATCGTGTCGGTGCGTCCCTGGTAGCGCTCCGCGCCCTCGCACGGCACGGCCTCGAGACCGCTCGGGCCGAAACCGGGCTTGCAGTAGTTGATATCGCGCCCGGCGATCAGCACGTTGAATGGGGCAATCTGACCGCCGGTGGTCGTCAGGTTTGGGCGAGCTTCGGCGCGGTAGCCCGTGGGGTTTTCAGCCACCCAGTACGACACCAGGCTGAGGATCGCCAGCATCACCCCGGCGGTCTGGAAGCCGCGACGCCACATCAGTTCGACCTGAGACTTTTCGCGCGCCGAGACTTCACGATGAACTCCTGAGTCCCGCATGTTTTCTCGGCGTCCTGACGCGTTTCTCGAGCGGTACGGATTCAGCCCGAGAGGCGATGTCCTGGCAGGCGGGTTGCTCGGGCAGGCTGCGTTCCTGGCGCAAGCGCTCGAAGGCGGCGCGGGTGCGCGGGTGGACGGGCTTGCCACGGCTTTCCAGGTACGTGACCTTGCAAAAGAGTGCTTCGGCGTAAGCGCCTTCCAGGTCGGTGAAGGCCAGTTCGCGAATGTGATGGTTGACGCCGCGACCGGGTTCGGACACATCCGCGACGTACACGGCCAGCGCAATGCGGTTGCCGCCGCGCGGCCCGGTGACGTGATCCTCGACGGCCTCGAGCACTTCGGCGTCCTCGAAGCCCTCAGATTCCAGGATGGCGCGGGCGGCCCGACCGTGGAGCGCCATCGGGTGTCCGGCGTCCAGCTCTGATTCGGGCGGCGCGAGGCGCAGGAGTTCATCTGCGGGCAGGTCTCGAGCCAGGTCGTGCAGGATGCCCGCCAGGTAGGCGCGTTCGGCATCCAGGCCGTTGGCGAGCGCGATCTCTCGAGCCAGATCGGCCACGCGCACGATGTGCTCGAAGCGGGCGACCTTGACGTTGCCGCGAACCCGTTCAGTCCAGCCTTCGAGGGTCACGGTGAGACCTGAAGCGCGCTCAACGGTGGAAGTCGCGCGGTCAACGGTAGAGGTCGCGCGTTTAGCGGTAGAGTTCGAATCGTTTGAGATAGTCCGCCACGCTCCTCGGCACCAGGTATTCGATTGGGGCTTCGATCCCGACCCGCCGACGGATCTCGCTCGAGGAGACCGCCACGCCGGGCCAGCTCACGACGGTGGTCGGGGAATCCGACCTGAGACTGGAATTATAGTCACTGCCCGATTCGGTCTTGGTGAAGTCCGTCTCGGAATTCTTCACGTTTCCGGGTTTTTCGGTGAATCCCACCCGTTCGACCACGATGATTCGCGCCAACACCAGGATGTCGTCGATCGCGCGCCACTGTTCCAGCGTGCGGGCCGCGTCCGTGCCGACGATCAGGTGCAGTTCCGCTTCCGGCTCAAGCGCCTGCAAACGCCGCAAGGTTTCGACCGTGAAGTGCGGGCCGGGCGCGTCCAGTTCCAGCCGCGTGGCTTCCAGAACGCCACCCTGAACGAAGGGCGATTCGAGCGCCGCCAGACGGGTCATCTCGAAGCGGTGTTCTGCGGAAGCGACGGGCTTCTTGTGGGGCGGTTGACCCGTGGCGGACAACATCACTTTCTCGAGCCCGACCTGGTAGGCGCTTTCGATGGCTGCACCGAGGTGACCCCAGTGGATCGGATCGAATCCGCCACCCATCAATCCGATTTTTCGGTTCGATTTCGGCATGATCCTCAAACCTTACCGTGCAGGACGGTCTTCACTGACGGAAATACTGTCTGGAAAGGTTTCCTCGGGGATTTCGGCTTCTGGGTCATCTTTGGGTTCGTAATCCAGGTAGTAGCTGCGCGGCACGTGTTCTTCGGGTTCCTGGGCTTTTTTCTCGAATTCGTCGTCGAAGTATTCGAAAGCGAACGCGCCGATCTGAACGGTGTCCTTGGCCCTGACGCCGGCGCGTTTGAGGGCGTTGTTCAGACCCTGGCGGGCGAAGTATTCCTCGAGGTACTCGGCGGCGTCGTCCAGGTGGCGCGCGAACCTCGAGACTCGAGCCTCGAAACCGCCGCCCGTGACCGCCCAGGTGCGCGTGCCGTCCTCGTGCGTTTCCAGGAGCGCGGCTCGCACGGGTTCGGGGCCTTGCACGATCTCGGGTTCGGCCAGGCTGGCGCGTTCGGGCCGCGCGGGCAGCAGGTCGAAGATCAGCGTTCTGAGTTCATCCAGACCTGTTCGGTTCATGGCGGAAATCCCGACGACCGGCAAGCCGAAACCCGCGAGTTCGTCGATCACCATCGATTGAACGTCGGCCTCGATCAGGTCGGTCTTGTTGAGCGCGATCAGCGCAGGATTGTCCAGCAAACTCGGGTCGTACTCGCGGACTTCGGCGCGAAGTTTCTCGAGTTCGACCGCCGGATCTTGATCGGCGGCCAGCACCCAGATCAGCAATCGCGTGCGCGAGATGTGCCGCAGGAATTCGAGCCCGAGGCCCTTGCCCTGCGACGCGCCCTCGATGATGCCGGGAATGTCCGCCATCGTGAAGCGCGTCTGCTCTTCGGCGGTGAAGGTGCTTCGTTCTCGCGTCACCACGCCCAGGATCGGCGAGAGCGTCGTGAACGGGTAGGCCGCGACTTCCGGGTTGGCGTTGGAGAGCGCTTTTAAAAGGCTGGATTTCCCCGCGTTCGGGTAACCGACCAGGCCCACGTCCGCGATCAGGCGCAGCTCGAGCCTGAGTTTGCGCACTTGCCCCGGCACGCCGAGTTCCGCGAAGCGCGGCCCCTGGCGTCTGGACGTCGCGAAGACGCTGTTGCCGCGTCCACCCTCGCCACCTCTGGCGACCAGCGCCAGTTCTCCGACGTGAACGAGATCCGCCACGATCCGTTCGCTGCTCGCGTCGATCGCGACCGTTCCGATCGGCACGTCGATGTACACGTCCTGGCCGTCGCTACCGGCCTTCAAGCGGCCCGAGCCGTAATCGCCGTTGCTGGCCTTGTATTTGCGCTTGCCGACCAGCGAATCCAGGCTTTCGACCCCGCCGACCGCGCGCAAATAGATGCTGCCGCCCTTGCCGCCGTGCCCGCCGTCCGGGCCGCCCTTGGGGATGTACTTCTCGCGGCGGAACGACATCGAGCCGTCCCCGCCGTTCCCGGCGGACACTTGAATCTCGAGCACGTCACGAAAAGGCATTTGAGCTCCTGGTCTAAAGAACACCGTCTGGGACGATGTTCTCAATCTGCGTGCTGGACGGTCTCGGGGGACGAAAAAGCCTCGCGCTCGAGACGACGCTCAACCGCGAGGCCGAGAAAGCGAAACTTCAATCGTCGGCGGCTTCGGGCGCGGCAACGGGCGCAGCACCTTCGCTCGCCAAAGGCTCGACCGAGATGAAGCGGCCCATCTTACCCTTGTCCGCGAACTTGACGATGCCGTGCTCGAGCGCGAACAGCGTGTGGTCGCGGCCCATGCCGACGTTGGCACCGGCCTGGAATTTCGTGCCGCGCTGGCGAACCAGGATGTTGCCCGCCAGGACTTTTTCGCCGCCGAACTTCTTGACGCCGAGGTACTTCGGGTTGGAGTCGCGTCCGTTCTTGGACGAACCCACGCCTTTCTTGTGTGCCATGTCAGTTCACCTTTTCGTTGAAAGTGGGGGGCTTACTTGACCGACGTGATCTTGACGTCGGTGTAGGCCTGACGGTGGCCATTGCGGCGGCGGTACTGGATGCCAGACTTGTACTTGTCGACGTAGATCTTGTCGCCCTTGACGTGGCGCACGACCTGGGCAGCCACCTTGATCTTGGCCGCGTCGCCCGCGACCTTGAGGGCTTCCCCACCGACCAGCAGGCTGGTGAATTCGAGGGCCGCGCCCGGTTCGAGCTTGAGTTTCTCGACGCGAATGGTGTCGCCTTCATTAACTCGGTACTGCTTTCCGCCCGTCTGAATGATCGCAAACATCGTTTCCTCCGACGGGCGCGAGTGGTTGTGCTCGTTTCCCGTAAATCGCCCCGATGGGGCAAGCCGTGAAAGTGTAGCACGCCTTTGGCGCTTCCTCAAGCCCATTCCTGCGGCGCGTTCAAGCCCATTCCTGCGGCGCGTTCAAGCCCATTCCTGCGGCGCGTTCGAGCCCAGTGCCGTGGCGCACCAGCTCGAGCCGCTCTCAGAGAACACCGTTCAGGACACGCTTTTTGACAACTCGAGAATCGCGTCCATCACGGTCTTCTTGAAAGCCGTTCGCTTCAACGCGCGTGCGGGGCTTGGCGAACCGCCTCGAGCACCCAGTCGTGGCGCGGGCTCAAGCCGGACTTTCGGACTTTCTCGCGCACCGTCTGGCAGCGGCAACCGCTGTAACTGCACAAAAGCGCTTCCGGGTTGTGGTTGAGCATCGCGATGGTGGTGTCCACCACGTCGCGCACGCGCATTCTGGACACGACCGCCTTGCCGACATCGATGGTTTCCAGCGTCTGAAGCCGACCCTGAATCGCGTTGAAGGCCGCCGAGCAATTCGGAAAGTACGTGTGCTGCACACCGTCCACTGATGACACCCAGCGATCCAACAATGGTCTACCCGCCAGGTATTCGCCGTAATGGATGGTCGTGTTGGAACGGTGATCCACACCCAGCAGGATCACGTCGGCGTCCAGCGCGTACAGCGCGCCGATGGGGCCGTATGGGTTCTCGAGGCTCTGCGCGTCCAGCACGTGGTGATCGTGCGGCCCGAGCGCGATGAACGAGAGCGCCGGGTGATTTGAGCGCCGGGGCGCGAACCGATCCAGCATCATCTGCGAAACCTTGCCGATGTCCGGGCTGACCGGCGAATCCGGTCGGAAGCGCGGCCCGTCGGTGGGCAGGTTTTTGGGCCAGTCCGCTTGGCGCTGACTGACCGGCCAGGCCAGCGTGTAGTACGTGAAGGCGGGCATCACGACCGTGGCCACGCGCCGCCTGAGCGTCTCCAGGATCGTCGGTGCGCCGCCGGAGAGGTAGCCGAAGGAACTCAGGCTCGAATGGACGATGGCATCCTTTGTGCCATCCAGACCGAGCAACCCGAGCGCACGATCGAGCTCGCCGGGGTTGACCGGGCCGCTCCAGGCGCGTCGCACGAAGTTCAGCATGCCCACGCCTCAGACTAACATCGCGCCGCGTTTTCAGCCGTTCATTCAGCGATCCTGCGCGACGCACACGAGGCTTGAGACCAGCGCAGCACCGGCCAACCCAGCGATGGATGCGGACTGAACGATCCAGTTTTCTCGAGCGCAGATAAAAACCGATCTGTACCCACGAAAAAAGCCCGAGCGTTTCTCGGGCTGAGCGCTCAGGAAAGCGGGTTCAATCGTAGTTGATGTGCATCATGTACAGGCTGATGCCGATGGTCACGAGCGTCGCCGCGATCTTGGCGATCATCGCTTCGGCGGACATTTCGCGCTTCGGGAAGAGGCTGTCGAACCACCAGTAGACCGTCAGGGCCAGCAGGCCGATGCCGACCAGCCAGCCGACCAGCGTGGGAACGTCCTTCGGGTGATTCAGGAACGGCAGTTTGAAGGGAACTTGCATGCGCGGAGCATACCAAAATCCGGCGCGACAGATGACCCGCCCCTTGGGTGCGCCGGAAGCTCGAGGAACATCGCGTGCGGCGCGCTCCGAACGCACTCGAGCTGTTCGGTGCATCCGATCGCGCTCGAGGAACCCTTTCTGGACAGCCAAATAGCGCATTCACACGGCGTTCACCCGCCGATCCAGCACCGTTCACCCGCCCGCGCCTAGCTTGATTTCAAGCGTTCGGCACAGTCCGAGCGCACCAAGGAGGCAAGGCATATGTGGCACTACGGTATGGCTCCCATGATGGGCTTCGGTTTCGGATTCTTGAACTTCATCGGCACGATCCTGTTCTTCGTGTTCTTGTTCGGGCTGTTGCGGATGTTCTTCCGTGGTTGGCGGCACGCGGGCATGGGTCGCGGCGGCATGGGTGGAAACGGCTGGGGCGGCCCGTGGATGGCCCGAGGCATGGGTCAAGGCTGGGGTCGGCACGGTTGGGGCGGCATGATGGGCGGCTGGAACGGTCGCGACGATGCGCTCGAGACGGCCCGCGAGCGCCTGGCGCGTTCGGAGATCACGCCCGAGCAGTTCGAGACGATCAAAAAGGGGCTCGAGACGCGCCGCCAGCGCGAGGAGAATCAATCCTGGGAGCAACCCTGGCGCGGCCTGATGGGCGGCAAGGACGACGCGCTCGAGACGGCTCGCTTGCGCTTCGCCAAGGGCGAGATCAGCGCCGAAGAGTTCGAGATGATCAAGCGCGCCCTCGAGAACTGAGTGCCCGAGAACTGAATGCCCGAGAACTGAATGCCCGAGAACTGAGTGCGGTTCGTATCAACGGAAAACGCGGTTCGATTCTGGCTCGCGTCTCGAGAACACCGTCCGGCACGCACAGATAAGGATGTGTGCTGGACGGTGTTCTGGGCAGCCGCACGGTTAACGCGGCTCACCTTCGGTCAACGGGCTTCGCAACGCATCTCAATGGAGGCTGATCGTGTCCACCACCGCTCCCACCCCGAGCCCGCTCGCCCCGATGACCGTCTTCATGCTCGTCAGGACGACGAATGCTTGGCTCGCGTTGTCCCCAAAAGAACGTTTCGCGTTTCTGGGAACGACGATTCAACCGATTCTCGAGAAACGCTCAAAAGTCAGCCTCCGGTTCTTCGACGCAGAAGCGTTCTCGGCGCAGGTGACCGACGTGCTGGTCTGGGAAAGCCCTCAACTCGCCGAGTACCAGGCGGTGATCGAAGACCTGCGTGAGACCGCCTTCTGGGGGGTGTACTTCGAGATCGTCAGCATCATTCCCGCGATCGAGAACGCCTACGCGTCCCACTACGGGGTCAGCCCGGTCGGTTCGTAGAAACCAAAGCGCCAGGATCTTCTCGCACGAGAGGCACCGTCCCGGACGCATCCCCAAGAATACCGTCCGGAACGGTATCCTCGAGATCAACCGCGCGAGCCGGCCCGCCGGGACGAAAGAAGCGAATACGATGAACACCATGCCACAAAGCCCACAGCGCACACCGGGCGCGAACGGCGCGACCATCCTGATCGTCGAGGACGAATCGCGCCTCGGGGATATCCTCGAGGAATACCTCAAACGCGAGGGATACCGCACGGAACGCGCCAAGGACGGCGAGCGGGCGCTCGAATTGTGGCGCGCAGCGCAACCGGACATGATCCTGTTGGATCTGATGCTGCCCGTGCTGGACGGGCTCGAGGTCGCAAGACGGGTGCGCGCCGAATCGAGCGTGCCGATCATCATGCTGACCGCCCGAGACGACGAGGTGGACAGGCTGCTGGGTCTGGGTTTGGGCGCGGACGATTACGTCGTCAAACCGTACAGCCCGCGCGAGGTCGTGGCCCGCGTCAAGGCCGTGCTGCGCCGCGCCAGCGGGCAGGTGCAAGCGCAGGGCGTCTACCGCGTCGGGCCGCTCGAGGTGGATCTGGGGCGCTTCGAGGTGCGGGTTTCCGATGAGCGCGTGGATTTGACGACCTCCGAGATCAAGCTGTTGGCGGTGCTGGCCAAGGAACCCGGTCGGGTGCGGATGCGCCCCGAACTCCTGGCCGCGACCGGCGACGCGGATCGCTTCGCGGACGAACGCACGGTGGACGCGCACGTCAAGAACATCCGGCGCAAACTGGACGCCCACGGCGAAATGCTCGAGACGGTGCGCGGCGTCGGCTACCGCTTGAGGGTCTGAATGTCCAACGATCAGCAACCAAGCATC
>CAXTKV010000054.1:0-25485 GCA_964244895.1 uncultured Deinococcales bacterium
TTGACTCCGCCCATCTTTTCGAAGTTCGCGCGCAGCGTCTCGAGCGGTTCGGTCGGTATCGACTGCGGATCGCCGGGCAATGTTCCCGCAAAAACCTCGAGCGCGTCCGGGTAGCCGTCACCGTCGCTGTCGGCCTCGAGCTTGATTCCGCCAGCTTCGAGCCCCGTGTCGTACTTTTTCAGGAGGGCATCGAGTTTCTCGGTCGGTTTTGAATCGCGGCTGGCGAGGTCCGTCCCCGCCATGCGTTCGATCGCGTCCGGATAGCCGTCGCGGTCGGTGTCACCGCCGTACCGGAGCACCGAGTAAATGGCCTGTCCCACGTCCTGCTTCTTGGCGCGCCACGATCCCACGGCCAGCCCGAAGGCGTTCCACGGCGCGTCCCCGGTCGGTTTGACGTGGCAGAGCTGACAGCCGGATTGCGCCAGCACCGTGCTGGGTCTGGACTGGTAATCGAGTTGCGTCGCGGCCAGGCTCAAAAAGCCCGACCTCGCGCCAGCCGTCACCAGACAACTCGAGCCCGCCACGGCGACCATCGCCAGCAGCGCACTGAATGGCCTCACGATTCCACCGCACAGAGAACACCGTTTAGCGCGCGTCTCGAGAATCGCGTTCCGCACGGTGCTCTGTTATCTGACCACTGAACTTTGACTGTCTTCACATCCCCTTAGAGACCTCTGGGGTCATGTTCGGTTCCCGCAAGAAGATGTTGAAGGCCAGCACCGGAGCGTAGGTCTCGAGCGCGGCCACGAAAGACCCGTCTGGCGCGTACTTGCGGATCAGGTGACCGCCGCGCCGGGAGGCGTACACGAAGCTTTGATGGTCGATACCGATGTCCAGGATCGCGGTCGTGTCCTCGCCGTGCAGGGGTTCGATCACGAAGGTCTGGCCCTGCTTGCCGTCGGGTTTGATGGTACGGATCTTGGCGGATGAACCATCACTCACGTAGAGCGTGCCGTTGGAATCGACGCCCACACCGTCCAGCACGCGCAGTTCTTCGGAATCCTGGCGCAAGCGGAACGAATACTTGTTCAAGAATTCGCCGTCCGTGGTGAAGCGCTGAATCTGGCGGTTGCCGTAATCGAGCACGTAGACGAATCGGTCGTGGCCCGCGATCAGGGCGCGCGGATCGTCGAAGCTACCGCGGCCCTTGCCGCGCCCACCGAACTTGCCCAGGTATTCGCCCTGAGCCGAGAAGCGCTGGATCATGAAGGTTTCGGAATCCAGGATGTAAACCTGCCCGAACGGGCTGACGGTGATCGCGGCGGGGTACAGCAACTCGCCGGGTTTCATGCCGTAAGACCCGAAGCTCATGATTTCCGTGCCGTCCGAGCGCAGCTTGCGGATCATGTTCGGTACGGCCTCGCCGCTGCGGTACTCGAAGATCGCGGCGTACATGTTGAGATCCTTGTCGGACGCGATGGCGACCGGCGCGGCGGGCAGTTTGTCCGGCCCCTGCCCGATCTGTCCCAAGGATCGCTCGAGGTTGCCGCGCATGTCCAGAATCCGGATCGGGCCTTTTCTCGAGTTGAGGCTCAACACGATCTGCGCGGGCGAATCCAGGCTGGTGGCGGCCTCGAACAGTCCGGCATCGATGGCTTCGATGACTTCGGTCAGGGTCGGGCGCTTGTCGGGGTCTTTCTCGATCATGCGCATGATCAGATCGTTCAGGGTCTGGCCGACCTCGAGGTTGATCTGGCGCGGCGGTGGCGGCGTCTGGAAGATCTGTTGCTGCACGACCGCGTCGTACACGCCCTTGAAAGCGGTGGTTCCGGTGACCATCTCGTAGAACACCAGTCCCAGGCTGTAAATGTCGGATCGGTGGTCTATTTTCAGACCCCTGGCCTGTTCCGGGCTCATGTAGACGGGCGTGCCGACCCGAGCACCCGTCATGGTCAAACGCGTCAAGACCTTGCCTGCCGCGATGCCGAAGTCCATCAGCTTGACGCCGTCCGAGGCGACTCGAGGTTCGGGATGCATGGTCAGCGCACCCCGGACGATCATGATGTTGCCCGGCTTGATGTCGCGGTGAATGATGCCTTGCTTGTGAATGTAGCGAAGCGCATCGGCGGTCAGTTTCAGGACTTCGACGCTGTGCTGGATGGTCAATCGGCGCGATTCGATCAGTTGCTCCAGCGAATCGCCCTCGATCAATTCCATCGAGATGTAGTGGGTCGTGCCCTCGTTGGCGTGCTCGAAAACCTTGATGATGTTCGCGTGGTTGAGCCGCATCAGCACTTCGGCTTCGCGGTGGAAGCGGCGCACGAACTTGGCGTCGGCCACGAACTTTTCCTGGGGGATCTTGAGCGCCACGACCTTGTTGTCGTCGCGGCGGATGGCGCGGAAGACGGTCGCCATGCCGCCGATCCCGACCCGATCCTGCACCTCGTAGCGCGACAGCACGCCGCCGTCGTCGCCGGTCTTGACCTTGCCGTTTTTGGTGGTCTTGCCCTTCTGCGCGCCCCGGAATCCGGCCAGGGTCGGGGTTCGCGAGACTTTCCCGACGCCCTTGCGCGGTGGCCCCTTGCGGGCTCGCCTGACGCCGAGTGGCACCAGCGAGGAAGTCAAAATGAGCGCGGAAATCACCAACGACGCCAGTGCGCGCTGCGGTTGGTTCTGGTTGAGCTGATCGATGGTGGTCGAACCCAGCAACCACTGGTAGATCGCCAGCAGCACGCCCGACCCACCGATGCCGAGCGCGAGCACGCCGAGCGGAACCCGGCTGAAGGCCAGGATCGCCACGACCAGCAGCAGCGCCAGCACGATGAAGGTCACGCCGCACCCCCGACGCGCGGCACATCAGGCACGAACACCGTCCAGCACAGTGTTCTCGAGATAGCGTCCTGGACGATGTTGCCATGCCCAGGACCCCAGAGAACGCGGCTCACGTGCCCACCTGCGCGACCACGCCGGTGATGTTGTCCGGCCCGCCCCTGGAGTTGGCCAGGCCGATCCAGTATTCGATCGCGGATTGCAAGCTGGACGCGCGCTCGAGTTCGGCGGCGAACTCGTAATCGCGCACCAGACCGTGAAGCCCGTCGCTCGAGAGGATCAGCGTGTCGCCCGGTTGGGTCTGCACGACCTTCAATTCCGGTTCGACGCTCGGACGCGTGCCCAGGGCGCGCATCAAAAGGTTGCGGTAATCGTGGTTCTCGGCGGCCTCGCGGGTCAGGAAGCCCTTCTCGATCTGATCCTCGACCCAACTGTGGTCGCGCGTCAATTGCTTGATCTGGCCCTTGCGGAGCATGTACGCCCGCGAATCGCCGACGTGCCCGAGCGTCAGGTCCTTGCCGTGCAAAAGCGCCACGGTCAAGGTCGTGCCCATGCCCTCGCGCTCCGGGAATTCCAGGGCCATGCGGTAAATCTGGCGGTTGGCGGACAGGATGGACTTTTCCAGGGCTTTATCGAGCGGAATGGCGGCCCGCCCGCCCGAGATGAAATCGGTGTAATCCCCGATGGCTTTGGTGATCGTGTCGATGGCAATTTTCGAGGCGTACTCTCCGGCGGCAGCCCCACCCATGCCGTCGGCGACCGCCAAAAACACCAGCGGCCCCGTCGGCGTCGAGTAGGTCTTGACGCGGTGGTAATCCTCGTTGGTTTCGCGCACCCGGCCTGGACTCGAACCGTGACCGAAACTGACGCCCGTTCGTACCTGCAAAATGCACCTCGAGAGCGCGAAATCTGGTGTGGAACTTCCCCGGATAAGAGCAACGCGATTCTAGCACCCGTCCTTTGGGCTTCCCGGTTCGATCGACACACGGGACGCTCAGAGAGCGTCACAGACGCCGATTCAGCCGCGAGGATGGTGCAGGAAGACCGCCTCGGACGGTGTTTCTCGAGATACAAAAGTTGCGTGCTGAACGGTCTTCCCTGCCGACGCACGACTCCGGATCGTTCCGCCGAGCCCGAAGACCCGCGCGCTTCGGTCATTCGCACGGCCAGAACCCCAGCCCAGCACCTATACTCGAGCCGATGAACGCCGTTCCGTGGGTCGCGCTGGTCGAACTCTACGAGTACAAGGTCGCGGACATGCTTTCCGAACGCGAACCGCGCGGCGGCAAACGGTCCCTGCGCGACCTGCGCTCGAGCCTGATGACGGCACCGTTATCGGGTCAGATTCTGAAACGGTTCCGCGTGGCGGATCGCGCCCTGCGCGAGTTGACGCACGGCCCGAGCGAGGTCACGAACAACGCCACGCTGACCGCGCAATCCCTGGAAGTCAACCTCTCGCCGAGCTTGCAACTGACCGCCACCAGCCTGAGCGGGGAAGCCGACGCGCCCGAAACCCCAATCGACGAGGAAGGCCAGGCGCTCCAGACGCTGGCCGACGCCGCCTGGCGCGCGGATTTCGATGACGACCTGCGCGCCCAGGTCGGGCGTCTGCGTTCGGAACAGAACCGCGTCACGGCCAGAATCCTCTACGCGACCATGCACAACCTGGATCAGTACGCGGAATCCGATGATTTCGCGACCGATCTGAACCTGGCCAAGTTCCGAACGATCTCGAAGGTGTCCGCCGTCGATGACCCGCTGGCGAGCTTCAACGACCCTGAGGTCGTGCAGAACCTGATCGAAGATGTCGGGACGCGCATCGTGGAGTTCAAACGCCTCTACCCGAAACTGCAACTCGGTGAGACCGAAGCGCTGTCCTACCTGCGGCGCTTCGCGCTGGCCGTGGCCGAAGATCCGAACGCGGGCGAGGTGCCGCCCAGCCTGGGGCCGTCGTCTCGAGAGATCAACGACGCGATCGAATCCGCGCGCCGCGAGCAGTTATCACCGGATGCCAAACGCAGCCTGCTGGATCGCTTGAACGCCCAGTTGCAGGTGGCGGCCACCCGCGAACGCGATTTCGTGCGAAACCAGCAAGAGGAACGCAAGGCGCTCAAGACCGCCATCGACGGGATTTTTGCGTGGCTCTCCGAGCGCGTACCCGGACGTTTCGGCGGGCGCGGCAAGGGCGCGATGGCGCAAACCCAGGTGCTGAACGCGATCAACGAAACCCGCAAGCTCGAGCAACCCGCCAAGGGCGCGACCGAGATCGCCTTGCGCTTGACCCGACCGGACGGCGTCAACCTGAGCGGCGCGCAGGTCGGCTGGCGTCACGCGCCGGAAGGTTGGGTGATCGAGTTCGCCGGAGCCGAATACCCGTTGCGCAACGGCACGCGCATCCCCGCCGAAAACCGCGAGATTCGCGTCTACACCACCGGCGGGGCCAATCCCTACGTGCTCTTGCAATCGCGCACGCGCGAGAGCGGCAGCAGCAGCCTGTGGAGCCTGTTGACCCTGACCAAGTGCATCGCGGCGCTGCTGGAACCGCAATTCGATTTCCTGCACCTGCGCCTGGCGCGCGCGACCGTCGGTTGGTTGCGCGACAGGCGCGTCAGCGCCGACCAGCACAGCCCCGAATCCGCCGAACGTTACGCTCAGGCTGCGGATGACACGCTGACCTCTTTCGCGCGCAGCGGCGCTGAAAAACTGTTGGAACGTTTTGCGCGCACCAAGGAACCCGACATCATCGAACGCGCCTTCTGGGCCGCCGCCGAGGCGCTGGCCGAAGTCGAGGCGCTCGAGGCCGCCAAGTACCTGTGCGCCGTGTTCCGCGCCACCCAGGAATCGAAAGAACCGCCGCTGGTCGAAGGGCTCGAGATTCGCGCCCCCGGCGAGGTGATGCTGATCCCGTACCGTGGCGAACCCGTCACCCTGCGCGTCATGGGCCGCATCTTCACGGTGCGCACCGACAACCTCGGTCGCGTCTTCGCGCTCCTGCCCGGCGGTGGCGGGCACGTGCTCGAGGACGTGCTGCCGCAGATTCTGCCCGGCGGCTTCGCGCTCTTGGCGCGCGAGGGCATGCGCATCGCGATCAGCTTCACCACCAACCGCGTGACGTGAAGACCGGTCGGGCGTCAGGGCTCAGAAGTCAGAGGGAACCTCAGTCGGGAGACGAGCGGGAGGCTTTGAAGCCCGAGACGCGTCAAGGCGGACCCGAGGTTGCGCTTTCGTGGAACCAAATCCTGGCGATGCACGGATCTCGGCGCGGCATTCGGGTCACGCCGGAACACGCGAGTTTGCTGCTGGACTTCGGACTCTCGAGCTACGTCAATCGCCGCCACGACGGACGCATCACCTACGAGGGCGAGGGCAAACGCGGCGATCAAACGCCATCGGGAGGCAACGCGGGATTGCTCGCGTGCTTCGATACGGGACGGAGCTTGCGCGTCTTCGAGCGCACCCGACCGGGCGTGTGGTTCGAGCGTGGATTGCATCGGATAACGGGCGTCCAGTACGTCTGGCGCGAATCCGAACGCCGCCGCGTCTTCGAGTTCGTGCTCGAGCCTGCGGAATCGGCGTGAGTGTGCGAGGCCGATCCAGGAATCCCGAGTTCAGCAGGAACGACCGTGCCGGACGTTGCGCGCATATCCAGCACCCTTCTGGACGGTGTTTATTGATGCGCGAAAGTTTCACCCCCGCCGGGGAAAGCGGGGGCGCAGGGAGGTAACACACGCGAATCACGCTTCTGGTCGATACCGCCGGGCGCTCACTCCGGCGACCATTGTGACCCTGGCGCGAAGCCGTGCCCCATCAAATTAGTCCAGGTTCCGCACTCATACTGGAATGAAGTTTATCTTTCAGGGAACACCGTCCTGGACGGTATTTTTGGACGGTCAAAATCCGTCTGCGCCATTTCGCTCATGCAGCCGCACGCGGACTTCGTGTACACTCACGGCATTCACACCGAAAGAGAGGTGATGTGCGTATGACCAACTTTGTCGCTGTCTTCCAGATCGGCCCCGAGAACCTGAGCCTCGAGACCCTAAGGAGTCACAACCTTGCTGTCACGCGCACGCACCACCACCTTCCGGCGTTTTTCAACTCTTAAAACTCAATCGCCCGAATCCAAGCTCGAGGTTCGCCCATGAGCGGCCACGAATGGCGTGACCTCGAAGCGGACGCGTTGGAGGATTTCGGGGCGGACATCGATGATCTCGACGATCTCGGGTCGCCGCAGATCGAGCGCTTCGAGGATCGCGCGCACCGCATCTCGGGTCGAAAGCCCGCCCGCAGGCGCAGCGTCAAGGCGCTCCTGGCCGAAAACCAGGAGCACTACGACCCGCTGGACAACACGAAATTTGCCGATCCGGGCCTGGAAGATCTATTCGAGCGAACCCTGATCACGGACGTGCTGTGGGAGCTCAAATCCGGCAAGGAAGCGACCGTCTACGTCTGCTCGAGCGACCACGCATTAAACGGCCTGGCCGCCGCGAAGCTGTACATCGATTCCAGGGTTCGCAGCTTCAAGGATGACAGCCTTTACCGTCAGGGACGCTTCCTCGACGATAAACGCCTTCAAAAAGCCATCGATCACGGTTCGCGCACCGGCATGGACGCGCGGAATTACTTGTGGGTTTCAGAAGAATTCGGGCAACTGTCCGCGCTGCACGCGGCGGGCGTTCCAACGCCCAAACCCCTGGCGCGAAGCGAGGTCGGCGGAATCATTTTGATGGAGTTCATCGGCAGCGACAACGAGGCCGCGCCGCGCGTGGCCGACGCGAAACTGACCCGCGCCGAGGCCGAGGACGCCTTCGCTCAGGCCGTGCAGGCCTACGGGCTGATCCTGTCCACCGGACGCGTCCACGGCGATTACAGCACCTTCAATTTGCTGTGGTGGCAGGGTCGCGTGATCGTGATCGACTTCCCGCAGGTCGTGATGATCAACGACAACCCAGCCGCCAGGGAAATCCTCGAGCGGGACATCGTGGGTTTGTGCCGCACCTTCGCGCATTTCGGAATCAAACGCGATCCGGCCAGCGTGCTGAGCGACGCGCAACGGATCGCCCGGAGCGCATCGAAACGCACGCTGACCGAGCAGCAGGAGGCCGTGCTTTGACCCATCCTCGAGAACACGAGCGCAACGCGGTCTTCCCGAAGGCAGCCGAGACCATCCTGGGCGAGCCCCAAATCGCGCGGTTCAACAATTCCTCGGCGCGAGAACACCGTCCGGGACGCATTCCCTAAATAGCGTCCTGGACGGTGTTCGTGCGCCGCACGATCAAAGCCCGCACCTGATCGCGCCCTTGAAAACCCGCCAAAGAGAACCTTCGAGTCACTTTTTTGAAATGGAGCACACCATGAGCGAAACGCAACCCACCCCGCAAGAAAGCCTGCTGGAATTGCTCGAGGAAACCTTTGAAAAACACCACGGTTACTACCTGGACAAACGCGCTGGCGGTCTGTTCGGCACGCTCGAGGGCGTGAGCTTCGATGTCGCCTCGAGCCCGATCCTGCCGGAGCGCCCGACCATCGCGGCGCACGCCGAGCACCTGCGCTTCTACCTGGACGTGCTGTACCGCGGCATGCACGGCGACACCGCCCGCGCCGACTGGGACGCGAGCTGGCGCACCCAGACGGTGACTGCACCCGAATGGGACGCGCTCAGGGCGGCGATCCGATTCGAATACGACCGCCTGATGGTGGAACTGCGCGCGATGGACGCGCAGGACACGCGGCTCGAGACGGGCATGAGCGTGCTGGCGCACACGGCGTACCACATCGGTGCGATCCGGCAATTGATACCGAAAGGCCCGCTGACGTGACTGTGCCTGACTATTACGCGTACCTCGTCCGGGCGAGGCGCGATCTGTGGGCGTTCCTCGAGACCGTGCCGGACGAGGTGCTGTCCACGTCCGTGCTGCCGGGTGAGCGCTTCCACTGCATCAAGGACCTCGTGTTGCACATCGCTGCCGTCGAGGATTCGTGGCTGCACGAGGACATTCTGCGCGATCAGCCCGTCTGGGAAATCACGCCGGAAATAGAAGGCGCAAAGGACGGACCGTTCTTCGCACAGATGCAACTCGCGGTGCTGATCGCGTACTGGCGGGCGGTGGAACACAGCACGCTGGCGTACCTCGAGCGCTTGACGCCTGAAGAACTCGAGCGCCGGGTGACGGTTCCTCGTGCGAAGGGCGATGAACATTTCACCGTTGATGGCCTGCTGTGGCACGTCATGCAACACGAGACGCGCCACACCGCGCAGATCGCCGCGCTGGTACGACAGGCTGGTTTCAAGCCGCCGTTCCTGGATTTGTTGAACTACCTTCCCTCGAGTTGATGGTTGTGCGCTGGCGAAAGTGAGGCTCAAAATGGGCAGGCTCGAGATTCGACCCGAACGACCCGAAGATTTCCTGTTGATCGCGGAACTGATCCCCCTCGCGTTCGACAAAACCGACGGGCGCGAGGTCGGCATGATCGAGGACATTCGCGCGTCAAATGATTACGTACCCGATCTGGCACTCGTCGCGGTGTTCGAGGGACGCGTCGTCGGGCACGCGCTGTTCTCGCACATCACGCTCGAAGGCGAACACCCGGAGCGCGTCATGAACCTCGGCCCCATCGGGGTTCATCCTGAATTTCAACGTCGCGGCATCGGCAGCGCCTTGATTCTCGAGGGCATCCGGCGTGTGCGTGCGATGGGTGAACCACTCGTGATGTGCCTGGGGCACGAGACGTACTACCCGCGTTTCGGCTGGCGTCCAGCCAGAGAATTTGGCATCCAGCCCGACTGGGACGCGATGATGGTGCTGCCGCTGACGGATGACCTCGAGCGATTCCGTGGGTCGCGTTATCCGCATTAATTTCATGTCAGGAACACCGTCCAGGACGCATTTCTTGAATTGCGTCCTGGGCGGTGTCCCTGTACTTAAGCCGTCTGGCAGATGCACGCCAGCCGCAAAACCCTCGAGACTCCCGCAAAGGAAAACCATGATCACGATTCGCAAGGCTGAACGCACCGACGACGACTACGCGACCATCGCGCGGATTCACAACGCCGTCTACACCGATTACCCGGACACGCCCGAGGAATACCGCTTCTACGACGAGCGCCGCGAGGCAAAAATCCGCTTCGGCAGGTTGATCGCGGAACTGGACGGTCAGCCCGTCGGCGTGGGCGTCTACGGTCAGTCGGTGGACGCGTACCACCCGCAGCGGTTCTGGCTCGAGGTGATGGTCGAGCCGGATCACCAGTCCAGGGGCGTGGGTCGGGCCTTGATGGACGGGCTGAACGACGCGATCAAACCGTTCGAGCCGATCAAGCTTCGCACCGGCACGCGGGCGGATTGGACCCGAGCGATTCACTTTCTGGAATCGGCGGGTTTCGCCGAGGAGTACCGGGCGTGGGAATCCAGGTTGAGCCCCGAGACCTTCGATCCATCGCCGTACTCGGGGCTCGAGGCGAAGCTGAACGCCGACGGGATCGAGTTGCTGAACCTGCGCGATCTCGAGCGGATTGACCCGGATTGGAAGCGCAAGCTGTTCGATCTGGACACGGACGCCTGCCGCGACATGCCATCGACGGAAGCCTTCACGGGGCAGAGCTTCGAGCGTTTCGAGTCGGTGATCCTGGCTAACCCGGATTTGTGCCCGGACGCTTTCCTGGTCGCGGTCAAACGCCAGCCGGATGGAACAATTGAATACCTGGGCGAAAGCACGCTGTGGCGCAAACCGGGCGATCCAAAAGCCTACAACGGTGCGACCGGAACCCGGCGCGAGTGGCGCGGAAGAAAGATCGCGCTGGCCTTGAAGGTCAAGAACCTGATCTGGGCCAGAGAAAACGGTGTCGAGGAAATCAGAACCTGGAACGACACGATCAACCGTCCGATGCTTTCGATCAACGAAAAACTGGGTTTCTTGAAAATGCCCGTCTGGGTGAATTTCGTCAAGGTTCTTTAAACACCGTCCTTGACGGTGTTTTTCGCGTTCACAACCGGTTCGGCCCGAGAGGTGCGCATGGCATCAGACCTGAAACTCGAGATTCGAGCCCTTGAGCTCCGCGACCGCGAGGCGTGTCTGAAATTGTTCGACTCGAACGCGCCACAGTTTTTCGCGCCGCACGAACGCGCGGAGTTCGAGCAATACCTGAGCGATCCCGAGGAGCGCGGCCCGAACGCGGCGTACCTGGTGCTCCGGGTGGCTGGAACCATCGTGGCCTGCGGCGGGTACTCCGTCGCCGATGGTACGGCGGGTCTGGCGTGGGGTCTGGTCGGGCGGGATCGGCACAATGAGGGCTTCGGGACGGCGCTGCTGCTCGAGCGGTTGCGGCGCATCGCTCACTTGCCGAACGCGCATGAGGTCGTGCTGGACACGACCCAGCGATCCAGAGGATTTTTTGAGCGCTTCGGTTTTGAAGCCGTTCAGGTCACGCCGGACGGGTACGGCGCGGGCCTGGATCGCGTGGACATGCGCCTCGGGTTGACCGATCAGTCCCGAGCGAGAATCCTGGAGGCATCGTGAGCGACCTTCAGATTGAAATTCGAGCCGCACGCCTGCCGGATGATTACGCGGCCATCGCCGGGATCATCGCGGCGACCGACCCGGAGTTTGCGCCCACCGCCGAGGTGCTCGAGCGCGAGGATGCGTCGCTCGATCCGGCCTTGAACTTCGCGCGCTTCGTCGCGGAGGGCTCGAGCCAGGAGGTGCGCACTGCGGTCGGTACGGCCTCGGTCGGGCACGACCGCTGGAATCCGAGCGAGGGCGTGTGGGTGCTGCACATCCGCGTGCAGCCCGAGTTTCAACGGCGCGGCATCGGCGGGCTTTTATACCAGCGCGTTCTGAAATACGCGTCCGAGCTGGGATTGCGCGAACTGAAAACCCAGGCTCGAGAGGACAACCATGCCGCCATTCGGTTCCTGACGAAGCTCGGCTTCCGCGAGGTCTGGCGGCGGTTCCAGTCCAGCCTCGAGACGGCGAACTTCGATTTCGGGCCGTACGCACACCTGGAGAAGCAAGTTGAAGCCAACGGCATCAGGATTCTGACCTACCCGGAACTCGAGGCTGATCCCGGACGAGACCGGAAACTTTTCGAGCTGGACAAGGAACTCTCGTTGGACATCCCGACCGGCGAGGCACTGGTCGATCCCAGCTTCGAGCTCTGGAAAGCCGAATTTCTCGAGTCGCGACGCGTGCTGAAGGACGGGTTCTTCGTGGCGGTGGCGGGCCACGATTACGTCGGATTGAGCACGCTCTGGACGGACGGGCCAAGACTGCTGACCGCCATGACGGGCGTGCGGCGGTCGCACCGCGGGTTGGGGCTGGCGCTGGCGCTCAAATTGCGCGGTATTCAGTACGCCAAGGATCACGGCAGCAAGGAGATCACGACCATGAACGACGCGCCGAACGCCGCGATGATCGGCATCAACCAGAAACTGGGATTCGAGCGCGCGCCCGAATGGGTGCGCTACGCCAGAAACTTCGAGGGAAATCCATGAGTACCGCCCCAGACGCACATTTCGAGATCCGCGCCACGCGCACGCCCGAAGATTACACCGCCATCGCCGCCGTGCTGTACGCCGTCAACCCGGAATGGCCAGTCACGCCCGAAGACCTGGCCAGAGAGGACGCCGACCGCGAAGCGAAGTACCATTTTATGAGTTTCGTGGCGGAAGTCCTCGAGAATTCCGGGAATGGCCCCGAGCGGCGCATCGTCGGCGTGGGTACGGTCGGACACAACCCGTTCAGCCACCGTGAGGACAAGTACGGCGTGAACGTGCGCGTCCACCCGGAATTCCGTCGGCGCGGCATCGGGCAGGCGTTGTACCAGACGATCCTGAACCACCTTTTGCCGCGCAACCCCGGTGAACTGGTGGGCTTCACGCGTGAGCACTGGCCGGAGGCGATCGGATGGCTGGAACGTCGCGGTTTCCGCGAGGTACACCGCCGTTTCGAGTCGCGGCTGAAGCCCTCCAGCGTCAACCTCGAGCAGTACGCGGGCCTGGAGAATCGGGTGCGCGAAGCGGGCATCGAGATCAAAACGTTTTCAGAGATCACCGACCCCGAGCGCGAGCGCAAACTCTACGAATTGGACGCGGAAACCATGCAGGACGTACCCTTCGGCGAACCCGTCACCATGCCCAGCTTCGAGCAGTTCAAAAAAACGGATCTCGAAGGCCCGAGTTACGTGCCGGACGGTATTTTTATCGCGCTCAGGGGTGAGGAATTCGTTGGACTCTCGAGCTTCGCGCACGATCCAGGCGCTGATTTCGTCGGCATCCGCATGACCGGCGTGAAACGCGATTATCGCGGGTTGGGGTTGGCCAAACTCCTGAAATTGCGCGGCCTGCAGTACGCGCTGGAACACGGCGATCTGGAGATCCGCACCACCAACGATCCCGATAACGCTGGCATGCTCAAGATCAACCGCGACATGGGTTTCTCGCCGCAACCCGCGTCGTTGCGCTTCTCGAAGATGCTCGGGCGATCCGAGTGAACTCGATCCTCGAGCGAAGAGAACACCGTTCAGGACGGCGTTCTCTCGAGATGGAACTCTCGCGTCCCAGACGGTGTCCTTCAATCCTTGACGCCGAAGGTTCTGCTGACCAGATGATCGATCAACAAGAACAGCCCCAAACCCAACAAGAGCAATCCCCACCACGGCATCTGCACCCAGATCACGATGAAGACGCGCTCGAGCACCTTATAGAGCAAAAACCCGAAAATCAGCGTCGTGACCAGGCTGGCCAGGGTGCGGCGAACGTCTTTGAACATGACATAAGGATAAGGGATCAGCGTGAACTACACGATTCGAGCCTTCAAACTTGAGGATGTACCCGGCTTCATCGCCGCGCAGAACGAGGCCACACCGCAACACCCGTTGTCACAGGGTGAATTCGAGCGCGATCTGGACAGGCTCGAGCCGCACTTGCAACCTCGCCTACTCGTCGCAGAGGCGGATGGCGATCTCGTCGGTGGAGCCAGTTTCTACCGCAACGCAGGCGCTTACCATCCGCACAAGTTCCAGTTGCAAGTCTTCGTCAGGCCAGCATTTCAATCTCGGGGCGTCGGAAAGGCGCTCTACGACGCGGTACTCGAGGAATTGGCCGCACTCGAGCCGATCAGCTTGAGCGCGCACGTGCGCGAGAGCGAACCGCGAGCCGTGCGGTTCGCCGCGAGTCGCGGTTTTCTGGAAACCAAGCGCGATTTCGAGAGCATCCTCGAGACGGAAGGTTTCAATGCGAGCCTCTATGGCCGTCTTTTCTCGAGGCTCGAGCGCGAGGGCGTGAGCTTCAAAAGCTTCCGCGACCTGGACACGCCAGCCTTCCGGCGCGCCTTCCACGAGGTCTTCGGGGTCGTGCGGCTGGACGTGCCGCGCAGCGAAGCACCCACACCGTTGAGCTTCGAGTTCTTCAATGAGAACGTGATCGACGATCCCGAGATGCTCCAGGATGTCTTCTGGTTTGCGCTCAGGGGTGAAAAGATTCTCGGCTTCACGGGCGGCTACCGGGGCGCGAAACCGGGCTGGATGGACACCTGGCTGACCGCCGTAACCCGCGAGGCTCGAGGGTGCGGGATCGCGACGGCGCTCAAAATTCGAGCGATCCAGGCGGCGAAAGTGGCGGGCTTCACCAGCATCCGCACCGACAACGACACGAGAAACAGCGCGATGCTGGCCGTCAACGTCAAGCTCGGGTTTGCGCGGCAACCCGCCGTTTTGAGCGTGCGCAAGATCTTCCGCGATGAATAACACCGTCCAGCACGGTGTTTCTCGAGATGACAAGAACACCGTCCGGGACGGTGCGCTCGAGAATCAACCCGAAGAACCTGTTACCTTCTAACCAGAGGAACCCCATGCTCGAAATTCGAGAATTCCAGGAAAGCGATTACGCCGCCATCGCCATCGTCTACAACGCCGCGCAACCCGAGAAGAATCACACCGCCGACGGCCTGCGCCACGCGGACGGGACGCGGGACGAGAAGTGCAAGCACGCGCGCTGGGTGGCGGAAATGGCTGGTCGGATCGTCGGCGTGGCCGAGTACGACCAGTTCGCGGGCATGTACCACCCGCGCAAGTTCGGCGCTTGGGTTCACCTGGAACCCCAGCACGACAACGTGCAAAACCGCGCGGCGCTGTGGGATCGGATCGTGGCGGCGCTCGAGGTCTTCGAGCCGTTGAGCATCCTGTCTTACGGGCGCGAGGATCGGCGCGCGACGATTGAATTCCTGGTATCGCAGGGCTTTCAGGAAAAAATGCGCTACTGGGAATCCAGGTTAGACGTGAACGCCTTCGATCCAGCACCATACAAAGGCGTGCAGGACGATGTTCACGCGGCGGGCTTCGAGATCAAAACGCTGGCGGAGCTTGGGGATGACCCCGAGTACAGGCAAAAGCTGTTCGAGCTCTGGGCCGATTGCCGCCGCGACGTACCGCGCCCGGACGAGGCCACCGAGGTCGGCTTTGCGCAGTTCAGCAAGTGGACGTTTGAAAGCCCGTACCTGCTGCGCGACGCGTGTTTCATCGCGCTCGAGACACTGACGGGGCGTTGGGCTGGCATGTCGCAACTCTGGAAATCCGAGGGCGCGTACCTGAGCACCGGCTTGACCGCCGTGCGCCGAGAGTACCGGCGCAACAGGTTGGCGCTGGCCACGAAATTGCGCGGCATCGAGTACGCCAGATCCGTGAATTCGCCGGAAATTCGCACGGGCAACGAGAGCAACAACCGGGGAATGCTATCCATCAACGAGGCGTTGGGCTTCGTCAAGCAGCCCGCCTGGATCGATCTGGTCAAGGTCTTGCGGGAGGAGTGAGCGTGACTCGAGCATCCGAGGGCGAAATTCGCACGGTTTTAGAGCAGTACGGACTCGAGGGCGCGTCCCTGACGGTCTTGCGCGACCTGGGGAATACCGTCCTGCGCGCGGATCTGAACTCGAGTCGCTACAGCGTGCGCATGTGTGCGCCCGACGCCACGCGCGCTCGGCTCGAGGCGGAACTCGACTGGCTGGAGGCCTTGCGGCGCGACACGGGTTTGATCGTGCCGCAGCCCGTGTTGAACGCGAGCGATGAGTACATCAGCCGCGTTGGTGAGCGGCTGGCAGTCGTGTTTCGCTGGGTCGGTGGCGAACCCGTTTCGGGTCGCATGAACCTCCAAACGGCGCGGGCCATCGGTGGGCTCACGGCGCGGCTGCACCATCACGCCAGAACGTACCGCCCGAGCAACTTCGCGGGCTTGCGTTTTGATCTGGACTGGCTGAACGGCCCGAACTCGTGGTGGACGACGAAAGCCAGGCGCGACCTGAAAGACGACTTCGCGAGTCTCGAGCCCGCCATCGCATTTTGCGCGTCCGTCATGGCGAAACTCGGAAGCTCGAGCGAGCATTTTGGGTTGATCCATTCCGATCTGAATTTTGGCAACGTCCTCGTTCACGACGATTGGTTTCGGGTCATCGATTTCGAGGCGTGCGGGATGGGGTATTTCCTGATGGATCTGGGCGTGACCGAGATCGAATTTCTGGATTACGACGACGGGTCCGAGCTGGTCGCGGCTTTTCGCTCGGCTTACAGCGTCGTGCGAAGGATCGAGCTCGAGCCGTCCGACCTGGCGGCGTTTCGGATCGCGGCCTGCGTGGTGTACCTGGAATGGTTGTTCACCCACCCGAACCCGGCGGTGCGCCGGGAAAAAATGCGCTGGGTTCTGAGAACCCTGGCGCTGATGCGGGGCGCGCTGGCGCGACAGGACTAAAACATCGCGCAGGGCGGTTTTCGCTGGTGTTAGGATCGGCGCTCAACGATGGCGCAGGTTCCGCAGAACGTCCAGATCAGCCCCGAACGCCTCGAGCAATGGCGCGCCACCGTCGCCTGGCTCGAGACGCAACGCTTCGAGCGCGTGCGCGAGGTCAGCGATGTACCAAAAGAATTCCGCGAGTTATTCCAACCGGAAAACCAGGACGAACTCCGGGCGCTCGGGCTGGTCGGGCGGGCCGGAAATTACTGGTTGTTGCGCCCGGATCACGCCCTCAAGTTGGCGTACTTCGGTGGCGATCCGGCAACCGTTGCAGGCATGAACGCCGTGCAGAACAGACTAGAGGCGCTGGCGGATCGGTTCTTGAGGCGCGTCGAAACCCTCGATGGCATCCTGGCGTTGGAACGCGGCACGAGATCGAAATGGGAAACCGACTGGGCGTTGGTGGCTCGCGGTCAGCGCGAGGCGATGAATCGGGTCAGCGTGTTCGCGCTGCGCGGGTACGTCTCCGAGATCGCTCGGGCCGCCAGGGAACTGCGCCGCGAGGCGAGAATCGGCGGTTGAGCGCCTGGCTTCCGAATCTCGAGCGAGACATCATTTGGGTGCGCTTCGTGCGCGGAGCCGCACAGATTCAACTCGAGAGAAACGCCTGAACACCGTCCAGCACGCAAATATTAATCTGCGTGCTGGACGGTGTTCCGGAGCGACTCGAGCGGTCGCGTTCCTCAGCCCATCTTGAGGAACATCGGCGGCTCCACGCCGACCATCCGAGCCATCATCCAGATCTGACCCTTGTGGTGCGCGGTGTGCTGAATCACGCCGTCCACCAGGGCGTGAACGGGCATCTGACGCCCGCCGAAACCCGTCACGGTCGCGGAAATCTGCTCGGGTGCCATCGCCTCGAAGTGCGCGCGGGTGGCGTCGGTCGAGGCGCGCAGGCGATCCAGGGCGGCGGGCCAGTCAGCGCTGGGTTCCGGCTTGGCGGGCGTCTGTCCGGCCAGCATGACCCCGAAGCGCTCCATCGAACCGCTGAGGTGATCCGTCAGGCGTTTGAAGCTCATGCCGCCGTCCCAGGCGGCAAAATCGGATTGTTCTGCGGGCAGTTTCTCGAGCAGTTCGATCAACGGGACGGAATGCGAGGCGAAAGCGCGGGCGTACTCGAGTCCAGTGTTCGGCACGGTGTTTCCTCCGCGTCGAAGCCTAACGCGTCCAGGTCAGGGCATCTCGAAGAGTGAGCACATTTGGGCGGGTGCTCGGATTCTGTGCGAGTGGCCACAAGCCGTTCGCCACAAGGAAAACCTTGTGATAACACCCCTTTGCGTCAGCCGAGTCCGATCACGTTGCAGCGCACAGAACGCTCTTGCTTGTGGCTCGAGGCTTGCGGCTAATGCCTCGAGGCTTGCGGCTCGAATTCCCGAGACGACAAAAAGGAGCCGGGTGAACTGCCCGGCCCCTCTCGATACCCGTCTGGGTTTGGGGTTTCGCCCCTACCCGTGTTCGGGATTCAGTCGCTCCGTTTTCGGAGGCGATCCTGGCGGTGCGAATTGGCGGCTCAGCCGCAACGCGCCACCGCTTGTGAAGCTAGCCCCGACGGGCACCTCCACCAACCGAATAATCATTTAACAGTTGGACCACCTCCTTTCTGGTGTACGGGGATCGTATCATTTCTTTTACCTGTGACTGTGAATCAATTGACCAACCCCGTCATACGCCACAATGCCGATCCCTCGCAGCCCGGTTCGTTCCTGGCGGTCGGTGATCTGGCCTGGGACGTGCTGGCCAAGCCCGATCAGAGCCTGTTGCCGGGCGGTGATACGACCGGGCTGGTGGCCCTTTCGGGAGGCGGCTCGAGCGCCAACGTGGCCGTCTGGGCGGCGCGGACTGGCATGCCGACGGGCTTTTTGGGCAAGGTCGGCAACGACCGTTTCGGTCACGAGGCCGTACAGGATCTGGAACTCGAGGGCGTCAGGCCGCACATCGTCTGGGACGAGACGCACCCGACGGGCGTGATTCTGGTGCTGATCGATTCGGGCGGGCAGCGTTCGATGCTGTCGTCTCAGGGCGCAGATTTCAGACTCGAGCCCGAGGAATTGCCCACGGCGGCCATCAGCGCGGCGGGGCACGTCCACATCACGGCCTGGAGCATGTTCACCGATCCGCCGCGCCGTGCAGCCCTGCGCGCGGCGCGGTTGGCGCTCGAGGGCGGCGCGAGCGTGTCCTTCGATCCGGGGTCCTACCAGATGATCCGCGAGATCGGGCGCGAGGAATTCAAACGCCTGACGCGCGAATTGCGTTTCGATTACATCCTGCCGAACCTCGAAGAAGGCCGCTCCCTGACGGGCGCAAAACACCCGCGCGAAGTGCTGGAGGCGCTCCGCGAGCTGTACCCGGAAACCATGATTCTCTTAAAACTCGACAAGGAAGGCGCGCTGATCGCGGAGGGCGAACGCGTGCTCGAGGTTCCGGCCTCGGATGACCGCGTGATCGACGCCACCGGCGCGGGCGATGCGTTCGGCGGGGCGTTTCTGGGGCATTACCTGCGTTCGCACGACGCGCTGGCCGCCGCCGGGCTCGCGGTTCAGGTCGCGGGCTGGGTGGTCGGGCATTTCGGTGCGCGACCCGCGCCCGACGCAAACCTGGCAGCGCGCATCGGGCGGTACGGGGTTCAGCTCTGAATCGGATTCTTGATCGCGTGCACCGACCGAGAATCAGATCTCGGTGTTGACCGCGCAATCCGTCCAGCACAGCGAAAGCCCATCTTCGACACGAGTACCCGGCTGCTTCCAGTATTCTTTTACATGGACTTGAACCAAGTCCAGCCGATCCGTGCGCCACAACTCGAGAACTCGGAACCCGCGCCGCGTGATCCTCAGTGGGACTCTGCCCTCGGTGGGAACTCTGCGAATTGCCCGCGGCTTCGTTTCAGACGAGGACAAGAATTGGCTCTTAGGCTCCGGCTGATCGAGGGCACCCTGTCAGGTTTCTGTTACTGCCCCTGGTAGAGACTCCAGAACTGTAATTGGTAGCGAACCCCATACATTTGAACGTCTCACGCACGCGAGGAGTGAAATGAAAGTTGTTCTTTTTTGTGGTGGGCTGGGCATGCGAATGCGCGAATACTCCGAGAACGTCCCGAAACCGATGGTTCCGATCGGCTACCGACCGATCCTGTGGCACATCATGAAGTATTACGCGCACTTCGGGCACACGGATTTCGTGCTGTGCCTGGGCTACAAGGGCGACGTGATCAAGGATTACTTCCTGAATTACCGCGAGACCCTGACCAACGATTTCGTGCTGACCAAGGGCGGCAAGCAGGTCGATCTGGTCACCAGCGACATCGACGAGTGGAGCATCACCTTCGCGGAGACGGGTTTGCACTCGAACATCGGCATGCGCCTGAAAGCCGTGCAGCCTTACCTGGAGGGTCAGGACGCGTTCCTGGCGCATTATTCCGACATCCTGACGGATCTGGACATGAACGCTTACATCGACGGCTTCATGTCGCGCGACAAGATCGGCAGCTTCGTGGCGGCCAAACCGCCCGTCAGCTTCCACACCGTTCAGGTCGAGGCCGACGGATTGGTCAAAAGCATTCAGCCCGCCGATCAGGACGACCTCTGGCAGAACGGCGGCTTTTTCGTGCTGCGCAAGCAAATCTTTGATTACATCCAGCCCGGCGAGGAGCTGGTGATCGAACCCTTCCAGCGCCTGATCGCAGCGGAACAGCTCGTGTCGCACAAACACCACGGCTTCTGGTCGAGCATGGACACGTACAAGGAAATGCAGACCCTGAACGATATTTACACCGCCGGCAAAGGCCCGTGGGAAGTCTGGAAGAAACCCGCCCTCGAGCGCAAAGCTTAAACATCATCCAGCACGGTGTTCTTGATATATCGTGCTGGATGGTGTTCTCGAGAGTGCCACCGAAATCATCGATACCGATCCAGACCGGTGATCGTGAAGGTCTAAACTCGAGCCATCGGGCGCAGGCTCGAGCGGCGGGTTTCGGGAACTTCTTGGGCGCCAGAGGGCTCTAAGCAAAGATTCGGGGGCAGGCATGCTCAACCTCAATCTCGCCAGCAACATCAGCCGCGTGCTGTGCCTCGGCGCGCACAGCGACGACATCGAGATCGGCTGTGGCGGCACGATCCTCAAATTAATCCAGCAGAACCCGAAGCTGGAATTTTACTGGGCCGTTTTTAGCGGCAACGCCGAACGCGCCCAGGAAGCCCGAGCGGGCGCCGAGCGTTTCCTCGAGGGTGCGGCCTCCAGCAGGGTCGTGACGCTCGAATTTCAGGACACGCTCTTCCCGACGCAATTTGCGGCGCTCAAAGACGCGTTCTCGAGCATCAGAGCAGAATTCGCGCCAGATCTGATCTTCACGCAGTACCGCCAGGATCGGCATCAGGATCACCGCACGCTTTCAGACCTGACCTGGAATGCGTTCCGCGACCACGCGATCCTGGAATACGAAATCCCCAAATTTGACGGCGACCTCGGGCAACCCAACGTCTTCGTCGACCTGCCCGACGAAATTGCCAGCCGCAAAATCGAGCTTTTGATGGCCTGCTTCGGCACGCAACGCAGCAAACACTGGTTCAGCCCGGACACCTTCGAGGGACTGATGCGCCTTCGCGGCCTGGAATCGGCCACGCGCCACGCGGAAGGTTTTCACGGGCGCAAACTGCGGGTGCTGTGAGGAATCGTGGGTTCCGAGCCATCGCCAAAGCGGTATCCTGATTCGATATCGGCCTCGCACCCAACGGGCAATTTCTCACAGAAAACCGTGAAATCCTCGGTGGGCAAGGGCATGGAATAGCCCGGCACCGTTCCAGACGAACAATAACCATCGCGCTCAAAACAGCAGCTTCATGGCAAGTTCAACTCTTCTTAATTTGATGGTGTTTAACTCAGTGACATCGCGGGCCTCTGGATAGAGTCCCCATCCTGATCCCGAGACGAAAACGAGGCCCGACTGATGAACCCGATGGACGCGAACGATCGCTTTAGTCCAACCCGAATTTTCCGGATTTTCAAGGTCAACGCCTGGTTGATCGGGTTGGCCGTGATCCTGGCCAGCACGGTCGCATTCATGCTTTCGCGCAGCCAGAAACCGCGCTTTGAATGCGTCGTAGATATCCTGTCAGCCGCTACCCCGACGGGCAATTCCGGCCTCAACGGTCAGATCGTGACCGCTTCGCCGTTGCCGCAGGGCGCGTTCGCGCAGACCCTCGGCGGCGCGCCAATCATCGAAACGATCCTCAAGGACGATGAACTCGCCAAGGTCGCCAGCAAAGAAGAACTCGAGAAGCTCGGCAGCAACCTGCGCCGTCAGGTGGTCGAACGCAAGCTCGAGGACATGACCGTTCGCGGTCGGACTGATCTGTCCGGCAACGGAACCTACGAACTTTCGGCCTTCAACGGCAACCCGCAAGTCTGCGCCGCGCTCGCCAACGCCGCGACCCGCGCCATGATCGCCTGGGACACGGATCGAGCCCGACTGACGGTGCGCCAGTCGATTCAGCCCCTCCAGAACCAACTGGTGCTGATCGAAGCGCAGATCCAGAACACCCGTCCCGGCTTCGACCGCGACACGCTCAACGCGCAGCGCACCAGCATTCTGGCGCAGCTCGGTGGCCTGCGCTCGAACGAACGCAGCGCCGTGCCGACCCTGACGGTGCTGGCTCCCGCCGTACCGTCCTACACGCCCGTCTCGCCCAAGCCGACCCGCGATGCGCTCCTGACGGCGCTGGTGGCGCTCTTGGTGACCTCGAGCATCGTGGTCTTCCGCAGCGAAGTCAACCGCAAAGCCAACGACGAATCCGACCTCAAGCAGCTCGATTTGCGTTTGCTCGGCAAGCTACCGCGCGTCCCGATGAAACGCGGCGCGACCGGCCTGCAGACCGTGCTGGAACTCGGCAAGAACGTGGACGACGTGGCCTTCGTGCGCGCCAACCTGAACGTGCTCTTATCAAAAACCCAACCCAAGATCATCCTGATCACCTCGCCCATGCCCGGTGACGGCAAATCGAGCGTCTGCGCGACCCTGGCCGAAAGCTTCGCCGCCGCCGGGCAGCGCACGCTGATCATCGACGCCGACCTGCGCCGCGCCGGACAGCAGGCCATCTGGTCGCACCTGGCGCAGACGAGCGGCTGGGTCAGCCTGCCCGGTGCATCCCCAATACCGGCAACCCGCTCGAGCGCAGCGCTCGAGATGGGCAGCCCCGAAGACTTCGAGCAGGATGGACGCCAGTACCACCTGCGCTCCGCCCTGGCCGAACCCGAGAAAGCCCGCGCCCGGAAGCTTCAGGAGAAGCTGCACTACATTCCCGCCGGGCCACCCACCTGGCGTTCCGCCGAGATCCTGACGATGGGTACCTTCAGCGCCGCCATCAAACGCTGGGGCACCGGCTACGACGTGATCCTGATCGATTCCCCACCCGCCTTGGCCGTGGCCGACCCGGTGCTGATTGCGCCCTTGACCAGCGGCGTGGTGCTGGTGATCGAACCCGGACGCACCACCTACGAGGCGCTCGAGCGCCTGCTCGATTCGCTGCGCATCGGTCGCGCCCCGATCCTGGGCGCTGTCTTCAACCGCGTCAACCCTCGCCAGCGCGAACGCTACACGTACTACCCGCCCAAAGGTCAGCCCGTGCAGGCCGGGCCGCGCGCCAGCGCCCTGCCGACCATCAGTGACGAAGTGCGCTCAAACGGTCGTTAAAGAAAAGGGGGTGAGACCATGCTCGGAACCGTCAAATCCAACACCGAAACCACCAAATCCTTGAGCGTCCTGGTCGATTTCCGCGCGACCCCTCACCGCATCGTCGGCAACGCCCTGGGCACGCTGATCGGCGACGCGCTCGGCTTGTACCTGGCCAGCCGCGCCGTCCTGGGTGTAAGAGGCCTGATTCTCGGGCCGCAGCAAGGTCCCTGGAACGAGGGCTGGGTCTGGGTCTGGATGGCGCTGTGGCTGGCCGTTTCCATCGCAGACGGAATGCATCCCGGATTCGGGCTGGATTTGACGGAACAGATGCGCCGCACCGTGCGCGTGGCCGCCGCCACGTCCCTGTTCGGGCTCGCCACCATCGTGATCGCACCGAACGCCACCGAATTTTCTAGGTTGCTCCTGCTGGCGGGCAGCATCGCCGCGATCCCATTCACCCTGATCGTGCGCCGCCTGGTCGTGACGTTGATGGTCAAACTCAAGCGCTGGGGCATCCCCGTACTGGTCGTCGGTGACAGCGACACCGCCCGCGAGTTGACCCGAACCCTGAGCGCCATGTCGTCGCTCGGCTACCGTCCGACGCGCTACGAACTCGAGCAATTGCAGTGGGGCGCGAGCGGCAACCCGAAAGACACCGGCTGGACTTCGACTTCGGGCAGCATCGCGTTCCTGGCCGACCCGCACATGCCCTACCGCCAACGCGAGGCGATCATCGCCGGGCCGCTGGCGGCCTTCAGGCGCGTTTTTCTGGCGGTGGACACGCCCGCGCTGGACATCGGTTGGGCGCACGCCCGTTACCTGGGCGCAGTGCGCGTGCTGGAACTCCGCCGTTTGCACCTCGACCCGGCGGAATTGCGCGTCAAACGCGTGATCGACCTGCTGTTCGCGGGCATCGCGATCGTGCCGTTGACGTTGCTGATGGTGGTTCTGGCTATTTTGATCAAGCTCGACTCGCCGGGGCCGGTCTTTTACATGGACGACCGACTCGGGCTGCGCGGCAAGCTTTTCAAGTGCATCAAGTTCCGCACCATGCGATTGAACGCCGAGGAGTACCTCAAGGACTTGCTCGAGAAGGACGCCAAGCTGCGCGAGGAGTACACGACCTTCCACAAGCTCCGCAACGATCCGCGCGTGACCCGCATCGGACAGTTGCTGCGCAAGACCAGCCTGGACGAACTGCCCCAGGTGATCAATGTGCTGTTGGGTCAGATGAGCCTGGTCGGCCCGCGCCCGTATTTGCAGCGCGAGCAGCAGTACATGCACCCGTACACCGAGGCCGTGCTGTCCTGCCGTCCCGGCATCACCGGCTGGTGGCAGGTCGAGGCCCGCAACCGCGCCCGCTTCGACGAGCGCGTCCAGATGGACATCTTTTACATCCGCCGCTGGAGCATCTGGCTGGACTTGAATATCCTGATCCGCACGGTGATGGTCGTGCTGCAAGCGCGCGCGTACTGATGGCTGCAAGCGCGCGCGTACTGATGGCGGCGTGATGCTCGGTCAACCGCTCAGCGCTTCGAGCTTTCTGGGAACATCGTCCCAGACGTGAGAATGGCCTACTCGAGAAATACCGTTCTGGACGGTCTTCCTCGGGTATCTTGAAAGCGTGCGTCTCGAGCAGGCCGCGCACGAAATCACCCAGAAAGAATAGAAATGTCTGAAGCCACCGACCAGAACACACCCGCCGCGACCTCACGCCCGAAGAAACGAGGGTCGTTGGCGGGCGATGTTTCATCGCAGTTGGCGGTGCAGTTGCTGATGCGCTTGGTGACGGGCGTGACCGCGATCTTCTTTTACCGGCACATCTCCCCCGCCGACCTGGGTTTGCTCAGCACCGCGCTGGCCTTCGCGGGCTTCGCCAATTACTTCACCGATATGGGGTTCAACCCCGTGCTGGTGCGCGAGGCCGCCGCCGCCGACTTCGAGCGGCGGCGCAAGCTGGTCTGGACTTCGATCCGATCCCGCCTGGTGTTGACGGCGATCGTGACGCTGATCTCGTTCGTGGCGGTCGGGTTTATTTCCCGCGATCCGCAACTGGTCTTCCTGGTTCGGGTGCTGTTGATTCTGACGGCGGTTTCCGCAATGGTCATCAACTGGGTCGAGGGCGCGATGCAGGGCACGGAACACGTCGCGCTGGCGGGTTATCTGCGTCTGGCGCACGCGACTGCGCAATCCCTGGCGACGCTGGCGGTGGTGGTGTTCAATGGCGGGCTGACGCAGTACGTGATCTTTCAGGGCGTGGCCAACTGGAGCATCGTG
>CAXTKV010000055.1:0-12223 GCA_964244895.1 uncultured Deinococcales bacterium
ACCTGACGGCGGTCTTAGACCAGGCGCACGTCGGTACGGTCTGGCTGGAATCGTTTTTAATGCTGCCTCAGGGCTTCGAGCACCGTGCGCGGATGCCTGGCCGCGACCCGCAGCAAGGTCCGGGCCGCGCCCGTCGGCTTGCGCCGCCCCTGCTCCCAGCTCTCGAGCGTGCGCTCCGAGACGCCCATTACCGCCGCGAAGTCCGAGCGGGAGAGTTTGAGCTTCTGGCGTACCTCGAGCACGTCAATCGGGGAGAGCATCGTCACCCGTGAGGGTTTCAGCTCGCCCTTCGAGATTTTCACGGCTTGATTGAGGCTTTCGACCAGTTCGCCGAACAGTTCTTTGTCCACGATCCTCACCTGATCTTTCGAACCAAGTCCGCGATGACGCGCTTCTCTGCAGGCGTCAAGTTGTCTTTTCGGTTCTTCGCGTAGGCCAAGAGCAAGTAAACCCGTTCCGGTCTTTGAACGTAGATCACGCGGATGCCGCCGCTCTTGCCGCGTCCCTCGAGTCCCCATCTGAGTTTGCGCGCGCCGTTCGTGCCCTGGATGACCGCGCCCGCTTCGGGGTGCTCTAAGAGCGCATTCTGGAAAGCGCGGTAGTTTTCTGGCGTGAGGAGTTGATCGATCTGTCGCGTGAAGATGGGCGTCTCGATGAATTCCACGCTTCACAGAGACTACTACAGCGTCGTAGTTCCGTCAATGTGCGGCTTCGAAGCTGACGGTGTTCTGACATTGCGCGAGCGGTCGTGATTGACCCACCCGCGCGCCGGACGCCCTCAGCCACGCAAGCCGTCCGCGCCCGTGAAGGCCCACCAGTCTGCGTCAGCCTGTTGGTCGGGGTCTTTTGCCGCCGCCGCGAATTCGGATCGAAGGTCGGCCCGGCGCAACTCGCGGATGGCCTTCTCGAGGGCTTGGGAGCGGGTTTTGAGGCCGTGCCGTTGCCGGTAGCGTTCGAGGAAGCCGATGAGTTCGGTGTCGAGGTTGGCGCTTATCTTGACCCTCACAGTCCGAGATGCACCCGCAGCTTCTCGTCCATCACCGCCATCAAATCCTCAGGCACGAAGCCGATGGGCTTGATCAAGCGGCTGACATGCGTGGCCCGCAACGCTTCGACTTGCGCCTTGCTGTCATGATCCAGCCCCGTGCGGTTCAAGGGCAAGAGCACGTTGGTGACGTACATCTTCTCGGTATTGCTGGTCAAGGGCACGGTCATCAGCAGGTGCGTGTTGGCGTTGGCGGCGTTGTTCGTCACGATCACGCCCGGATGCACCTGGGCCGCCTCGCCCTCTCGCCCGTCCGGTCGGTAGTTGATCAGGTAGATGTCGCCCCGCCGAATCAACGCCACGCCTGATCCTCGAGGTTCAGCCCGTCCGTGTTCTCGCTCGGGTAGACCTCCAGGCCCTCGCGTTGCGCCCGCCCGAGTTCCTCGTAGCCGCGTTGCAATTCTCGCTGACGCAGCGCCTGGATCGCCTCAACCAGGGCGGCACTGCGCGACTCGAGGGCGTGGTCTCGCTGGTAGGTCTCGAGGAACGAGAGCAACTCGACGGGGATGGTGGCGCTCAAGCGTGCAGCATTCGTATCACTTCTCATGCGCTCAGTTTATCATACTATTCGTCTTATCGATGCTGATCCCCCAGTTCTCAGATACGTTGAGCCATTTCATCTCGCTTGGTATGTACTACTTTGTGCTACTCTCTTGGTATAGGAGAACCTTATGCCGCACACCCCCGACACCATCGAGGGCACGATCAGCCCCAAGCACCAAATCACCATCCCTGCCGCGATGCGCGACGCGCTCGGCTTGCGCCCCGGCGACAAGATCGAATTCCGACTCGAGACTGGCAACGTGCTCGAGTTGCGGGTGAAACGACCCAAACCCTCCGAGACCATCGCCGCGATCCTCAAGCAGTTCGATATCAGCGCCCTCCAGGCTGAAACGAACAACGACGCTGTAGCCGCTGTCCGTGAATCCCGCTGGGACGACGAGTGATTTCTTTGGACACGAACCTGGTCCTAAGCGCCCTCAACCCGAACGATGCCAACCACGCTCGAGCCTTGAGTGCTCTGGATACTCACAGTCAACAAGCACTGTGCATTTGTCCCGTGGTTCGCGCCGAATTGCGAGCCTCCGGTTCCTGGCCTGCGATTGACGCCTGGCTGACCTTGCAAGGTGTCAGCATTCTCTGGGAGATGCCTGAATCGGTTTGGGACGCAGCCGGTCAAGCCTTCGGTCAGTACGCCGTATTGCGCCGAGATGGAAGTGTCCCGAGGCGGATCGTGGCCGACTTCCTGATCGCCGCCCATGCTGACCATCACAACCTCGAGATGCTGACCTTCGATGACACGGTGTTCAAAGCCGTGTTCTCGAGCGTCACCCTTCTGGCGTGCTAACCCCTTTTCGGCTTGAGCGCTCGCTTTAAAAAGCTTAATGCAGGCGTAATGCAGGCAATAGTGGGCCAAGACGCTCTGGATTTAGGTGTCACTTGGGAATTTGTGAGCGGTAAGGGAAGATTGAATGCTCCTCCGATCCCAGGGCCATTTGCCCAGTTGACCTATACTGCTCCCCCAGCGGCTTGCACGGACAATATCGATTGGAGTGTCCAAATTCCACTCGCTGTTTTGAAAGCAACGAGTGTTGCAGACCCCACGAAAAGCAGTCCTCTTACGATTTATGGCTATTATGCACCGTGTGGGCCTGTCTGATGGCGGTCGAACAGGCTCGAGCGGACAGCCAGTGCGATTAGAGCCACGGCATACGGCTCGACCACGAGCGGCGCGGGCACGTCGCGAAGACCGTCGGCAGGGACCGGGGGCGGGAGATCGTCGCAATTGTCAACGCGGGCGGCTGGATCCTGCGGGAGTTCGTCGAGCGCAAGCTGCCCCTGCTCGAGTTGCCCGAGGATCTCAAGGGCCTCGTCAAGCGCGGGGCGCTCGCCCCGACTAAGTCGCTCGTCCTCTGCAAGATCACGAACCCGGACCGCAGGAAGGCGCGAGCCTTCGAGGTGATTGGCTCGCGGATCAGCCTGCGCGAGTTGCGCGGCCATGGGACGCCGAAGAACGCGCCCGCCTCGAGCCAGCAGGCGGAGTTGGATTGGATTGCGCTCGAGGTGGCGCGAGCGCTCGGTTTGCGCGTGCGGCTCTCGCCGACGGCGCTGTGCATCGAGTACGGGGCCGGTGAACAGCTCTCCGAGGTGCTCGAGCGGATCGGCGTGAGCCTGTAGCCTCGTCTCGCGCCATCGTTCGGATTCGGCTCAAGCGCCGTGATCGCGCACGCACGCCTCGTAGGCGAGTTCGTACAGTCGCCCCTCTGGATCTCGTCGTCGGATCTCGTTGTAGAGGGCGTCCACCCTCCCGTGACATTCGGCCAGCGGGTTCTTGTATGCCTTCGCGGCCTCGAGGATCATGGCGTAGGTTTCGGCGTAGAGCGCCCCGTCGTGCATCGCCCGAAGCGCCTCGCCGTAGGCCGTCGGTGTATCGGTTTCATCGTCGCCTGGCTGAGCCTGGAAGCGATTGGGGCGACGTCGAGCCTCGAGGCTCACCGGGGTACGCTCCGAACCGAGGGGCCACAAACGAACATCGTCGGGTGCGTCGGTTGTTGCGCGGAACCCTCGACTCGAGGATAGCATGAAAGAAAGCTTTCTTTCATGCTTTCTTTCTTTTGTCGAGGTATTCTCGCAGCGCCTCCGCGACCACGACCTGCTGCTTGAGGTCGGATTCGGCGCAATAGAGTTTCAATTCCCGGTAGATCGCCCGCGAGAGCCGCGAGTTGAACGGCACGAGGTCGGTGGCGTTCACTGCTTCGGCGACGGACGCCACCCTCGGCGGCTCCCCGCTGAGCGCAGGCGCTGCGATGCGCGGAGCTTGGACCGAGGGCGACTGGGCCGCATCGGTCATGCGATTTTTCATGATCGAGCCGAAGGTGGTCGCGTCGCGCTTGGACGATTTCACAGCAGACCCTTCAGCGCCAACTCGTACTCGTCCAGACGCATCGGGTTCTCGCCGAAGGCCCGGTGGTACTCGGCCCGGTCGGGGATCAGCCCGAGCACCTTGAGGTCCTCGCCCTCGAGAAACTCGCGCATGGCCGGGCCGAGGTTGCCGCGCGGCACGCGGTTGAGGAGGATGCCCCATCTGCCGCTGGCCGAGAGCGCCTCGAGCGTCGGGATCAGGCGGTCGGCCTCGAGACCGTCCGCGCCCGAGACGACGATCACCCGCGTCGCGGATCGGGCCGCCTCGCCGAGGGTTCTCGAGTCGTTGGGGGGCGTGTCGATCACCACGTAGGCGTGGCGCGAGGCCTCGTCGCGCTGGCGAGCGGTGTAGACCGGGAACGGCAGGGCGTTTTTCTGGCGCGCCCAACTCGCGGCGGAGCCTTCAGGGTCGAGGTCGAGCACGGCCACGTCCTTACAGCGTTTTTTGAGGATCGCGGCGGTGTGGATGCTGGTGTGCGTCTTGCCGACGCCACCCTTGCGCGAGAGCACAGCGATGATTTCGGTCATGTGGTCATTATACAATACTTTCTTGCAAGAAAGAAAGATTTCATTCAACAATGCTTTGAATGATTACCATAAGTGAATGGGAAACCAGAGACATGGTGGGGTACGAGAACCCTCGAGACCGACGCGAGGCGGTTTCTTGGGCCTCACAGCGCGAGACGACAGGGGGACCGCGTGGGACGATAACCGTTTAGTGTCTTGTCCCACTCAAAAACCTCCATCCGAATACACACAGCAGTCTAGTGTTGGCAGCTTTGCGTCCCAGTCAAGGCTTTCGTACGATTTTGCACAATGACCAATTAAACCGCGTATATTGGCTGTCCTAAGTTAACTGCACCAGGATCAGTGAAAGGTATCGACTCTCGGCTAGACATTCTGAAAGGTATGTCAACATGGGCGACAAGAGGCGGTCTTTGCCAGTATCAGCGATCCTGGGGACGAACGCGGTCCTTGGCAGCCTATTCCTCGGGAGCTTGCGGGTCACCGCACAGACGACCCCAACAGCACGGGATTCGCTCAGCGAATTCGTCTCGAGTGCCCCAAGCGGCAACCTCGTGGTCCTCGAAGCCCTTGCCGAGCGCGCCACGGCGGGACGTAAGTCCGATCAGGTCAACAAAATAGTCACCACGGCGTTGACGGAGAACGCGCCCATCTGGGTCGGCGATCCGAGCACCGGGTCTTCCGTCCCGATCCCGACGAATTCCACACCGTAGCCGAAGCGCTTCGCGATCCCTCGCGCCCAGGTCTGAAATTCAAGCCGGGTCCACTCGAAACGGTGATCCTGGTGCCGGAACTGCCCGGCGGGTAGGGTCTCCCAGGTCGCGTTGAAGTCCGCGTTGGGCGTGGTCACGATCACCGTCGCAGGGCGGACGAACTCGAACGCGACGCGCTCGAGGGCGGCGAGTCGGGGTGGGTCGAGGTGCTCGATGACCTCGACGAGCGCCGCCGCATCCCACCCCGCGAGCCGTTTATCGCGGTAGGTCAGCGAACCTTGCACCAGCCTGACGCGGGCGCGTTGGCGTTCGGGCAGCCGCTCGAGATCGAGGCGTTCGCTGGCGGTCTCGAGCGCGCGGTGCGAGACGTCCACGCCCAGAATCTGCTCGAACTGCCTGTCGCTCAACAGCGCGCGAATCAGCTTGCCCTCGCCGCAGCCGAGGTCGAGCACGCGCCGCGCTCCGCTCGAGCGGAGCGCGGCGGCGACGGCACTGATGCGTCGTTCGTTGAGACTGGCGGTTCGCTCGAGCGCAGCCTCTTCCTGAGCGTGCGCCTCGTCGAGTTCGTCCGGGTCGGGTTCGCCAATCATCAGTCGCGCCGTGAGTTGAGCGTTCGCCGCGCGCTCCAGATCGCGGCGGTGCTTGAGCGAGCGCTTGACGATCTCTTCGCGCTCCGGGTGCGCCTCGAGCCAGCCCTCGCCGAAGCGCACGAGCTTCTCGACCTCCTCCTCGCCGACCCAGTAGTGCTTGTCGTCGTCCAGCACGGGAATGAGCACGTAGAGGTGGGTCAGCAAGCTCGAGAGACGCGCGGTCGCCTCGAGCGTGACCGTGTCATAGGCGCTCTCGCCCCAACTCGGGAACCGTTCATCGAGCGCGTGGCGCAGGGCGCTGACGCGGTAGCCGAGCGGTTCGAACAGACGCCGCAATAAGGCTTCACCTCCCCGGCACGGCAGGGCCGCGATGCGCGCCGTGAGGGGGATGGCGCTGTCCGCCAGCGCTTGGCGCTCCTTGCTTCGACCCGCCATCGCCTCGCGCAACACGCGCGCGAGCGCGACGGACATGAAGCTCGAGGCGGCGTAGGGGCGGTCGTTGACGTACTGCTCGAGCCAGCCATCGCCCTGACCCCGACCGCGCACGAGGCCGACCGGATCGACATCGAGCAGCAAGGCCGCCGTGCAGCGCTCGGGCCTCGTTTCGGGATAGAAGACGTGGGCCTGGCCGAAGCTCAACTCGAACGATTGGGGTCGCGCGGGGTTTTTGTGCAGCAAGAAGCCCAGATCGGTGGCGGGCCAGCTCGCGTTCGGGGGTGGTGCGGCGGTGATCTCGAGCAGCATGGTTTCCTCGAAGGACGGTCAGTCGTCTCCCGAGTCTCGCACGAGTCCAGACGAATAAAAGCGCGACGCGCAGGCCCGGTGAGGCGCGCGAGGGTGTGGCCCCCGGTAAAACACGCTGTGGTGCTCCAGATACGCGGCCAGGACGGGGTTCTCGAGGCACCACAGACGATAAACGCCTGGCGCACTCGGTGAGTGTTGATTTGAACAGCTGAACGGAAGCGGCTACGGGGTCGGTGGGAAATCGTCGAGCGCCCCCGGTTGACCCCACGGGTGTTCCGTCACCAGCACCACCGACGCGGTGATCCCGGATCGGCGCACCTCTTCAACCAGCAGCGGATCAGCCGTGACGAATTCGCACCCCAGCCCCGCCGCGACCGCCAGGTACTCAGCGTCACCCGTGGTGTCCGTTCGCCCCAGCCCGTGCTGGAAATCGAACACATCCTCAAACACCGGAAAGTGCAGATCCCAGGCCGTGGTGATGATTGCCTCGAGCACGCGCTTTCCGTCGTCCAAGTTGAGCACGCCCGAGCCGACCAGCTCCCGGTACACCAGCGTCGCCGTTTCGGACAGGAACACGCTCGGCACGTGCAATTCCACCCCGTGAAAGGTCGCGCGGCTTAAGAAGGCGTTCGAAGCCTCCGCCAGCGGCAGGACGTGCGCCGCAAGCGCCTCGCTCGGAGCGCCACCGTAAAAGGTGACGTTCGAATCCACCAAGTAGACGCGCGCGATGCGCTCGGGTCTCACCGCCCGCGCAGACGGCGCAGGGTTTCGGTCGGGTCAACCGTGCCGGGCTTGAGCACTGTCACGGTGGGACGCTTGATGCCGGTAAAGACCTTCCCCTCGCCCTTGGCGGGACTGGTGCTCGAGGCTTTCGGCGTGCTGGGGAAACGTTTGGACATGGTTTCAGTGTACGTCAGTTCTCGGGCTTGGCTTCACTCCGTAGAGCGCATCGGGAGACGGACACAAGCCCTCGCGTCCATTCGACTTCAAACCCCCACGGGTGGTAACGTAGGCTCCAATGATATGAAGGAGCGTAAGCCCAAAGAGCGTCACAGACGCTAAAACACCACAACCCGCCGTTTGGCAGGTCGGTGCTCTGGTACTAAACTTCGGGCCTGGTAATCCGAGCTTAGCCCAGACACCTCACGAGTGCAACTGTCTTCGCACAGTCGCACGGCCTTCTCGTATCGCGCCGTATCTGTCGGCGCTCGAGGTGATCGTGCTAGACGACTCCGATCCTCTGTTCAAGGACTTCCAGCAGACCTTCCCCGCGCGGCTCGTGGCCGCCCAAACCAAGGCCAACTGCCTGGCCGATGCCCTCTTGACCGACGCCTGGAAGCGCTTGATCGGTCCCGCCCACCGTCACGAGCGTTGATCGTTGAGACGGCCACCAGCAACGACCTCTTCAAGCCCGGTGAGGACCTGTTCTCGAGCCTCCAGGACATCGCCCGCCTGACCGGAGTGAGGGGAGACAACGAAAAGCCTCAAACCGCGCTACGATCGTGAAACTCGTCACCCACAACTCGAGAACACCGTCCAGGGCACGCCCCGCCCCCGAAACCAGTTCGGGACGCACGGGTTCCGCTATTCTCCCACGCTATCGCGCTCGTTGGGTTTGAGCGCATGAACCGCTGGACCGGCGATAACCTCGCCGTCGGGCGCGAACCTCGAGCCGTGGCACGGACAATCCCAGCTGCGGTCGGCGGCGTTCCAGTCCACGATGCACCCGGCGTGTGAGCAGACGGGGGACAGGGCGATCAGCTGACCCTCGTCCGTGCGGTACGCGGCGATGCGACCGGAGCCCGGCCGTTCGACCAGCGCACCCTGTCGGGGCTCGAGCCCGTCGACCTCCGTCCGCGGTGAAATGGGATTGGCCCGCCCGACGCGGTCCGTCAACAGATGACCGGCGAAGCCGAGGCCTTGACCGAGCAGCCCACCCAGGTCGCGTGCGGCCAGGCGACCCGGTGCGTACAGGTCGGCGTACGCGTGCTCGCGGCCCGCCGCCCACTCGGCGGCGATCAGGCCGGCCAGCGTGCCGAAGGTCGTACCGACGCCGTCGTAGCCGGTCGCGATGAAACGCTCCGGAGCGGGCGGCAGGTCCAGGCCGATGTACGGCAAGCCGTCGAGGGAGGCCCAGACCTCGCCCGTCCAGCGGTATTCGACCTCGAGCGCCACGCCCGGCAGCCAGGCGCGAAGTTCCGACTCGAGCGCGTCGAAGCGGTCCGGGTCGGCCCGTTCGAGCCCGGTTGGATGGTCTTCTCCGCCGAAGATGACCAGGTCGTGCCCCTCGTACGGCTCGAGGCGGTAGTAGTGATAGGGGTCGTTCGCATCGTCGATCAGCGCGTCCGGAACGAGACCCTTGGGCACCCTCGCGCCGATCGCATAGCTCTGAGCGGGTTTGAGCTTGTCGAGGATCAGGTAGTGCGTCCAGATCGGCACGTGCGTCGCTACGACGACGCGCCGGGCACGAACCGCACCCAGAAGGGGGGTATGCGCTCCCGTCCCGGCGGGGTCGGCCACGCTCAGTTGATGCATCTCGCCGCCGGTCATCGAGACCACCGCCGATCGCTCAAAAATGACCGCACCGTGCGCCACGGCGGCCCGAGCCAGGCCCTCGAGGTAGCGCCCGACGTGGAAGCGCGCCTGATCGGGAATCCGCAGCGCTCGCTCCGCGCGGATCGGGCTGTGCGCGATCTCGTGCGCGATGCCGAGGCGCTCGAGCGCCTCCGATTCGTCGTCCACGGTCTGGCGACCGTGACTGTCGCGGGCGATCAGCCATCCGTCCAGCCGCGCGAGGTGCGCGTCGATGCCTTCGAGCGCGCAAATCCCTTCGATGTGTCGGATGGCCTCGAAGCCACCCGCCCAGACGCGCCGAGCTCGCGCCTCACCGAAACGTTCGATGAGCTCGCTCGAGGCCAGGTCGGGACGCGCGGTCAGGTGCGCGGTCGTGTGACCCGTCTCGCCGCGACCGACCACTTGGCGCTCGAGGACGACGACGCGGCGACCCTCGCGGGCGAGCTGATATGCGGCGGTCAGGCCCGTGATGCCCGCACCGATCACGGCCACGTCGGCCTCCAAATCTGCCTCGAACCGCGGGTAGCGCGCGCTCACGGATTCGAACCATGGAGAAGGTGAGCGGGAGGGCCTCATGGCCCGAGCCTGGCTGCGTCATCCCAGTCGAAGTCATCCCAGCCGAACCTTCCGATGGATTGCCGTCCTGACCGGGGGCTTCGTCCCCGACCTTCACCCGACCGAGCTGCCCGGATGGCTCCGCCGAAGGTACTTGAAACGCCCATGCGAGAGTGAGATTTGCCCTCGCTCATCGCTCGTTCGACCCCTTGTACGGCGCATCATTGTAGTTCTCGACGGTCGAGGCGGATCGCTCGGTGGCCTCGTCCGGGTTCTGGCCGTACTCGCGTTTGGCGCGCCGCTGCCGCAGCAAGTCCCAGAGCCGATCGAGCTGAACCTCGAGGCTATGAAGCTCGGCTTGCTCCTCGTCGCCGAGGCCGCCCTTGTCGTAGAGCGCGTGTTCCTTCTGGACGAGGGCTTCGATGCGTTCCTGGAGACTCAGATCGTTCATGCGTTCCTCCGCCGTGCAGGGTTGGGACTGGGTGCTGATCGAAGCCGTGCCGATCGGCTCTTTGGGTTGGGGGCTGGTTTGAAGTCCCGGATGAATGCCCCCAAGCCGATCCTATTGATCGCCTGGTACTTGCTCGATTGGGTGACCGCTCATGTCGGGCCTGGTCGCTATGACTGACCTGCACACTTCGTCGTGACTTGACCAACAGTATCTTAGGGTTCACCTGAACCGATTCGTGAGAACGGAAGAATTAATTCACGACCCTGCATAATCGTGAATTAATTCATTTGCAAGTAGGTCGCATCCCTTGAACAGATTACTGATAAGAACAGTTATCCAAAATATCTGTTGGGATCGAGCCACGATCGAGGCGTCGGCCTCACGTCCTACCCCCGACGCCGAACAGCTCGGCGCAGGGGGCACGAGCGTCAAAAGTCATTCGAGCGCCGCTGCAAAGTGTGCAAGGCCCGCCGGAGGTTGAGGGTATCGGCAACCCCTGGAACGGCAAGTCACGTTTCAAACCTTCAGTCGCATGGGCGAGGCTTTAGGCTCTGACCTCGAGCACGCCCATCATGCCTTTGTCCTCGTGTTCGGCCACGTGGCAGTGGAAGACGGTCTTGCCGGTGAAGTCCGCCAGCTGCACGGCGAGCCGCACCGTGTCGTTCCTGCGGAGGTTCACCACGTCGTTCCAAGCGCGGTATGGCTCGGGCCTGCCGTTCCTCGAAAGCACCTGGAATGGGTACGTGTGCAGGTGGAACGGGTGGTCCATGTCCGCCCAGTTCACGATCTCCCAGACCTCGAGCGCGCCCAGCCTGCCGGTGAAATCCACGCGGTCAGGATCGAAGCCCCTGCCGTTGATCAGAAACCCCCCCTGCCCCCTCGGCTCGGTCAACACGAGTCGGCGCGTGAGGGTAGGGCGCGAGTCGGCGAGCGCGGGCAGGCTCGCCAGCTTCGAGGGCAGCGGCGCTGGCCTGGGCAGCTTCGGCGCGCTCACGAACATCAGCGTCTGCGGGATCGCCTCGCCCGAGCCGCCCATGCTCATCGCGCCCGTTCCATCCGAGCCCGAATTGCGGCGGTCGCCTTCGCCCGCGTCGCTCGACCCATTCATGCTCATCTTGCCGCGCTCGTAGGGCAGGTTCAGCAGCCTGAAGATCCCCTCGCGCTCGAGTTGCACCAGCACCTCGGCGCGCTCGCCGGACGCGAGCAGCAGCTCCTCGAGCGCCACGGGTTTCTCGAGCAGCCCGCCGTCCGTGGCAATCAAGTGAAGCGCGTGACCCTCGAGCGCGAGGCGGAAGGTGCGCGCGCTCGAGGCGTTCACGAGGCGAAGGCGCAGCGTCGGTTTGTTCGCCAGAAGTGTGGGCTCGATCGCGCCGTTGACGGTCAGGATCGCGCCCTCCTTGCCGTTCAACCAGTCCATCGCCGTGTGCGGCGCGGGTAAGCCGTTCGCCAACTCGAGGTCGCGCAGCACGATCAGTTCCTCGTGCGCCTCGCGCAGTTCGGGGATCGCATCAGCCTCGCCCTCGACGAGAATCGCGCCCGCCATGCCGGAGAAAAGTTGCCGCGCGACCAGGCCGTGGGCGTGCGGGTGATACCAGTGCGTGCCGCGCGAGCCCTTGGGCACGCTGAATTCCATCGTGACCGATTCGTTCGGCTCGAGCATGCGCAGCGGGTTGTCCACGCTCGGGCTGATGTGCAACCCGTGCAGGTGGAGGTTCGTCATCTCCGAGAGCCGATTGGTGAACTTCAATCTCACCGTGTCGCCCTCGCGCACGCGCAGCACGGGGCCGGGCGACGCGCCGTTGTAGGTCAGCAGTTTCGCCGCCTTGCCGCCGACCTGGACGATGGCGGGTCGGGCGACGAGTTCGGCGGCGACCAGGCCGGGCTCGGGGCTCGCGGTCGGCAGGAGGGGCGACTGCGGGAAGCGCGCGGTGATCACAGCGGGTTGCGACCAGGTTCGCGAGCCCAGCATCGCGCCGCCAGCGGCGAGACCGGCGAGGGACAGGAATTCACGGCGGTTGAATTGTGGCATGACGCGAGCCTAGGAATCCGTTCTAAGGATTTCATAAAGACTGGTAAAGATTTCGTAAAGGGGCGAAGGCGAGTG
>CAXTKV010000055.1:12323-19092 GCA_964244895.1 uncultured Deinococcales bacterium
GGCTGTCAACGGTTTCAACCGCGTGTATACTGATGCCGGTGATGCCAATGACCGCAGCCATCAAACCCATTTTTGGACAACCGATCTACACCTCAGCCGAGGTCGCCAACGCCCTGCGCGTCAGCGAGGAAAGCGTGCGCCGCGAAATCCGGCGCGGCACGCTCACCGCGGCCCGCATCGGCAACCAGTACCGCTTGACCGCCAACGACCTGGCCGCATGGTTGGGCGAATCCCGGTACCGCGAACTCTTCAGCCCGCTGGGTCCGCTCAGCGCTCTGATTGGCTTCGGTGGTCTCGAGGAGGACGCTGCCCATTCGTTGGCCTCGAACGCCGTCACCGAGGTTCGCAAAGCCAACCCGCGCACGGCTTCGGGCGCAACCGCGCCAACCCCCGATGAGGTCAAGGCGCGTCGCCAAAACCAACGACGGCTCGATGGCCGCGACTGATCTCGGTTTCCCGGTGTTGATCGTGCTGGATACGATGGTTGTCGTCGGTGGCGTGATCGGACGGACTTCGGGTGCAGACGCCAAGGTTCTGCACTCGATCGAGACCGGCGGCGTGCGCCTCGCCTCGAGCGACGCCTGGTTGCGCGAATTGCAGGACGTGTTGACCCGCCCCGTGGTCCTCGAACACGTGAGCGATCCGGGTCGGTTGGTGCGGGCCGCCTTGACGGTCGGGGTGATGGGAGCGCTGTACCGTCCGAAGCGCTTTGATTGGCCTTCGCTGACCGATCAAAAAGACTGGTGGATGCTGGACTTGGCGTTTGAATCGGGAGCGGATTTGATTCTGACGCGAGATAAGATAGTCCTGAGGGCCGCCGCGAAGTTGGGGTTCCAAGCGGTGACGCCACCGGCGTTTTTGCGCGAAGAACGGTAGTGTCAGGTACGCATTTATGGGGGATACGACGATCTTTCGTGTTGACGCCGGTCTCGAGTCGAGCAGCCCTCGCAGGACAGGGCCAGATTCTCGAGGCCCTTCGCGCCCCACGTGGCCTTTGGGCAGACGCATTCGATGGAAGAGCGCTGAGCGGCCCAGCGCTTGCGGGACTGGCCGTACCCGTAGCGGCCCCGCGCCCGTTCGATCAATCGTTGTTCAAGGTCAACGCATCGCATTTCTCGAAAAGCCGAGCGAATCATCCCTGTATGGCTGCCGGAATGACGGAGTTGCGACTCGCGTACGAGTTGAGGGCATGCGTGACGTGCGCATCGACTTCCTCGCGTCGGAGATGCTCGAGGCAATTCAGGCTTTGCTCGAGAATGGCGGTCGCGCGTCGATGGCGTCGCAGGGCAACGGTGGCATCGGATCGAACGCGCCTGAGACGAACTCCCGTCGCAGCCCCCGGACGCCCGCTGTCGAGTTTGCCCTGGCCCGACATCGATGGCTGAAGCAAAAAACCTCGAGCCGATTGATCGGGCCAAGGTTGCGGTCGAGGCCATGAATTCGGGCATCTCGATCCAACGCTTCACCGGGACGCGAACCGCCCAGATGCGCGCCTGGCGAGACCTCGCCTCCGACGAGCGCCGTCGGCGGGCCGTCGAGGCGGCCCGAGACCGCGAGGTATCGACCCTCTGGTCGCTAGTCGAGGCCCACCTGACGCTCCACGGCGCGCGCGGCGCACAGACGAGCCTGCACACCCTCAAGACCTACCGCGTCGGCGTCGAGCAGGCCATCGCGGCGCTCGAGGGCGAGCACTTGCTCTCCCCTTCCAGGGATTGGGGGGCCGCCTGGAAGGCGGAGCTGGCGGCGCGCTACGCCCCTTCGAGCGTCAACGTCAAGCTGGCCGCCGGTCGCGCCCTGTTCGCAGCCCTGCGCTGGGCGGGCGCCACAGAGGCCGAGCCCTTTCGAGACGTCAAGGGCCAGCGCGACCCGACTCCCGCTTCGGACAAGGTCGCGGCCTACCCTCAGGGCGACCTCGAGCGGTTGCTGGCCGTGGCCGACCCCCGCGAGCGGCTGCTGGTGCTGCTCGGCGCGCACGCGGGCCTGCGCGTCTCGGAGGCCTGCGCGCTGCGCCTCGAGGACCTCAAGGGCGAGCGGATCGTCGTGCGCTTCGGCAAGGGCGGCAAGCTGCGGCGCGTGCGGGCCTCCTGGCGACTGCGCCAGGCGATCCTCGAATTGCCCCCTCCCACGCGGAAGGGGACGGGCACGCTTCTCAACGTAGGTGACCAGCGCGCTCGGCAGATCATGCAGGGGCTCTGTGCGCGGGCCGGGGTCGAATACCTGGCGGTGCATCCCTTGCGCCACGCGGCGGGCAAGCGCCTCTACCGGGAGACGCGGGACGTGCTGGCGGTGCAGCGCCAGTTAGGGCACGCCAACGTCAATACCTCGCAGATTTATGCCAAAGGCGACGACGAGAGTACGCGGGGAATCGAGGAGTGGTGAAGAGAAAGGCAAGTGAAAAATTACACGATTACTAGGTCGTGAAATTGTTCTCGGAATACTCGCGGGAGTGTGCTCTGTGCAACCAGGTTCGCCTTCCCGAAGGGCATCACGCTCCAGGTTTACCGGCCCAATGGACGCCCGCAGTACGCAGCGTGAAACGGGAGTTGCACGGCAGCAATCGGATGGGATGTGGCTCTGGGCGTTGGATCAGCCTGTCAACAACCCAAAGCCCCAAGTCGAGGAGCATCGCCTGGTTTCGACTTGTTAACGGTACGGCTCGTGTTCAGTCACAGAGGATGAAGTTCTCCCAACAGCGTTAAGGCAACATAGCCGTCCCCACGCCTAGGAGGAAGTCTCCATGGCACAGACCACCGGATTGCTTCGAGTTAATCTCGCGCCACTCATCAAGGAGGAATCACCGTGCAACGCTGCGCGCAGGCGCAGAGGACGAGGATAAAAACAATGCCGCCAATCTTAACCATGCGCGCCTTTCCCCAAGAGTTTGTAGTGAGCTACACCGTCCAGCACGGTGTTCACAATCTACGTCCTGGACGGTGTTCTCATTTTGATCTCTGGCAATGACAGTCTGGGGTCATTGCCAGATTCGGCGTTTTGATTCCGCTGAGGGGGAAAGACCACGTGTGGAACACGCAATTTTGAATCACGCCAAATCCAAGATTTTCACCTGATGTTCCTTTGTCCCGTTTGAAGGTGTCCGAGAAGGAAGACAAAAACACTGTCTAGCGCGCTATCAAACCTCGTCTTATTTGAAGTTGGGTTTGAACGGGACAGCTCAACGGAATCAAACAACCCGATCTTGTAATCACCCCAACGCGCGTATTTCGCGTGGAAACGCCGAGGTCTAAGCGAGAAAACAAGAAGACGCCGTGCTGCGCGAGCAAGTCAAGGTGATTCACCGCAACTTGATGACCGCTAAACCCGAACGGCCTCGAGTTCAGCGGTACCAGACTTCCTTGAGGACGCGCATGACGTTTCCGCCGATGGCTTTCGCGATGTCCTCGTCGGAATACCCGTGAGAGATCATCCAGCCCACGATGTTCGGAAATGTTTCCGCCGGGCTTTCGAGCCCATCGACGAATTCGACTTCCTCGTAGGCCAGCTTGCCTCTGGATTGCGAGATCGAGAGCGCCTCGGAGAGCGCGTGGTGCAGTCCGACGTGATCGCCAAACAGGGCATCCGGCCCGAACGAGACGTGGTCGATGCCGACCAGATTGGCGCAGTACTCGAAGTGCTCCATGAAAGACTCCAGGGAATGCCTGGGATTGTTCCTGGTGATGGTGGTGTGCGGTGCGGCCTCGATACCGATCACGCCACCTTTGGTGGCGCAGGCCCGGATCGTGTCGTCGTCCTTGAGGCGGTTTGAACCCCACAGGGCTCGAGCCCCGGCGTGGGTGATGAAGACGGGTTTGCTGCTCAGTTCGATCGTTTCCAGGCCCGTCCGGTCGCCGGAATGCGAGATGTCGATCGCCATGCCGAGCTGGTTCATGCGCCGCACCGCGCTGCGCCCGAATTGCGTCAGGCCGCCGTCGTTGGGCTCGCGCAAACCAGCCCCAAGCGCGTTGCCTTCGCTGTACGCGATCCCCAGGCAGCGCACGCCCAGCCCGTACAGGATGTCGATGCGGTCGAGTTCGTTCTCGATCATGGCTGCGCCCTCTATGGAGATCACGAAGGCGATCTGGCCATTTTGTTTGGCGCGCAGGATGTCCTCGGTGGTCAGGCACAGCACGACCATGTCCTGGTGGTGAATGTCGCTCAGGCGCATGCCGATGTCGTAGATCACGTCGTCCCATTTCCAGCCGCCGCGCGAGGTGATCATGGCCGTGCCGTCCATCATGTTGTCGAACACGGCGTCCAGCCCGGACACGGACAGTCCCTCGTAGCCGGTGAAGTCGCGACCCCAACGCCGGAACTCGAGGAATTCCGACAGATTTTCGGGAGCCACGAAGCAGTGATCGTGCAACGAAATCACGACGTTCTGCTCGAACAAGCGCCGGGCTCGGGCTTCCTGTTCGGTGGTCAGTTCGACCCGGCGAGATTTGACGCGGTCGAGCTCCGGGGCGAGCTTGAAGGCCTTGTAATCGCGCCCCGGCTCGAGGTACTGGAACGAGCGGTAACCGGTGTAGTTCTTCTTTTGCATGGTCGTTCTCCCTTTCACTTCAAGGTCGGGTTCACTGCAAGGTCGGGTCGGTCGCGTCGCGCAGGCCGTCACCGACCAGGTTGAAGGCCAGCACGGTCAGCAGGATCATGGCGCCCGGATAGATCGCCAGCCACGGCGCGTTGTACAGGTAATTCTGAGCGCCGGAGAGCATGTTGCCCCAACTGGCCGCCGGGGGCTGCACGCCCACACCCAGGAACGACAGCGCCGATTCCGCCAGGATCGCTCCGGCCACGCCGAGCGTGCCGTTGACGATCATCGTCGGGATCACCTGGGGCAAAACGTGGCGCAGCAGAATCGAGGCGTCTCGAGCACCCAACGCGCGGGCGGCCTCGACGTAGATTTCCTGGCGCAAGCTGAGAATCTCACCGCGCACCAGCCGCGCCAGGCCCATCCACGAGGTCAGGCCGATCACCAGGATAATGTTCAGCAAGCTCGGGCCGAAGAACGTCAGGGCGCACAGCACCACGAAGAACGCTGGGATGGCCAGCACGCCGTCGGTGAAGCGCATCAGGAGCGTGTCCACCCAGCCCAGGTAAAACCCGGCCAGCCCGCCGACCGCCACCCCGACCAGCACCGCGAACAGCACGGCGAAGGTGCCGACCGCCAATGAAACGCGACCGCCCTGCATCAGGCGGATCATCACGTCCCGACCGGATTCGTCGGTGCCCAGCGGGTGCGTCAGGGTGATTCCGGCCAGCTGGTTGCCCAGGTCCACGGCGTCCGGGTCGGCGCGGTTGATCAGCGGCCCGATGAACGCGAAGGCGTACAGCGCGATCAGCACGACCAGGGACACCACCGCAAGCCGATGCCTGCGAAAACGCCGCGAGACGCGAGCGGCGTACGAACCGCTCCGGGCGTTCCGCGCCGTGGCGGTCTGAACGGGGTATTCCGGTGCCACGGTCACTCGAGTCCAATGCGCGGGTCGAGCAGCGGGTAGATCAGATCCACGATCAAATTGAAGGCCACGACCGCGACCGCCACGAACAGCGTGATCGCCATGATCAACGGGTAGTCCCGGCTGAGCGCGGCCTCGACGCCCAAACGCCCCATGCCGGGCCAGGAAAAGATGGTTTCGGTCACGGCGGCCCCGCCGACCAATCGCGGCAATTGCAGACCGATGACGGTCACTACGGGAATCAGCGCGTTTCTGAGGACGTGCTTGCGCCTGAGCGCGCCCTCGGTCAGCCCTTTGGCGCGGGCGGTTCGCACGAAATCCTGGCGCAGGACGTTGCGGGTGCTGGATCGCGTGTAGCGCATGATTTCCGCGATCCCGGCGGTGGACAGCACGAACACCGGCAGGATCAGGTGCGATATGCGATCCCCGAAAGACCCTTCTAGACCCGGGGTCGCCATGCCGCCCGCAGGCAGGACGCGCAGGGTTACGGCGAACAGGATGATCAACAGCAATCCCAGCCAGAACACGGGAATCGAGATCGAGACGAGGCTCAGCACGCTCAGGCTCTGATCCACGGCACCGTACGGTTTGATGGCGCTGTACAGCCCGAGCGGCACGGCGATCAGCACGGAAATCAACAGCGATACGCCCGCCAGGATCAGCGTGTTCGGCAGGCGCGTCATGATCGTCTCGAGGTTGCCCGTCTGGTAGAGGAAGCTTTTCCCCAAGTTGCCCCGCGCGATCTGCGCGATCCAGCGCGCGTACTGCACTGGGATCGGCTGGTCGATCCCGAGCTGCGCTTCGATCTGCGCGATCTCGGCCCTGGAGAGCTTCGGGTCGGCCAGGAGCGACGGGCCGCCCGGTGCGAGCCGGATGATCGAGAAGGTCACGACGCTGACCACGAACAGAACCACCAGCGCGTAGCCGATGCGTTTGGCGATGTACGAGAGAATCATGTGCAGTTAACCTCGAGGATCGGGCTGGCTTTAGCCTATTCGTTGTGGGGTTACGGCTCGAGCATGATGGCGCAAAACGGGGCGGATACTCGAGCTGAAATTCTTGGAACACCGTCCAGCACGCGAATCAAATAACGTGTCCTGGACGGTGTTCATGGGCGCTCACGAATGGATTGAACCGTTCGGGCCGAGGTCGGTGATTTTTCTCGAGGTGAACGGTGCGTCGCGCACCTCGAGATCACCCGATCCATTCCCGAAGGTGAACGGGCAGTTTCATTCCCAAAGTAGAACTCGTTCGCAATCCCGAAGTAGGACTCGTTCGCAATCCCGAAGTAGGACTCGTTCGCAATCCCGAAGTAG
>CAXTKV010000055.1:19192-25215 GCA_964244895.1 uncultured Deinococcales bacterium
GAAGTAGGACTCGTTCGCAATCCCGAAGTAGGACTCGTTCGCAATCCCGAAGTAGGACTCGTTCGCAATCCCGAAGTAGAACTTCCGCTCAATTGCCGAAGTAAAACTTCTCCGTGTGCCGCATCGCGTCGCGAATGCCGAGCTTTGGCACGCCCTGCAGGTTGGCGCTGACGGCCTGGAGTTCCTTGGGGTACCACAACACCAGCACGGGCGGGTCCTTGGCCTCGAGCGCCTGGAGCTGGCTGTAGATCACGCGGCGTTTGAGCGGGCTGGTTTCCTGGCGACCGGCCAGCAGCAACTTGTCCACTTCGGGGTTGGAGTACCCGGCGTTGTTGTTGTCCTGACCGGTGGTGTAGAAGCTGTACTGGTCGGGGTCGGGCGGGGTCGTCCACCAGATCAGGTTGGCTTCAAACTTGCCGGGAAGGACGTAATCTCGCACGACGGTCGCGAACTCGAGCGTCTGGAGCGTCACGTCCATGCCGATCTTCTTGAGGTCCTGCTGCACGGCCAGCGAAGCCTGCTCGCGGGTCGGGTTGCCCTTGTCGACCAGCAGGGTGAATTTGAAGGGTTCGCCCTTGGCGTTGCGAAGGATGCCGCCATCGCCGGGCTTCCAGCCCGCCTGCGCCAGCAGGCTCTTGGCCTTCTCGGGATCGTAGGCGATCTTGGGCAGGCCCGCGCTGAAGTAGTCGCCGAGCGCGGTCGGGATCGTGCCTTGCGGGTAGTCGGCGTAGCCTTTCAGCACGCCGTCGATGATCGCCTGACGGTTGACGGCGTAGTTCATGGCCTGACGCACCAGGGCGGGCTTGAAGATCGGCATGCGCTGGTTGAACCAGACGAAGAAATGCTGGATCGCGTTGGCCTGCAAGATCTTGACGTTCGAGGCGCCCTGGACGCTCGGCAGGTTGACCGGTTCGACGGTCGTGAAATCGAGTTCGCCCGCGCGCAGTTGCGCGGCCTGCGCGTTGACGTCGGGCACGATCTTGAAGACCAATCCCGAAAGCTTCGGTTTGCCGTAGTAATCGGGGTTTGCCTCGAGCGTGATGCTCGAGCCAGCCACGACGCTCTTGACGCGGAACGGCCCGGTGCCGACGGGTTTCTGACGGTTGAACTCGGTCGCTTCGACCAGGGTTTTGCCTTTCAGCAGGTGCTCCGGGATGATGCCCGCGTTGTGCCCGAGCAAGATCAGGAAGGGTGCGAACGGCGATTTCAGCGTGAACTTGACGGTCAGCTTGTCCACCACCTCGACCTTGTCTATGGGCGCGAAGTCAGACGACAACCTCGAGCCGCTCTTGGGATCTTTGGCCAGGTCGAAGGTGAATTTCACGTCGTCGGCGCTGAAGGCTTCGCCATCGTGCCATTTGACGTTCGGGCGCAATTTGAAGGTGTAGACCAGACCGTTCGGCGAGATCGTCCAGCTTCTGGCCAGGTCGGGGCTGGGCCGCAGGTTCTCGTCGGGGCGCACCAGTCCCGGAAAGATCACCTTGTTGACCAGGATCGAACCGAGTTCCGGCGCGAGCAACGGGTTCATGATCGGGTCGTTGATGATCGCGACGCGCAGGACGTTGCCCTGTTGCGCCGCGACCTGAAGCCCGATGGCGAGCGCGAGTGCGCCCACCCCGGCGATAGCGATGGCGGTTCTGAATCGTTTCATGTCCCTTCCTCCTTGGGCCACTGGCCTGATTGCGTCGAGGTTTATGGCGTACCGTTCCTGAGCGCACGATTTTTTAGCGCATGGCGTCCGTCAGGATCATCGCGGCATCGCGCAGGGCGGCCACGAGCCGGTTCTGGCCGCGCGTCAGGTGCGTTTTGTAAAACCCGCGTTGCTCCGGGGCAACGTGTTGCAGTGCCATCGCGGGCTCGAGGTCGGGAAGGGGCGCGATCGTCTCGGCGGGGTCGTGAAAGAAGCTGGTTTCGCGGGTGTAGTTGACGGGCACCAGCAGTCTGGCCAGGCGGCGGATCGCGTGGTTGGCGCGTTTGACGGCGCTATCGGCTGGCGTTCTGTCCTGCAGGCTTTGCGCGTGGCTCGTGAACCGCTCGAGCGCGACCTCGAGCGCGATCAGCGCGTCCCTGGCGGCCTGAAAAGAGAAATGCTCGCCCGCCGCCGCCTGCCGAGCCTCGAGCGTGCGCCCGAAATCCTGAAGGGTCTGCGAGAAGTCGAACGGGGCGATGGTCGCGTTGGCAGCGCGGCGCACGGAGGCCAGGTAGATTTTCATGTCGCGCAACAGGTAATCCCGATCCGCAATCTCGATGGTGTCGTCCTCGGTGTGCCAGGCGATGTTTCCACCGCAACCGCCGACCGCGTAATAGCCCTTTTCCTCGCGCAGGTCTTCGGGCATGGTCGAGGACAGCATCAGATAGCTCGAGAGGCCGATGTTGTTGAACGAGTAATCTCCGGCCTGGTGGGCGCGCTCGCATTCGATCACGGTGTCCGGCCCGGCGATGTCGCGGATGACTTGGGTGATGAAACCCTCGGTTTCGGACATGGTGCAGAGTTCGGTGAAGGTGCTGGCCCAGCGGCAACCGGGCGAATCGCAGTTGACCTGCGCGATGCAGTTTTCAAACAGGTCAATCGCGAACTGATCCGCGAACCAGGTCGAACCCGCGTAGCGTCCCGTCGAGTGTCCGGGCCACCAGGCGATCTTGACGGTGCGCTTCAGGCTGGCGCGGTGCGCCCAGAGCACCCGCGCGATCTCGAGCATGGTCGCGTCGCCGACGGCGTTGTCGCCGATGCCGTAATCCCAGGAATCGTAGTGCCCGTGCAGCAGCACGAACTTGTCGGGTTCCTCGGTGCCCGGAATCGTCACGACCGGGATCGGTGAGCCGAACCAGCCTTCCTCGAGATCGGCCTGGATCGTGACGGATTCGCCGCGCCTGGCGGCCTCGATCAGCAGTTGACCGTCCGGGTTGTTGACCGCCACCACCGAAATCGTGGGTTTGCGCGGCAGGTCGTCCAGGTCGGGCGTGCCCCAGATGGTCGTGCAGATGCCCCAGTGCGCGTTCTGGCCCGCGTTGACCGCAATCAACCCGAGCGCCCCGCGCGCTTCGACATCAGCGACCTTGCCGGGCATGCCGTAGCCTTCGCTGACCACGATCTTTCCGCTGTAATCCAGGTCTTCGGGCAGCGCGATCCGGTCGAACACGTCGGTCGAGCCTCGAGCGTAGGTGCTGGGCATGTACACCAGGGGCGCGGTCAGACCGGTGGTGGGGGCGCTCATGGCCATCGGTTTGGCCTTGAAGGATTTCGCGCCCAGACTGACGCTGGCCCGTCCCGGCAGGCTGAGGAAGATCTCGGCCTCGAGCACCTCGTGCGGCACGCCGTGCGTCTGGAGCCTGCTGGCGATTTCCGCGGCGGCGATCCGGACGTCGCTCGGGTGTTCGCGGCGCAGCGTCGTGAAGCGCTCGATCAGGTTCCAGGGCAAGTCCAGGTTGATGCTCTCGAGTACGGCTCGCTCATCGGTGGTGATCATGGCTCCTCCGGTTCGGGTTGTGTTTTATTCAGTGAAATGCTAGTTTATTCTGTAAATCAATGTCGCTCAGTTTGCAGCCCGACGCCCCGAATGTCAAGGCGTCCACGCACCCACGGAATAAAAACCGAACGCACCAACCAGGGCGCACGACCCGGAGAAAACCATGCCCGAATACACGATTTCCGTCGTCACCGACGCGCTGCGCGTCCTCGAATTGATCGCCGAACAACCCGGCGCGCGCCTGCCGGAAATCGCCAGGGCTTCGGGCATCACCAAAACCAAGGTCTTTCGGATCCTCAAAACCCTCGAGACGAGCGGTTACGTGATTCAGGAAGCCAGCCAGACTTTTTTCCTGCACCAGAAGGCCTACCTGCTCGGGCAGCAAGCCAAACGCCAGTGGGATCTGGCGCGCGTGGCCCGCGCCGAACTGGACGCGCTGGCCGAAGCCACCAAAGAAAACGTCCACCTCGTCGTGCGCGACGGCCTCTCGAGCGTGGTAGTTGACTTGCGCCAATCCCCGCACCCGATCCGGATGTACGCCGAAATCGGACGGCGCGGCCCGTTGCACGCCGGAGGCACGCCTAAAGTGCTGCTCGCCTTTGCGCCGCTCGACGTGCTCGCCAGCGTGCTGAAAGAAGGACTGCAGCCTTTCACCGGCGAAACCACCACCTCCTCCGAAGCCCTGCTGGAATCGCTCGAGCGCATCCGACTGGAGGGGTACCACGTGGCCGTCAGCGACCTCGACGAGGGCGCATTTTCGATCGCGGCTCCAATCCGCAACCTCAAGGGCGAAGTCATCGCTGCCGTATCGGTGGCCGGCCCGGAAATGCGCTTGAACGAGGCGCTCGAAGCCCGCTACATTTCGCTCGTGACCCAGACGGCGGGACGAATCTCGATTGGTCTGGGCGGTCAACCAGAGGTGCGCTCCTTGAGGATTCCCGAAGGCGCATGAGTGGCAACTCCCCTGAGGGTATCTTCGGCATGACTGATGCGGTCGCTTTTGACTTTTACCGATGTGGCTTTGGCGACCGTTTTTCGGGTACATGAGCTTGGAATGGTACTGAGACTCGGAGGCAATTCGGTCACTGTGATCCACAGGGCAACCGCAAAGTCAACATTCGTGGTTGCAGGACGGGATGAGCGGCTCAGCCTCGGGCGGGCGATGGCGGACTCGAGCGGGACTCAAAGGCGTAGCCCTAACTTCTGAGGGCGGTGGACAAGCAGCGTTTGCGAGAGTTCATTGGGGAAGTATCGCCCGAAACGCTCTCGTTGGTGACGGAGGCGATTGCCGTGCTGACCGGAATGCGGGATTGAACAAAACCGATTCAACGTGCGCCTGGTGTAAGAACGCCGTCAGGTCGAGAGCCGCATGATGACTGCACCCCCTTCTCGAGTGTGACACCGGACGAGTTCAATCCCGTCCGGTTTCGCATTGCGTTCACCTCAAACCCCGAGATTTCGCCTGAGTGCCGAAAGCGGCTGGGCTTCCCAGTGCCTTGCTCGCACGCAACCGTTTGCCTCGAGTTATCGCCTGTTGAAGTACCGGAGTTCGGTTTTAGACCCGGCCATCACTCCGTAGAAAGTTTAAGGCAGCGAAGCTCGAGATTTCGGCCAGTTAGTCGTGGAATTTCGCCTTCTACGGAGCCTGCGAACACCCGAGGGCAGTTCATTGCGAAATCGTGCCCGAAACACCACGTTCTGCAGCGAACTTCTCGGTCAACTGGCGAACGCGAAATCGAGCCGCCAGATTTGAGCCAAGGCGCTGCTGCGCTCTGATGCATATCGAAGACGATTCAAACCGATACATTGCCGATGCGGAGGGCTTCGCTACCCGAAGCCTTCCAGCCCAAACACACCACTGTTCACCCGAGCGCAGTCACTGGGCCTTTTGACCAACTTTTGACCAGTCCAGGCCCACCCTTGAAACACGCATCGAACAACCCGATGCGGATCGTACGCCGATGGAAACCCCTCACTCGTTCGCACCGAGGGCTACCATTTCGCCAACCGTTCGTCGCGGTCCGAGCTGGAGGTCGGGACAACCTGTGAGAAGTTCTTCGAGTCCGCAGCGGCAGCCGCCACCTTGAGGGAAACACGAGGAGCAGAGCATGATCGAAACCGCGAGAATCGCCCGAGCCGCCGCTTGGATATCCGCCCTCCTTTTGATCGGGCTGACGCAATTCGGGCGGGCCAATCAACGCATTCAAGCCACCAAAATCGGCAACGACATGATCACCTACCGGATCGACGAACCGAACGTCCGGCAAGCGGTGACTCTCTTTCCGAGCGTCACCTTCGCCCCCGGTGATCAAGTCACCGTTAGCGCGGGCGGCTGCGTCCAGACCGGTGGGGTAGGACGCCATACCTGGAAGCGCTACGTTGACCCATCCGGCCCGAATTCGGACCGCTTCTACCACGGGAAGATTCAGCTTCCGGGCGACCAGATGCGCCGGATTCACGAACTGGTCGGCCTCACCAAGACCATCCCCGCCAACGCCGCCCCGCTGACGCTGCGGCTCGGCTACGAGGACGACGGCTACGGCGACAACGGCTACA